>NZ_BAABDI010000007.1:0-161733 GCF_039539545.1 Hymenobacter antarcticus | reverse complement strand
CCGCGGCCGACTTCACCCACCACGGCCAATTTAAAGGGCAAACTGTAGTCGCGCTGACTACGCCGCACACGCGGCTCAAACTCAGTTTTCATGACATCTTTTGGGAAAGCTGTCAACCTATTTCCGGACCCGACAAATTACTAAAAAAAGCCCCTTGCCAAATTGGCAAGGGGCTTTTTGCTGCCTGGCAGCGGCTTATTTAGGCCGAAACCTGGGCTTCTAATTTCTGGGCGAGTACGTGCTTAGGCACGGCGCCTACTTGTTTGTCAACGATTTGGCCGTTCTTGAAGACCAGCAGCGTAGGAATGCTGCGGATACCGAACTTCATGGAAGTCTGGGGGTTGGCGTCTACGTCAACTTTGCCCACGATGACCTTGCCTTCGTATTCGCCGGCCAGCTCCTCTACCACGGGACCCACCATGCGGCAGGGGCCACACCATTCGGCCCAGAAATCGACCAATACGGGCTTGTCGCCGCTGATGATTTCGTCAAAATTGGCGTCGGTTATTTCAATTGCTTTGTTTCCCATTTCAATTTGGGTTGGGGTTTAAAGAATAGTCTGGCGTATACGGCCAATGGGGTCGCAAGGTAGCAGATATGGACGGGTAAACAGCGTGGGTAGGGGAAAGTTCAGCCCGATGGCTTGGGCGAGGTGAAGGGTGCCATATTCTATCTGAACGTTATGCTGAGCCTGTCGAAGCATCTCTGCCGCGTAACTCACTCAATCGTCACAACGAAGCGGTAGAGATGCTTCGGCAAGCGGACGCCAGCTTAGGCATGACGTTTTACCAGGTTCATTTGCTGCTCTAAATCAGCGTGCAGACTTCCATCTCCATTTCGTGCATCTTCTCGATAAACGTCTTAGGCTCAATCTGAAACTTGCGCGAGAACATGTCTACCGCCAGATGCTCGTGGGGCTCCACGAACTGGATTTCGAGGCGCTTGCTGCCCGGCGCGTGGTCGATGGCGTCCTGCAAACGGTCGAGCATGGGACCGGTCACGGTGCGCAGGTCGAGGCGCACGCGCACGCCTTTGCTGCGCTTTTCGGCCACATCGGCCAGGGGTTCCATCGTCAGGATGCGCAGGTCCCACTGGTCCTGAGTGTGGCGGCGCAGCTCCTGCTTGAGGCGCACGTACATGGGCGGCACCTGCTCGTTGGGGTAGTTGCGGGGGTTGATGAGGGGCGCGAACTTGGTGTAGTCGTCGCGGAATAGGGCCGGGTTGATGCTCGTCTCGTAGTCCTCAAGGGTGAAGGTGCAGAAGGGTTGGCCGGTTTTCGTGGTCTTGAATAATACGTTGTTAATCAGCCCGGCCACGGCGATTTCCTTGTTTTTGATTTCGTCCACCTTCTCCAGGCCGCAGGTGCAGTAGGCATCCAGCTCCAGCTTGAAGGCGTCGAGCGGGTGGCCCGAGAGGTAGAAACCGACCACTTCCTTTTCGCGGCGGAGCTGCTCGGTTTTGCTCCAGGGCTCCATCTCGTGCATCTTGGGCAGCGGCGCGGCTACCGCCCCAAATGCGGAGGCCCCGAACAGGCTGTGCTGGCTGCTTTCCTTGGCGGCGGCGTGCTGCTGGCCCAGCTTCATGGCCTTTTCGATGAGGCTCTGGTCGCCGGCCGGGGCGTCGAGGTAGAGGCGGCGGTGCTTGTCGAAACCGTCGAACGCGCCGGCCTGGGCCAGGCTTTCGAAGGTTTTCTTGTTCACGGTGCGCAGGTTCACGCGCTTGGCAAAGTCGAAGATATCGGAGTAGTTGCCCGCTTTTTCGCGCTCCTGCACCATGCTTTCCACCGCCAGCTCGCCCGCGCCCTTCACCGCGCCCATGCCGAAGCGGATGGCCCCCTCCTGGTTCACGTTGAATTTCAGCAGGCTTTCATTCACATCCGGCCCCAGCACGGGCACGCCCTGCTTGCGGGCTTCCTCGATGAAGAACGTCACCTTCTTGATGTCGCCCATGTTGTTGGTGAGCACGGCGGCCATGTACTCGGCCGGGTAGTTGGCCTTCAGGTAGCCAGTCTGATACGCCACCACGGAGTAGGCAGCGGAGTGCGAGCGGTTGAAGCCGTACTCGGCAAATTTCTCCATCACGTCGAACACGTCGTTGGCCTTTTTGGCCGGAATATCGTGCAGCTTCTTCGCGCCATCGATGAACTTCTCGCGCTCCAGAGCCATCTTTTTCATGTCCTTCTTACCCATAGCCCGGCGCAGCAAGTCGGCCCCGCCCAGCGAGTAGCCGGCCAGAATCTGGGCCGTCTGCATAATCTGCTCCTGGTACACCATAATGCCCTGGCTGTACTCCAGGATGGGTTTCAACAGCTCGTGCGGGTACTCTACCACTTCCCGGCCGTGCTTGCGGTTGATGAAGTTCGGAATGAACTGCATCGGGCCCGGCCGGTACAGGGCGTTCATCGCAATCAAATCCTCGATGTTTGTCGGCTTCAGGTCTTTGAGGTACTGGCGCATGCCTTCCGACTCGAACTGGAACGTGCCGATAGTATCGCCGCGCTGATACAGCGCATAAGTCTTTTCATCATCGAGCGGAATGTCGTCGATGTCGATTTTCACGCCGTGGTTGCGCTCAATCAGATTCATGGCATCCACGATGACAGTCAGGGTTTTGAGGCCCAGAAAGTCCATTTTCAGCATCCCGGCCGACTCAATCACCTTGCCGTCGAACTGCGTGATGAGCAGGTCCGAGTCCTTGGAGGTCGAAACCGGGATGTACTTCGTGATGTCATCCGGCGCGATAATGACGCCGGCCGCGTGAATGCCGGTGTTGCGCACTGAGCCTTCGAGCTGCGTAGCGAGGCGCAGGATGTGGCCCTTGAGGTTATCCGGCGATTCGTCGCGCCGAATCATGTCCAGCTCCTGGTTTTCGGCGAAGGCCCCGGCCAGGGTGGTGCCCGGCTTTTCGGGCACCATCTTGGTGAGGTCGTTGGTCTGCGGCAGGGGCAGCTCCATGGCCCGCGCCACGTCCTTGATGGCCGACTTGGCCGCCATGGTGCCGAAGGTGATAATCTGGGCCACCTGCGTTTTTCCATACTTATTCACCACGTAGTCAATGACTTTCTGACGATTCACGTCGTCAAAGTCAATGTCGATATCGGGCATCGACACGCGCTCCGGGTTCAGGAACCGCTCGAACAGCAGCGAGTACTTAATCGGGTCGATGTTGGTGATGCCCACGCAGTAAGCCACTGCCGAGCCGGCCGCCGAGCCCCGGCCCGGCCCCACGGCCACGCCCACCGAACGACCGTGGTTAATAAAGTCCTGCGTAATCAGAAAGTAACCCGCAAAACCCATGGTTTGGATGATGCGCAGCTCGTAGTCCAGCCGCTCCTCAATTTCGGGCGTGCGGATGGAATAGCGCGGCTTCGCTCCCTCGAAAGCGCCCTTGTAGGTGAGGTGACGCAGGAAGGCATCGCCATTGGCGTGTTCGGGCGGAATGGGGAAGTTGGGCAGCAGAATATCGCGCTGGAGCTTCGGCGGCGTGATTTTGTCAACAATCTCATTGGTGTTGTCCACGCTCTCGGGCACGTCGATGAACAGCTCGTTCATCTGGGCCTGGGTCTTGAAGAAGAACTGGTCGTTGGCGAAGCCGAAGCGGGTGTGGGGCTTGGGCTTCTGCAGTTCTTCGTCGATGCGGCGGAGCTGGCGCTGGGCCTTTTCGTCGCGGCTGTGGTCGCGGCGCAGGTTGTCGAGCAGGTCATACTTCACCTCGCCCTTGCCGGTCATCAAGGTGTAATAATTGGTTCGGATATCCCCAATCGGATTGCTGTGCTCCTCGCCGGTGTTCACGCACAGTAGCAGGTCGTGGGCCGCATAGTCATCCTGGTTGACGTAGTGCGAGTCGTTGGTGCAGATGACTTTGACGTTGTGCTTGTGCGCCAGGCGCAGCAGCACCTGGTTCACGTCTTCCTGGCTTTTGCCGGTACCGTCGAAGTTCATCAGGCCGTGGCGCTGGATTTCGATGTAGTAGTCCTCACCGAACATATCGAGCCACCACTTCAGCTTTTCCTCGGCCTCAGCTTCGGTTTTGAAGAGAATGGTTTGGGGGATTTCGGCCCCGATGCAGCAGCTGGTAGCAATCAGGCCCTCGTGGTAGCGCTCCAGCAGCTCGCGGTCGATGCGCGGGAATTTGGAGTACACGCCCTCGATGAAGCTCATCGAGCAGAGCTTGCTCAGGTTGTGGTAGCCGGCCTGGTCTTTGGCCAGCAGCAGCTGGTGGTGGCGCACGTCCTTCTCCCCTTTCTCGCGGCTGAAAGCCTTTTTGTGGCGGTCCTCCACCAGGTAAAACTCGCAGCCCACGATGGGTTTCACGTTGTACTTATTAGCCTCAGCCACGAAGTTGAACGCCCCGAACATGTTGCCGTGGTCGGTGAGGGCCACGGCGGGCATGCCATCGGCCTGCGCCTTCTTCATCAGCTTGCTGATGCTGGCCTGGCCGTCGAGCAGCGAGTATTGCGTGTGGCTGTGGAGGTGCGAGAAAACGGGCATTTCTTTTCAGTTAACAGTTATCAATGAACAGTGAGCAATTGATAGCCGAGCGGCGGTTTTAGTAAAGATACCCCCGTCCGGGGAGCTTGGCAACACGGGGAGACAGTCAGAAAAGTCACCTACATTTGTGTATCGCATATCGCGATATGCGATACAGCTTGTAACATGGCAGAGCACAAAGGGATGCGGCCACACGACGTGGTGGTACTGCTGAAACTGGTCAGCGTGGCGCACCAGGAAGAAATTTTAGTAAAATCGGAGGCACTTCAGCAGAAAGCGCTGGCTGCTTCTTTGGGAATGAGTCAATCGGAAATATCTGCTTCGTTGCGCCGGAGCCGCGTGGCCCGACTGGTGGCTCAGGACCGGCAGCAGGTGCATCCGCAGGCGCTGTTTGAGTTTCTGTGCTACGGGTTGCGCTACGTGTTTCCGGCCGAACCGGGCCCGGTGTACCGGGGAATGCCAACTGCCCACTCGGCCCCACCACTCAATGCCTTGATTCGCAGCGCTGAGACGTATGTATGGCCCAGCGCAGAGGGCACCGCACGGGGCGAATCCATTGTACCGCTGTATCCGTCGGTGCCTTTCGCGGCACGGCAGGACGCGACGCTTTATGCCCTTTTGGCCCTGGTAGACGCGCTGCGGGTTGGCCGGGTGCGCGAAATTATCCTGGCGCAGGACTTACTCAAAAAGTATATACTCCGTGGCTGAAATCATCAACACGGTAGCCCTGCAAGCAGTGGCCCAGGGTTTGGGCAACCTGTTGCCCGAAGTAGTATTCGTGGGAGGAGCCACCGTGGGGCTCTACGCCAGCAGCCCGGCCGCTCCCATTTCCCGGCCCACCGACGACGTGGACTGCATCATTGAATTGGCCTCGTACGGTGCTTTTGCGGCGCTGGAAGAACGGCTGCGTGCCCGTGGTTTTCGCAATGACGTGGAGAGCAGGGTACAAATTCGGTGGCTCTACGAAGGCATACCAGTTGACGTGATGCCCACCGACGCGCGGGTACTGGGATTCAGCAACCCGTGGTATCCGGTCGGGATGGCTACCGCGCAATCCCATACATTGCCCGATGGCACCATTATCCGGATTTTGCACCCTGCCTATCTGCTGGCTACCAAGTTTTGTGCGCTGCAAAACCGGGCAAGCGACTTACGCCTGAGTCACGACTGGGAGGATATCGTGTACGTACTGGAGGAACGAGCGGAAGTAGTTGAAGAGGTCGCCACTGCGGCTTCCGACGTCAGAATCTTCATTGCTAACCAGTGCGCCAGCGTCCGGCGCAAGCCGAACGTAGAAGAATTATTCGAAGCAGTAATGGGGCGGGGCAGCCAATTGCCGCTGCTTCTGCACAAGCTAAAACAACTAGCTGAACTCGATAAGCAATGAATTGCCTATCCGTTGTGGGCTACCGCCTGGCCTACTTCGCGCCGGCCACCACCCGCAGCTCCTCCCCTATCTTGACCGATGTATCGGTCGCGGCCCGGCCGTTCCAGGCTTGCAGGTCGGCCACGGTCACTTTGTGGAGGCGGGAGATGCTGTAGAGGGTTTCGCCCACGGCCACGGTGTGGGTGGTGGCGTTGGGGTCGGCGGAAGCGGTGGGGCGACTGGCGGGCAGCGTTGCCCCGGCGGGGCCCACTGGTTTCAGCAGCATCATTTGGCCGGCCACCAGCTTGGCCGAGGGTGGCAATTGGTTGATGGCAATGAGCGTGGCGGGCGGCACCTGGAAGCGCCGGCTCACCGAATACACGGTTTCGCCGGGCTCGACGCGGTGATAGGTGTCGCTGGGAGCGGCGGCGGGCAACCCGGCTACGGCCGCAGCAGGCGCGCGCGGGGCAGCGGCAGGCGGAGCCACTACCGGACGAGCCAGGGCCGGGCGGGCGGGTGTGTACACGATGCCCGGCGCCGCCACCCGTGGCGCGGGTGCTGACACAGGAGCCGGGGCCGGGGCTTCGGTCGGCAGGCTTTCAACAGGCACACCCCCTGCCTCAACGGGCGTGGGCTCGTCGGCCAGAGGAGCCGGCGCGGGCGCGGGGGCCGGGGGCGGCAGCGCAATTGTGGGGGCGGCGGGTGCGGCAGGCCGGGTTGGCAGCGGAGCTGACGCAGGTGCCGCCATCAGCTCTGGCACGAGAGCCACGACCGGGGCGGGGGCCGGAGCCGACGGGGCGGCGGCAGTGGCGGTTGATAGCGCTTCGCCCCAGCCATCGGCTTCTGCTCTCACCACTTCCCTGGTTTCAGCCCCGCCGTTCTTCACCTTGATTTTTACCTTGACTTTGACTCCGTCGGGAGCCGATTCGCGTAAGGTAGCTGCGGCCTCGTTGGCCCGCTCCACCAGGGCATCGGTTTCGGCGGGCGTGGCGGCCGTGGCGGGCCGCTCCAGGGCCGCGCCTTCGGGCAGGCTGCGGTATTCCACCGCCACCTCGCGGGGGCGGGTGTGCTGCAGCCACAGCACCCGGCCAGAACGCAGCTCCTCGACGCGGGCCATGCGGTTTTTAGCGTACACGGCCTTTTGGCGCATGCCGTACTTCTGGGCCACGTCGAAAATCGTTTCGCCGGGCTGGAGCACGTGGTATTCCACGGCCCCGGCATCGGGCTTGCTTTCCAGGTAGTAAGGCCGGCCGGTTACGGCCGCATCAAAGCCCGTCATTTCATTGTGGCGCAGAAATTCGCCCAGCTTCTGGTTGGCGCGGCGGGCCAGGTCCACGGTGGTTTCGCCGGGCAGCGCGATAAGGGCGCGGAGGTTATTTATCTCAACTTCGGCCGCATTGCCGGCTACGGCGGGCAGGGCCAGCAATTCCTTGCTGCTTTGCAGGCGCTGGTTGGCCACGATACCGGCCGCCTGGGTAACGTCGCCCACGGGCACGATGAGCGTGTAGGGGCGGTCGGCGGGCACGGCGGGGGCCAGCAGCCAATGGTTGTGCGCGGCCAGGGTAGCCGGCTCTACGTGCAGTAGCTGGGCCTGGGATTCGAGGGTTTGGCCGGACGTGGCCGGAAATTCCTGGAGGCGCAACGGGGGCCTGGGGTTCTGGCCACAGGCGGGCTCGAAGGCGATTTTCTGCGCCAGAAACATCAGCACGTAGGGCGACGTGGCCTCAGTGATGGCCATTTCGGTGGCGTCGGCATCGGTGGGCAGCGTGTAGGGTTTCACGCCCGTCAGGCCGGTGTTGTAGCTGAGCAGGGCGTTCAGCCAGTTGCGCAGCGCGGCATTGTTGCGGGTGAGGTAGCGGGCGGCGGCGCGGGTGCTGGCCGTGAGGTGCTGACGCTCATCGACTTCCTCATTCACGACCAGGCCCAGGCCGGTGGCGGTTTCCTGCTTGAGCTGCCAGTAGCCCACGGCGGCGTGGTTGCTGCGGGCATCGCCTCGCAGGGCGCTTTCCTGGAGCACCAGATAGCGAAAATCGAGCGGCACGCCTTCTTCGCGCAGTACCCTATCGATGATGGGAAAGGCGGCATCGGCCAAATCTACGCGGGCCTGAAACGAGGGCTGGTGACGGCACAGACCATCGGCTTTTTGCTGCACCAGCTGCCGGGCTTCCTCGCTCAGCACGAGGTGCAGGCCGGCCACGTCGAGGGCAGCGGGCACATCGCGGTGCGGGCCTGGGGCAAGGGGCTGGGCGGCCAGCGGCCCGGCCAGGGCCAGCAGCAGCAATAGTAGGGCAACAGGATTTCGCATAAGCAACGCGGGCAGTTCGGCCCGGCAGCTACAAAGAACCTGAATTTTGGGCAATACTCCCAGAACGTCAAGCTTCATCTGGTGTCCGCTTGCCGAAGCATCTCTACCGCGAGCGTAAATGAATGCCTGCGCGGTAGAGATGCTTCGCTACGCTCAGCATGACGTTCTTTTTCCGAGCAGTTTTTCGCTATTCCCGCCGGCCGCCCCCCTCGGGCCGACCAAAGCTGCGCTCCCGACGCTCACCCTCGACGGGCGGCGTTGGCGCTATCACGTTGCCGCTGCGGATGTTGTAGGTGAACATGAGCATGAGGTAGCGCTGCAAAATAGTGGTTTGCACGTCCTCGTAATACGCCTCCGTCACGTTGCGCTGGATGGCGCGGTTCTGGCCCAGCAGGTCGAAGGCGTAAACCCTGATTTCGCCACGCTGGCAGGGGAAAAGCTTCTTCCCCAGGCTGGCATTCCAGAGCACGTACTGCTGGTTGAAGCCCGCCGCGAGGCCGGAGTATGCCTGATGCACGAGGTCGGTGGCGAAGTTGATGCCCGGGCCCACAATCCAGTTCAGCCGCAGGCGCGACACCTGGGCGAAGTAGTTGGAATTGAGCTGCGCCCGGAGCGTGTTGCGCACAAAGTTCTGGGTGGAGGTGGTGGAGGCCGTGAAATCGAACTGGGGGCTGATGTTGGAGCTCAGCGTGAGGCCCGCGCCCAAGGCCGGCACGCGGGCATAGTTCAGGCCGCCGTTCACGAGGCCCGGCGTTTGGGTGAAGCTGGCATTGGCGCTCAGGTTCACGTTGGTTTTAATGGCCTTGATGGGCCGGCCGTAGCTCAGCAGCGAGCGCAGCGCGTACTGCTGGCTCAGGTTGGTGGGCTGCACCAGCTGGCCGCCGGCCGGCAGGCGCACGTCGGGTGCGCCCTCGGGCACCACCGTGGTATCGCGGGCCACCACCAGCGTGCGGTTCGAAATCGGGTTCTGAGTGTAGGAGCCCGACAGCAGGGCGAAGAAATTGCTGGCCACTTCGGGACTAGAGGCCGAGTAGCGCAGGTTGGCCGAGTGCTGAAATTCCTGCCGTAGCGTGGGGTTGCCAATGGTGAGCTGCAACGGATTGGAGTTATTCACCACGGCCTGCAACTGGCTCACGCTGGGCGGATTGGTGTTGGTGCGGTAGTTCAGGCGCAGGTTTTTCTGCTTCGTGAACCGGTAGTTCAGATTGGCATTGGGCAGCACGTTCACAAACGTGTAGCGCCCGATGCCGGGCCGCGGGTACCGCGCATCGCTGTACAGCTCCGCGTATTGCCCCGACAGGCCGACGCTGGCCTGGTACTTCGGCGTGATGTGCCGGTAGGTTACGCCGCCCGATTGCGTTAAGTAGTAGGTATCGAATACGTTGCTCAGGCCCTCGTTCAGCTGGCGGGTGTCGCCGGTCAGCACGTCGTAAGTGTACTTATTCGAGTTGTTGGGCGCGTAGTTAATGGCGTAGCTGCCCTGCAAAATATCCCGCTTGGTGAGGGCCTCCGTGAGCGAAAGGTTGGCGTTGAGGCTGCCCCCCTGCTGCTTCAGGGTGCTGAGCTGGTTGAGGTTGGCGCGGGCCGCGCCCGTGTCGGTGGTGCGCAGGGTGGTGGTGGCGTCGCGCTCGCTGTAGGTGCCGCCCATGCTGAGGCTGGCGGTGCGGCCGGCCTTGGCAAAACGGTGGCGAAGTAGCAGGTCGCCGCCGGTGTTCAGGCCCGCGTTGTCGGCCTCGTAGGTGCTGTTGATGTTGCTGCTGTTGGTAGTGTTTTGCTCGATATTGGTGCGGCGCGTGAGGCCGGCCACCAGACTGGTGGCCTCGTTTTGCTGGTAGCTGAACCGGGGCCGAAACAGAATGGAATTGGCCGAGTCAATCTTATGCTCCAGGCGCATATTGAAGCGCTGGTTGGTGTTGAGGCTGGTGGTGTTGGCCGTTTGAGTGTAGGTCTGCGGCAGCACGTACTGCCGCTGGGTGGTGCTGAGCAGCGTGTTATCGGCCCGGTTGAAAAAGTAGATGGCCGAGAGGTCCGTTTTCTTGTTCCAGGAGTCGGAATAGTTCAGGCCCACGGCGTTGGTTCTGGTGAGGCCGCCGCTCTGGTTCACCAGGAAATCGCCGGCATTGCCGCCGTTGCCGCCGCCGCCCGGTGCCCCGCCCCCGCCCCGGCCGCCGCGCCCACCGCCGCCCTGGTTCGAGTTGCCCACCACGCCCAGCAGGTCTTCGGTACCGAAGTTCTGCTCGTTCACATCGTTCGACTGCGCCAGCACCGACAGCCGCCGGGTGCCCTTGAAGTTGTTCACGTTGCCGTTGGCCTTGTAGCGCTCCGGGCCCGCGCCGGCCACCACCCGCCCAAAGGTGCCGTTGCGAAATTCCACTTTCGTCACGATGTTGATGGTCTTGGTTGTGTTACCGTCGTCGAAGCCCGAAAACCGGCTTTGCTCGCTGCGCTGGTCGAATACTTCCACCTTATCCACCATTTCGGCGGGCAGGTTCTTGAGTACCGCGTCGGGGTCGTTGCCAAAGAATTCCTTGCCGTCGACCAGCACCCGCTGCACGTTTTCGCCCTGGGCCTGCACTTTGCCATCGGCCCCGCGGCTCACGCCGGGCAGCTTCTCAATGAGGTCCTGGGCATTGGCATCGGGGTTGGTTTTGAAGGCCCTGGCGTTGAACTGCGTGGTATCGCCCTTCTGCACCGACTGCGCGGCCTGCCCCGTCACCACCACGCCTTTGAGCTGGATACCACCCGTTTGCAGCGCCAGCGTGCCCAGCTGCACGGCTTGCCCGGCCACCGTCACGGTTTGGCGCAGCTTCTGGTAGCCCACAAACGAGGCATCGAGCAGGTAGCGCCCAGCCGCCACGTTATCAAACTGAAACTTGCCGTCAGTATCCACGGCCGTGCCGGTTCTCACCGAGTCCGGCAAATGAATCAGCAGCACGTTGGCCCCGATGAGCGGCGACTGGTCTTTGCCGTCGGCCACGCGCCCGCTCACCGTAGTGGGAGCCTGGGCACGGGCAGCGCCGATGCTCAATAACAGCAAAATAAACAGGTGTCTGAACCGCGGATTTATCGGATTCATCGGATTATTCGGATTTTGTGGGCGGGGCAGTCTGCGGTAATAGTGCTGGCTACATCGGGGCTAGGCAAAGGCCATTAAACAGGTGCCACAGTCGGCCACGAAATCCGATGAATCCGATAAATCCGCGGTTCAGACCTAGACTTTCCGTAGCAGCAGGAGCCCATCGCGCAGGGCCAGAAAAACCGGCTCCACGCGCGCATCGCGGGCTACCTTGTCATTGAAGGCCCGCACGAAGGGCGTGTCTTTGTCGTTGGCTTTGAGCGCGTGCGTGGGCAGCACCTTGCCGCTCCACAGCACATTGTCGATGATGAGCAGCCCGCCGGGGCGCACATGGTCAATCACTGCTTCAAAGTACGCGTCGTTGCGGCGCTTGTCGGCATCAATAAAGACCAAATCCCACACTTCATCGACCAGCCCCGGCAAAACATCGAGCGCCGCGCCGATGTGCAGCCGCACCTGCTCCGTAATACCAGCCGCCGCTACGTAGCGCCGGATGCGCGCCTCCTTCTCGGGGTCGATTTCGATGGTGTGCAGCAGGCCGTTATCCGCCAGTCCTTCGGCCAGGCACAGCGTGGCATACCCGCAAAACGCCCCGATTTCGAGAATGCGCCGCGGGCGCATCAAGTGGCTGAGCATGCTCAGCAGCCGGCCCTGCACGTGGCCGCTGCTCATGCGCGGCAGCAGCAGTTGCAGGTGGGTTTCGCGGGTGAGTTGGGCCAGCAGCGGCGGTTCCGGGGCGGTGTGCCGCTCGGCGTAGCGTTCGATGGGGTCCTGGCTCATTTGCTGAGCGGGTTTAGCGCGGCTTTCAAATGAATATGCTGCCGCTGGTAAGTCAGAAACTCAATTGCTACTTGATGCTGGGGCTTCAGGTGCAGCTTTCCGGGTAGTCCAATTAAGGTATAATCGTCGGCAATGGCGAAGGTACCCAAGTCAAAAAGCACATGATGATTTGGGCATAAGCACAACACATTAGGCAGGATATCGGGCCCATTGTGCGGTGCCCCAAGAGGCTTGATATGAGCAGCTTCGGCATAGAATCCGGCGGGAGCCTCAAGCCGAGTATCGCATACTTGACAGTGGTATTTATACAACGCTTTCACCTGCCGCGTTACGGCGGTATCCCGAATGAGCCGGGAGGTTGTGGCTTCGTAGCGCAGAGCCGCTTCGGCCACAGTTGGAGCTGTTTCGTCGAATAAACTAGGCGTAGCGTAGGACACCGGCACCGCAGATTTTGCTGCTACAACAAGCTCTAGTCGAAACCGAAACACCTTAAAGCCTGACTTTCCAACCGCGAGTTGATGGCCGGCCACCCGAAATAACCCTTCGTAGCGAAATGCTGTGGTGCCGGAGGGAATGCGCACTTTTCGATACACTCTTACTGGCAAACCAGTGGCTTCGCTCCGTGCCAGACCCAGGTTCGAATCCGTTAGGGTTTGGTCGGTTACCTGCTTACCCGTTTCCTGGTTACGCCCGCCGTGGCCAGTATAAAGTATGAAATCTTCATGCACTTTGTCGTCTTCGTACTTATCGGACAAGACGATGCTTTCGGCCCCCTCCTTTTGCGTGGCGCAAATGCCTGCTTGCCGGGGCCGGTGCTGCCGGTGCAGTGACAGTTCCAGCCGCGACTCAAATAAGTCGCCCGGCCGAGCCGTACCTACGTGACCAAATGCTGGCGTACTCACTTCCCTTCCGGCACGTATTGCAGCACGCTCAGGTGCTCTTCGGTCAGCACTTCGTTGGCCATATCGCGCAGCTCGGCCGCCGAAATCTGCTCGATTTTTTCAAAGATTTCGCTCAGCGGCTCCACGCGGCCCAGGTCGAGCGTGCTTTTGCCGAGCAGCTGCATCATGCCGCCGTTGCTTTCCTCGCTCATGGCGAGCTGGCCCATGAGCTGGTGCTTGGCCGTGTGCAGCTGGTTGGTGGTGAGCTCCTTTTCGCGCAGCAGCTTCAGCTCCTTTTGCACCAGGCCCACCGTGCGATTGAGCTGCTTGCCCTCGGTGCCGAAGTAGATACCGAACAGGCCGGTGTCGGTGTAGGGCGAATACGTGCTGTCGATGGTGTAGACGAGGCCGTATTTCTCCCGCACGGCCAGGTTGAGGCGCGAGTTCATGCCGGGGCCGCCGAGGATGTTGTTCAGCATAAAGAACGGAATGCGGCGGGCATTGTTCAGCGAATAAGCCGGGCCACCCACCAGGCAGTGCGCCTGGGAAATGGGCCGGGTTTCGACCTGCGTTTTGCGCTCGTAGCCACCCACCGGGCGGCGCGTGCGCGGCCCCAGTTGGGCCGGCAGCGGGGCCAGAAACTTATCGGCCAGCCGCTTCACTTCCACGAATGACAGATTGCTCACCGAGCTGAACACCAGCCGGTCGGTGCGCAGCTGCTCCCGCAGAAAAGCATGAAAATCAGCAGTCTGGAAGCTGCTGACGCTCTCCCGGGTGCCCAGAATGTTCACGCCCAGCGGGTGCTCGCCAAACACCACCGTGTCAAAGTCATCGATTATGGCGTCCTCGGGAGCATCCTGGTACATGCTCATTTCTTCCAGAATCACGCCCCGCTCCTTCTCCACCTCGCGGCCCGGAAACACGGAGTTGAACGTGAGGTCGGTGAGCAGCTCAAACGCTCGCTCGAAATGCGTGCTAAGCAGCGCCGCGTAGAAGCAGATTTTTTCCTTGGTGGTGTAGGCGTTCAGCTCGCCGCCCACGGTTTCGAGGCGGTTGAGAATGTGGAACGACTTGCGCTTTTCGGTGCCTTTGAACGCCATATGCTCCCAGAAGTGGGCCAGGCCCTGCTGGTGCGGGGCCTCATCGCGTGAGCCAATGTCGAGCAGAAATCCGCAATGCGCAATTTTGGTATGCAGTACCTGCTTGTGTAACAGGCGAATGCCGTTGGGATATTCGTGAATGTGATAATCAAGCATAAGTAGTGCAAAGGTACGGCTTCGCTTAATGGTTAATGATTAGTGGTTAACGGTTAATGAGCGTTTTATCCCCCGCTTATTTATTAAGCGTTAACCACTAATCATTAACCATTGATTTAAGAAGCTGCCCCACCTCAATGCCGTGCGCGCAGCGAAAGTGCCCCAGCGGGCAGGCCGCGTGCCCGTGCAGCCCACACGGCCGGCAGGCAAGCTCCTCCCTGGTTTCCACCACGAAGGACACCGGGCTGAGCGGCCCAAACCCAAACGCGGGCACCGTGCTGCAAAACACGGCCGTCACGGGTGCGCCCACCGCCGAGCACAGGTGCATGGGAGCCGAGTCGTTGACGTAGTTCATCACGGCCCCACGCATGAGGGCGGCCGAGGCCAGCAGGCCGATTTTGCCGGCCAGGCTGATTACGTTGGCGCGGCCGCTGGCGGCGGCCAGGCGCTCGCAGGCGGCCACGTCGGGCGGGCCGCCCAGCAGGTACACTTGCCGGCCGGCCGGCAGCGCCGCCAGCAGTTCCAGCCACTTCTCCTCGGGGTACTGCTTGGTGAACCAGACCGAAGTGGGGGCCAGGCAGATGTACGGCCCGGCGGCCGCGTAAGGAGCCACGGCCGCCTCGTCAGCCGCCGAAGGGTACAGCTTGGGGGCAATGGAATTGGAAATCAGAAATGAAGAATTAAAAATGGGAGCAGATGCGCTACCGTGAGCAAGGCTTTCACCCGACATTTTTAATTTCTCATTTTTAATTTTTAATTCCATCAACGCCTCGTCACTCATCAGCAGCCGCAGGTTACGTTCTACCTCGTGGGTCCCATCGCCGATGGCGTGCGGCACGCGCCGCGTGAAAAAACGGCTGAACGGATTTTTGACGAAGCCCACCCGCTTGGGTGCGCCCGAGAAGGCGGTGAGAAAGCCCGTGCTGGCAAAGCGCTGCAGCGTGACCACCTGGCCGTAGCCAGTGGCCCGTACCTGCTGCAGCAAGTGCCACAGGTTGGCGTATTTGCGGTGTTTCTTGTCCCAAATCAGCACGTTTCGCACGTGGGGGTGGCCGGCCAGCAGGCTTTCGTTGCCGCGCCGCACCAGCACATCGACGGGCGTAGCGGGCTCGTGCAGGGCGAGGTATTCCAGCAGCGCCGTCATCAGAATAACATCGCCAATGAAAGCGGTTTGGATGAGGAGCGTGGCGGGCGGAGAATGCGGCATAAGCGGGGCCCAAAATTACGGCCGCTCGCCCGGATAAGTGGCAGTATTGCGCATAGCCACAAGCCCCGGCCGAGGTATTCACTCGACCGGGGCCACTAACTACCTCCGATTTACCTACACCAGGTTGGCCGGGCGGTTGATGACTTCTTCCAGCGAAATCAGGGTTTCGGTGCGCTCAATGCCATCGATGGGCTGAATGCGGTCGTGCAGCACGTCGCGCAGGTGCTGGGTATCGCGGCACAGCAGCCGGGCAAACACCCCGTAGGCCCCGGTCGTAAAGTGGATGCTCACCACTTCCGGAATGTCGCGCAGCTGTTTCACCACGCTGGTATACTCCGAGCTTTTCAGCAGATAAATGCCCAAAAAGGCATTTACTCCGTAGCCAAGCTTCTGGTAGTCAATGCGCAGGGTAGCACCCTGCACTATGCCAATTTCTTCCAGGCGTGCCATTCGCACGTGCACCGTACCCCCCGAAACATTCACCTTGCGGGCGATTTCAGTATAGGGCATTTTAGCGTCCTGAATGAGCAGATTCAGGATACTGCGGTCAGTATCATCAAGTTCGTAATTTCGGGCCATGTTTTGCAGAAAGGATTTAAAGACAATACAAAATTAAGGGGTTAAAATTTAATTTGTCACAAATTTCAAGTTAAACCATGAAATTATTTGCATCATATGACTCACCCTCTTACATTTGTCATAATCCAAGGCAGAAGGCCACGGCGATAAAGTAGCGGAGAACGGCAAGCAGATTCGACCGGGTAATCGGCGGCATCGCGGGCTAATCTCCTCAAGAAAGGCTCATTTCTTTCACTACTGCTGTGGTTGGATACAGAGGAGAAGAGGGGAAAACGGGGCGGCGTATCTGGGTGGATGCGCTCCTCACAAGTAGTAAGAGGCGGCCTCTGGGTGGGGGCCGCCTCTTCGTGTTTAAGACAGAAAGGAAAAAGGGGGTGGTAAGCTTAGCGGGCCGCAACGGGCGTGCGCTGGTTATTGAACTGCTGCAAACCGGCCCGCAGGAAGGCGCTGAATTGCGCGACGTCGGGCTCGTAGGCAATAGGCGTAAGCAGGGGCTTGTAGGTTGCATCGTCGGGGTCGAGCAGCACGTAATACGGCTGCGCATTGAAGCCGTAGCGGGTTATCTGCAGGTCGGCGTTTTGCTTGCCCAGCGTAGTTTTGAGCTGGTTATCGTGGGTAGAAGTGTACCACTCACTTTGGGGCAGCTCGGTCTTATCATCCACGTAGAGCGCTACAACCACGTAATCATTACGTAGTTTCTCCAGTATTTGTGGGTCGCTCCACACGGTGGCTTCCATCTTGCGGCAATTGACGCAGGCGTGGCCCGTGAAATCGATGAAAATGGGTTTGTGTTCCAGGCGGGCTACGCGCCGGGCCTGCTCCAGGTCGAAATAGCCGTCGAGGTTGTGGGGCAGCTCCAGAAAATCGCCGAAGCGGGGAGTTTCGCGGGGCACGGTACTGCCTACACCGGCCGTGGCCACAGCGGCCGGGCTGCCGCCGTTGGTAGTAGTGGCCAGCGAGAAATCGTGCTTGCTCTGGGGCGGCAGGTAGCCGGCCAGCAGCGGCAGCGGCGCGCCAAACAGGCCCGGCACCAGGTACACGGTGAAGGCAAACGCGAGCACGGCCATCAGCAGGCGGCCCACGCTGAGGTGGTCGAGCGGTGAGTCGTGCGAGAGGCGGTACTTGCCCAGCAGGTAAAAGCCCAGCAGCGCCGAGAGCACAATCCACAGCACGATGTACACGTCGCGGTTCAGCAGGTGCCAGTGGTAGGCCAGGTCGGCGGTGCTCAGGAACTTGAGGGCCAGCATCAGCTCCACGAAGCCCAGCACCACTTTCACGGTATTGAGCCAGCCGCCCGAGCGGGGCAGGCTTTTCAGCCACGAGGGGAAGATGGCAAACAGCGTGAACGGCAGCGCAAACGCCAGCGAAAAGCCCAGCATACCCACGATGGGCTGAATGCGCTCGCCGCGCGCGGCCAAGCTCAGAATACTGCCCACGATGGGCGCGGTGCACGAAAACGAGACCACCACCAGCGTGAGGGCCATGAAAAAGATACCCGCCCAGCCGCCTTTATCGGCCTGGGTATCCACTTGATTCACAATCTGGTGGGGCAGCGTGATTTCGAACAGGCCCAGGAACGACAGGCCGAATACCACGAAAACCACGAAGAAAATCAGGTTGGGCACCCAGTGGGTGGCTATCAGGTTGGGGCCGTCCTCGCCCAGCAGCACCGACACCAGCACGCCCATCAGCACATAAATACCGATAATACTGGCCCCGTACACCAGCGCCTTGAAGATGCCCCGCTGGCGGCTGTCGTTGCCGCTGGTGAAGAGCGAAACCGTCATGGGTACCATCGGGAACACGCAGGGCGTGACCAGCGCGGCCAGCCCAAACGTGAAGGCCAGCAGCGCGAAAGCCCACAGGCCGCCGGCTTTGTTCACGGGGTCGGCATCCATGGCCACGCCGGCTACGGCCGGAGCCGGGGCCACTTTGGCTTCGGTGGAAGCAGCGGCGGCCGGGGCGGTAGGCGCAGGGGCAGTCGCGGCCGCCAACCGGGCCGCCGAATCGGCGGTGGTAGCGGCTGGCTGGGCCGCCGGGGCGGGGGCCACAGCCGGGGCGGGCGTACCCGCGACTTTCGTTTCGGTAGTAACGGGCGGCACGGCACCGATGGTCTTGGCAGCGGCCCCCATCACGGTCAGCGGTCCAAATTTCAGGGTTTCGTTGCCGGGCACGCACTTGCCGTCCACGGTGGTGCAGCTTTGGTAGTCGGCCTCGGCCGAGATGGTGAGCGGGCCGGGCTGCAGCACTTTGATGCGCTGGCGCATCTGCCCGGTCTTTTCCCAGAAGGCTACTTCGCCTTTAAATACCTCGTCCTGCTCGTGGTGCGACTTGATGGCTTGCAGCTTGCCCACCAGCGCGTAGGCCGGGCTGGGCGTGAACTTCAGGGTGAAGACAACGGGGCCCACCTCGTCGCTGAAATCCGAGGCGTAGAGGTGCCACTTGTCGTCGATGCGGGCATTGATGATGAGCTCTACCTCTTCGCCCACCTTGGCCGTGGGCCGGCTCAGGGCTGTGCTTAGGTGCGTGGGGGTCAGAATCTGGGCCGTGACGGGCCCGCTCAGGCCCAGTATGAGCAGTAATGAGGTAATAATCCAGGAATTCTTCATTGACTTGGTACGATACATCACGCCTTGTTATTGCCAGGGCCCAGGCTAGCTAACAGGAAATAACCTGCCTTCGTTGCGGCCACTGGCCCGGCATTGGAGCAGGGTAGTCGGCGGAAGCCGCATTAGCTTACAAACGTTACAAACGCTTTCGCCCGCAAAATTAAGGCTCCCCGGATGACAAACGGATGAGCTGAAAGTTCATCGTGCCAACTACCTGCGTCAAACTTGCGTACTTTTGGGCAACAAAGGCCTCCAGACCGACCGCGTCGCGGGGGCCGCCAACATGGGTTTAAAAATATTATTCACCGTTTTACTAGTCCTTGTAAACGGTTTTTTTGTGGCCGCCGAGTTCGCGCTGGTCAAGGTCCGGCTCTCGCAGATTGAGCTCAAAGCCAAGGAGGGCAACCGCCTGGCCCGCCTCACGCTCACCATGTTACAAGACCTGGAAGCCTACCTGTCGGCTTCGCAGCTGGGCATCACGCTGGCCTCGCTGGGCCTGGGTTGGATTGGTGAAAGCGTGGTGGCCTCCATTATTCTGGCAGCCGTGCACGCCCTCAATCTGGACGTAACGCCCGAGCTGGCCCACCAGATTGCGCTGCCCGTATCCTTCGCCACCATCACGGTGCTGCACATCGTTATTGGCGAGCAGGCCCCCAAAATGCTGGCCATTCAGCGGCCCGAGGCCCTGAGCCTGGCCGTGGCCCTGCCGTTGCGCTTGTTCTACATCATCAGTTTCCCGGCCATCTGGGTACTTAATAAGCTGTCGAATATTGTGCTGCGCATGTTTGGCGTAAACTCCGGCCACGGCAACGAGGCCCACACCTCCGACGAGCTGCGCATGCTGCTGGACCAGAGCAAGGAGAGCGGCGAAATTCAGGATTCGGAGCACGAGCTGATTGAGAACGTCTTTCAGTTCAACGACCGCATGGTGAAGCAGATAATGGTGCCCCGCACCAAGCTTTCGGCCCTGGATGTACATGCACCCGTAGAGCAGATTCTGGATATCATCTTCGCCGAAGGCTTCTCCCGGATGCCGGTTTACGAGGGCAACATCGACAACATCGTGGGCGTGCTCAACGTGAAGGACCTGCTGCCCATCATCCGGCGCGGCGAGGCCGTGGAGCTGGCCCGCATCATGCGCCCGCCCTACTTCGTACCCGAAACCAAGAAAATAAACCGGCTGCTGCGGCAGTTTCAGCGCAAGCACATTGTGATGGCCGTGGTGAGCGACGAGTTCGGCGGCGTGTCGGGCATCGTCACCATCGAGGACATCATGGAGGAGCTGGTGGGCGAAATCCAGGACGAGTACGATAACGAGGTGCCGGTAGTGGAGAAGGTGGCCGAGGACGAGTACCGCGTGAACCCCGCCACCCCCATCTCCGACGCCAACGAGTACCTCCCCTTCCCCCTGCCCGAGGGCGAAGACTACGAAACCGTGGGCGGCCTGCTCAACGTCATCTACGGCAGCATTCCGGAAGTGGGCGACGTGGCCGTGCTCGACCCCTACGAATTCCGGGTGCTGCAACGCTCGCGCCGCGCCGTGGAGCTGGTGCAGCTGCGCGTGACTACTGCCGCCGAGCGCGAAGCCCCGCGCGGGGAGCTGGGCGGCGAGATGTAGGGTCTGTTAAAAGTTGAGAGTTAAAAGTTAAAAACCCCATCTGAATCGTCAGACGGGGTTTTAACTTTTAACTCTGCAGCCAGCTGGCGTAAGTCTGATAATTGGCGGCCGTGCGCTTCAGCCCTTCGCGCTGCTCCGCCGTCACGGGCTTAATCTTTCTGGCGGGCACCCCGGCATATAAAAAGCCCGGCTCGCACACGAAATTTTCCAGCACTACGGCTCCGGCCGCGATGATGCAGCCCGTGCCCACCACGGCGTGGTCCATTACAATGGACCCCATACCAATGAGCACATCATCTTCCACCGTGCAGCCGTGTACCAGCGCCCGGTGCCCAATGCTGACGCGGCTACCGATGCTCAGCGGGGCTTTTTGGTAGGTGCAGTGCAACACCGCGCCGTCCTGAATATTGGTTTCGTCGCCGATGCGAATGCTGTGCACATCGCCGCGAATGACAGCCGTGAACCAGACGGTGCATTTGGAACCCAGTACCACGTCGCCTACGATGGTGGCGTTATCGGCAATGAAGCAGTCGGCGGGAATAATGGGCGAGATGCCGTGAACGGGGAGAATGAGGGCGGGCATTTGCAGTGAGCAGTGAGCAGTGAGCGGTGAGCAGTGAGCAGTGAGCAGTGAGCAGTGAGCAAAAGAACGTCATGCCGAGCGCAGCCGAGGCATCTCGCTCGGGAAAGTGACTCAATCATCCAACGATTCACGCGAGATGCCTCGGCTGCGCTCGGCATGACGTTCTACGCCACCCCAATCAGCCGCTTCCACGTCCCCTTTTCCCAGTTGTACTTGAGCGTGCTGGGCAGCGCCTGCCAGAAATACTTGCTGGTTTCGACCGCGAAGCTGGGCTGCATGTAGCAGTTGATGGTGCAGCCTTCGCAGGCGGGCAGGCGGCCTTCCAGCGCTGCCAGGCGTTGGGTTTCGGGCGCGTTGTAAAGGTCGAAGAGCTTGCCTTCGATGGGAAATTTCTGCTCGCCGAGGTGGTAGCAGGGCAGCACCAGCTCGTTGCTGGGCGAGATGACCAGCGTGGTGCTGGCGGCCCGGCACACGGGCGCGGCAATATGGTTGCCGCCATCGCGCCGCAGCTCGATGAAGGCTTCGTTCAAATACACGCCCTTGCGCTTGCCAAAGGCGGAGAGGTAGTCCAGCTCTTCGGGCGTGAGCTGCTCGCCGGTTTCCACATCGCCGTACTCAAAGGCGGGATTGAGAATGAGGACGAGGCCGTTGGGCTGGGTGATATCGCGGTACACGGCCTCCAAATCCGCCAGGTTTTTGCGGAACACGGTGAAGAGAATATCGGGCCGCTCGCCCAGCTCTTTGGCCACGCGAATGCTTTCGAGCACGAAATCGTAGCAGGCCACGCCCCGCCCCAGGTCGTGGGTATCGCGGTCGGCCGAGTCGAGCGAAAAGTGCAGCATATCGACCTTGCCGCGCAGCTTTTCGGCATTTTTGGGGTAGAGCAGGCCGTTGGTCGTGACGGTGGTGATAAAGCCCATGTCGCGGGCCAGCCCCAGAAATTCGGGCAGCTGGCGGTGCAGCAGCGGCTCGCCGCCGGTGAAATCAATCACCGAAACGCCCAGGCGCTTGAGGTCGCGCAGGTTGCTGGCCACGTCCTCCGGCGTGATGTAGGGCGAGGGCTTCTCCCAGATATCGCAAAACGCGCACTTCGCATTGCAGCGGTACGTGACGTAGTAATTGCAGAGGACGGGGTGCTTGACGAGGCGCATGGCGTAAAGGTACAGTCACCCAAACGTCATGCTGAGCTTGCCGAAGCATCTTTACCGCAATAGTAACTGATTGCTTGCGCGGTAGAGATGCTTCGGCAAGCTCAGCATGACGTTCGGGTGACTATTCTAATGCGGCAGCTTTCCCCAAGCGGTAGGGTCCCACTTAGCCGGCGTGGCGGCCAAGGCTTCGGCCGTGACCTCACCGAAATGCTCTTCATAGTAGCTGCAAAACCCTTTCAGCGGGCAGCGGGCACAGTTCGGCTTCAGGAAAAAGCAGATTTGCTGCCCGTGCCAGTAGTTGTGTTTGTGGAAGTTGAACAGCGTTTCGGCATCGGGCGGCAGTAGCGCCAGCAGCACGCTGTGCGCCTTCTCCACTGACACCTTCGGCCCCAGAAAGCCCACGCGCTGCGCCACCCGGTGCACATGAGTATCGACGGGCAAGACGGGCTTGTGATAATTGAAAAGCAGCAGCAAAGAAGCCGTTTTGAGCCCGATGCCGGGCATATCCGTCAGCCAGGCCATGCCTGTTGAAGTTGGCCAGTCGGCCAGAAAATCCAGGTCAAACGGCCCGCCGGTCTCCGCCTGAATGCGCCGCAGGATTTCCTGAATGCGCGGGGCCTGGGTATCGGGCCAGCGCGTGGTCCGGATGGCGTGGGCCAGCTCCGGCGTAGGGGCGGCCAGCACGCCGGGCCAGTCGCCGAAAGCTGCCAGCATCCGGTCGTAGGCCAGCTCCTCGTCGGCGTGGGTGGTGCGGTGCGAGAGGACCGTCGAAATCAGCTCGCGCATGGGCGGGCGGCGCGGTTCGGGCGGCAGATGGCCGTAAAAGTGGTCGAGAATCTGGTGGTCGGCCCAGGCTTTTTCGGCAGCGGCCGTGGCGTAGGTAACGTCGGGTGCGGGCATGGCCGGTTGTACCGGCTGGCGCGGAGCAAGGTTGCCCGAAATACATTACCCAACTGACCTGACACAAAAAAACCGACGACCACAATGGGTCGCCGGCTTTTCAATGAACTGTTGCCGCTTGGCGCGGGAGCACTAATTATTACAATTGGCCGCGTTTAGCAGCCTTCTGCATCTTCTCGTTGGCGAAGATGGCTACTTCCACGCGGCGGTTGGCAGCTTTGCCGGATGCCGAGGTGTTGTCAGCCACGGGCTGGGTCGAGCCGTAGCCCGTAGACGTGATACGGCCGGAATCCACGCCCTGGGCCTGAATTTCGTTGGCCACCGCCTGAGCGCGACGCTCCGAGAGGGGCTGGTTGATAGCATCCGAGCCGGAGCTGTCGGTATGGCCTTCAATCACTACGTTGGTGTCGGCGTATTTTTTCACCGTAGCAGCCAGCTGGTCGATGTTGCCGGCGGCTTCCGAGGTCAGGCTCGACGAGTTGGTGCCGAACAGGATGCCCGAAGCGAAGGTGATTTTGATGCCTTCGCCCACGCGCTCTACTTTGGCGCCTTCCAGGTCGCGGCGCAATTCAGCGGCCTGCTTATCCATCCGGCGGCCGATGAGGGCTCCACCCGCGCCGCCTACCACGGCTCCGATGATGGCCCCTTTAGCGGTGCCCGACTTGCCGCCAATCAGGCGGCCAGCCACGCCACCGGCCACTGCGCCACCCAGACCGCCAATCAGGCCGCCTTTAAGGGTTTTGCTCATGGTGCCTTTAGGCCGGCCAGTTGAAACGGTAGAAGTCTGGGCCTGGGCGAAGGTATTCACCAACAGCAGCAGGGCCAGCAGGAAAGTTAGGGACGAACGAAAGATTTTCATGTTTGAAAAAGGGTTTTTGATAAAAAATGCCTGCGAAAAGCTGCTGTATATGCAACTGGCCGGCAAGTACGCCATTTGCAACCACCTTGCCAAACTATTTGGGCTCAACATGCTTCCCTGCCCGGCCAAACCTGGCTGGTGCCGGCCAGGAGCCAAAAAAACGGCCCTGCCGTGAAGGCAAGGCCGTTTAGGTAGACTGGCGCCTTTGGCAAGGGACCAGCTTACTTTTTCCTGTTCCGGTACGCGTTGTAGCGGGCGGGGTCTTTTTTCCTGTCTTTGTTGCGGCCAATCAGGCCCCCGCCGATAACGCCCGCCGCGCCGCCGATAATGGCCCCCTTGCCGCCGCCAATTACGGCCCCGGTCACGGCTCCGGCACCGCCGCCGATGGCGGCTCCTTTAGCCTTGTTGCTCCACCCCTTCTTAGGCGTCTGAGCCTGGACACCGGCCCCGGCCAGCATGAAGAACATTAACAGAAAGGCGAATACTGCGCTGGAAAATTTCATGATGCGATACAGTTAGAATGAACAGAAGCAATAACTGGTTTTCAACGCAGGCACAACAACCAGGGTTGCTGAATAAATTCATAATTCCACCCGAATCAGCTCATATTCAGGCAGTAGCAAGCATGAAAAAAGGCCGCCCTCGCAGGCGGCCTCTTTATACCCGAGGCCTGATTGGCCCTGGTCTGAATGCTTACAGCGTGCCTTTCTCAGCCGCCTTCTTCATTTTCTCATTAGCGTAGATGGCGATTTCCACGCGACGGTTGGCCTGCTTGCCTTCCATCGTACTATTGTCGCCAATGGGCTGGGTCGAGCCGTAGCCCTGGGTGGTAATGCGGCTCGACGACACGCCTTTGGAGATGGTTTCGCTGGCCACGGCCTGGGCCCGGCGCTCCGAAAGCGGCTGGTTGATGGCATCCGAGCCCGACGCGTCGGTGTGGCCTTCTACCAACACGTTGGTATCGGGGTACTTTTGCAGCACGGCAGCCATCTTGTCGATTTCACTCATCGAAGCGTAACGCAAAGTTGACGAATTGGTATCGAACAGGATGCCCGAGTCGAAGGTGATTTTGATGCCTTCGCCCACGCGCTCTACTTTGGCGTTCTGCATATCTTTCTGAAGGTCAGCGGCCTGCTTATCCATTTTACGGCCGATAATGGCACCCGTGGTACCGCCAGCGGCAGCACCTACAATAGCGCCGATGGCCGTGCCTTTGCCGCCGCCTAGCAGGCCGCCAACTACGCCACCGATTACGGCTCCGCCACCAGCGCCCAACAGGCCGCCTTTAGCAGTTTTGCTCATGCCGGTTTTGCGGGCACCGGTACCGTTATTAGTCGAGAGGTCGGGCTGAGTGGAGCCGGCTTGCTGCGAAGTGGCGCAGGAGCTGAACAGCAGCACGAAGGCCATCAGCACAGAAAGAAGGGATTTGGAGGTATTCATGTAAAAAAGTGTTTGGTGATGGTATTTGGGGCCTTGTACGGAAAAAACCCGCTCCGGTATAAGAAGCGGGTTTTCAATAAGTGTGCCGAAAGCCAAAAACTGCCCTTACAGCCTGCTAATGCACTTTTGTAGAAGTTCGGCGGGCTTCGCTGGGCCCGGCAGCCGCCACCGGGGCGGGCTTCAGCATGCCCAGCAGGTCGGCCAGGCGCTGCTTCAGCTCGCGGCGGTCCACGATAAAGTCGAGGAAGCCGTGCTCCAGCACGAATTCGGCGCTCTGAAAGCCCTTGGGCAAGTCCTTACCGATGGTTTCCTTGATAACGCGGGGGCCGGCAAAGCCGATGAGCGCGCCGGGCTCGGCAATATTAAAATCACCCAGCATGGCAAACGAGGCCGTGACGCCGCCCGTGGTGGGGTCAGTGAGCAGGCTCACGTAGGGCACGCCGGCTTCGGAGAGCAGCGCCAGCTTGGCCGAGGTTTTGGCCATCTGCATCAGCGAGTAGCCGGCTTCCATCATGCGGGCCCCGCCGGAGCGCGAAATCATGAGGAACGGGGCGCGGGTTTGCCGGGCGTGGTCGATGGCGCGGGCAATTTTTTCGCCCACCACCGAGCCCATCGAGCCGCCGATGAACTTGAAATCCATGGCCGCTACTACCAGCGGCTGGCCGGCACTCAGGCCGTAGCCGGTGCGCACGGCATCTTTCAGGCCGGTGTTGCGCTCGGTAGTCGCTACGCGCTGCGGGTAGGCTTTGGTGTCGACAAAGTGCAGTGGGTCGCCGGAAGTCAGGTCGGCATCCAGCTCCGTGAATTCGCCCTTATCGAACAAAAACTCGAAGTAGTCGGCCGCGTCGATGCGGTCGTGGTGGTTGCAGTTGCCGCACACGTGGAGCAGGCGCTTGTGCTCGGCCATGGTGGCCACTGTTTTGCACTCGGGGCACTTGTGCCAGAGACCGTCGGGCGTTTCTTTTTTCTGGTCGGTGGGGGTGACGATGCCCTTTTCTACGCGCTTGAACCAGGCCATATTTCTTGTAAACTAGGAGCTTTTGGCGGGTAGCCAGCAGCTTTTATATGAGGGGGAGAAGCCGCAAGCGTCGGGCTTGCCAGGGCTGAGTAAAACCGGGCGTCAAAGATAAGTCATAAGTTAAGCTATAAGTAACGCTGTCGTGCGCTGACCTGCGGGCCGCGACTTCGGCCTTACGCTAACGTAATCCGGCTATCCAGGTACACGTCCTGAATGGCGTTGAGCAGCTCCACGCCCTCGGCAAAGGGCCGCTGAAAGGCCTTGCGGCCCGAAATCAGCCCCTGCCCGCCGGCCCGCTTGTTGATGATGGCCGTTTTGATGGCGGCTTCCAAATCCCCGGCCCCGAGGCTTTCGCCACCCGAGTTGATGAGGCCGATGCGGCCGGCGTAGCAGTTCAGCACCTGGTAGCGGGTGAGGTCGATGGGGTGGTCGGTACTGAGCTGGTCGTACATGGCCGAGAAGGTTTTGCCGAATTTCAGGGCCGGGAAGCCGCCGTTATTTTCGGGTAGCTTCTGCTTGATGATATCGGCCCCCATAGTCACGCCCAGGTGGTTGGCCTGGCCGGTGAGGTCGGCGGCCACATGGAAATCCTTGTCAGTGGTTTTGAAGGAGTTATTGCGGATGTAGCACCAGAGCACGGTGGCCATGCCCAGGGCGTGGGCTTCTTCGAAAGCGGCCGTGATTTCGGCAATCTGCCGTGTACTTTCGGCCGAGCCAAAGTACACGGTGGCCCCCACGGCGGTAGCGCCCATGTCCCAGGCCTGCCGCACCGAGCCGAACAGAATCTGGTCGAATTTATTGGGGTAGGTCATCAGCTCGTTGTGATTGATTTTGACCAGGAACGGGATTTTGTGGGCGTATTTGCGGGCCACCGCGCCGAACGTACCGAAGGTGGTGGCTACGGCGTTGCAGCCTCCTTCCACGGCCAGGCGCAGGATGTTTTCGGGGTCGAAGTACATTGGGTTCGGCCCAAACGAGGCTCCGGCGGTGTGCTCGATGCCCTGGTCGACGGGCAGGATGCTGAGGTAGCCGGTGCCGCTCAGCCGCCCGTGGTTGTAGATGGCCCCCAGGCTGCGCAGCACCTGCGGCGTGCGGCTGCCGGGCACAAAGCAGCGGTCCAGAAAGTCGGGGCCGGGGGCGTGAATCAGCTCCCGGCCCACGCGGGCCTGGTAAGTGAGCAACGCTTCGTTTTCGGGGCTGAGGACGAGGGTGGAGGCCATTAGAAAAGAGGGAATTAGGGTGGAATTCAGGACGTAAAATCCTGCGTGGGGAGGCCGGCAAATATAGGTCGAATTTTGGAGGCCGAAGGTGATTTTGGCGCATTGGCGGCGCGCCAGGCGCTACCTTGCCGGGCCAACGCGGCCGGGCAGTCCGGCACGCCGACGGCATGCCATTGCGCCTCCCCCATCCGTGAAAAGCTTCTCTCCTGCCCTGTTAGCCCTCTCGCTGCTGACCGCCCCGGCCCTCAATAGCTGCGTGACGGCCAAGAAATACGACGACCTCAGCGCCCGCCAGAAGGCCGATGCCGAAGGCAAGGCCGCCGTGGAGCGCCAGTACCGCGGGGCCACCGCCGAGCTGCAAAAAGCCTCCGACGAGCTGGCCCAGCTCCGCCTCACCCAAAAGCGCCTCGTGACCGACTCGGCCGAAACCGGCTCGGCCTACCGCAAAACCCGCAGCCTCTACAACGAGCTGAACAACAGCTACGATAAGCTACTCAAGAACAGCGACCGGGAGCTGGCCAACAAGTCCTCGGACTATAACAAGGTGGCCAAAGACCTGGCCCGCCGGGAGGCCGAGCTGGGCGAGCTGGAAACCACGCTCCAAAAAAGCAAAGCTGCCAACGACCGCCTCGCCGCCGACCTCCAAACCCGCGAAGTGCGCCTCACCGAGCTCACCAAAGCCCTGGCCGACAAGGACCAGGCCGTGGCCGACCTGAAGGCCCGCGTGAGCAAGGCCCTGCTCAGCTTCAACAGCAGCGACCTTCAGGTGAAGCTGAAGGATGGTAAGGTGTACGTGTCGCTTTCCGAGCAACTATTGTTCAAATCGGGCTCGACGAAAGTGGACCCCAAGGGCCAGGAGGCGCTGAAAACGCTGGCCACGGTGCTGCAAGAGCAGAAAGACGTGAACGTAGTGGTGGAAGGCCACACCGACAACGTGCCTATCCGGTCGGGCACGGCTGGTATGACCGACAACTGGGACCTGAGCGCCCTGCGGGCCACCGAAATCGCCCGCCTGCTCACCACGGCGGGGGTTTCGCCAGCGCGCGTCACGGCCTCGGGCCGCGGCCAGTACGTGCCGGTAGCCGCCAACGACTCGCCCCAGAACAAGGCCATGAACCGCCGCACGGAAATCATCCTGACCCCAAAACTCAACGAGCTGTTTCAGATTCTGGACAGCAACTCGGCCGGCGGGAAGTAACTGGCCCACCAACGCGCTGGCAAGCTGGCCGGAGTTTAAGCGCAGCGACAACTCCGCGCCCGGCAGTAGCGCGAGTTGCGGGCTGGCCGGAGTTTAAGCGTAGCAACAACTCCGCGCCCGGCAGTAACGCGAGTTTGCAACTCGCCCGTGTGGCGGGCCGTTCGTTCAGCAGGCGAGTTGCAAACTCGCACAACTGGCGGCGCGGAGTTGTCGCTATGCTTAAACTCCGGCCAGCGGATAACAACAACTCGCCCATGTGGCGGGCCGTTCGTTCAGCAGGCGAGTTGCAAACTCGCACAACTGGCGGCGCGGAGTTGTCGCTACGCTTAAACTCCGGCCAGCGGCTTCGGCCAGCGGATATGACCACCAGTATTGACACCAAAACGCCCCCGGCAACCATGCCGGGGGCGTTTTGGTGTTGAAAGAAACCGGCCGTACTACAGCGTGTAGTTCAGGCGGGCGAAATAGAACGCGCCGTTGAAACCGAATTGGTTGGGGTTGTAGAGGGTACGGCCCCGGTTGGTGTTGTCGAGGTTGGAGGCGTAAGCGGTGTTGTCGCCGTTGGTGGCGGGGCTATTGCTGGGGTCCACGCTGAAATTGGTGGCGCTGTTGCGGGCGGCTACGCGGTATTTGTCGGGGTAGACGTTGAACAGGTTATTGGCCCCGATGGCGATGCCCAGCGGTTTGAGGAGCTGAAAATTGACGGTAGCATCGGTCACCCACTTGGCTCCGAAGGTCTGGTCAATGTCCGAGAACCGGACGGGGTTGGTCACGGCGATGGCGGTGACCACGCCGGCCGAATTTCTTACCTCGGCCGTGGGCGCGGGGTCGAGGCGGGCATCGAAGAAGCGCACTTCGCCGAAGCGCACGGTGCGGAGCTGGAGGCCGAACTTGCCGACGGTGTAGCCCGCGCTGAGCACGATTTTGCTGTTGGGCTGGGCGCTTTCGAGGCGGCCGCGCTGCTGCCGGTCAAAGAAGGTATTGCGCAGGCCCTCATCGGCCACGAGGGTGCTGGGCACGTTTACGCTCGTGACGGTGGTTTCGGTGAAGTTGGCCGCGGCCGTCAGCGTCAGGCTGCCTTTGGCTCCGAGGGCGAGGCGCTCGTTGAGGACCACGTCGAGGCCGCGGGTGCGGGTGTCCACGGCGTTGGCGAAGAACTGCACGATGCCGGCCCCGTTGCTGGCGCGGGTGAGGCCGGCGTTGGTGAGGATGGTTTCGACGGTGGCATTGGTGAAGCGGTTGAACTGGGTCGAAAGCACGATGCGGTCTTTCAGGTCAATCTGGTAGGCATCGACGGTGAAGGTGAGGCTGGGGGCAATGCGCCCGGCCAGACCTACGCTGTAGTTGATGGACGTTTCCTGCTTGAGCGAGCCCACGCCGAAGGCCGCCACAATCGGGTTTTCGTTGCTGGCGGTGAGCACGGTTTGAGGCACACCCTGCACAAACTGGGTGCTGGTGCTGGTGAAGTAGCGCTGCTGCAACGAGGGGGCGCGGAAGCCGTTGCTGATGGCCCCGCGCACGGCCAGGTTGTCGAGGATGCTGAAGCGGGCCGAGGCCTTGCCGCTGATGTTGCTGCCGAAGTCGGAGTAGTTTTCGGCGCGGCCGGCCAGGCCCACGAGCAGGCGCGTGCCGATGTCACTTTCCAAATCGAGGTAGCCCGCCACGTTGGTGCGCGAGCGGTCGAGGGCATCGGTGGGCTGGTAGCCCGGAAACACCTGCGCCCCGGCGGCGGCCAGACCCGTGCTGGTAGGGCCAGTGTTTACGCGGCGGCTGGTGCCGCTGCCGGGCAGGCCCAGCGCGTACGAGTTGGGTTCGCCAGCGGCAATCTGAAAGTTATCGGACCGGAACTCGCCCCCGAAGGCCACGTTGAGCGAGGTCAGCGGCCCCACGTCGGTGAGCTTGCGAACGAAGCCCAGGGTGGTCGAGTTCTGGCGGGCAAACAGCTGGCCACCGTAGAAATTGCGCTGCCCATAACCGGCCGGCAAGCTGGCGTTGAGCGAGTTGGTGACGCGGTAGTCGAGGCTGTTGAGGCCGTAGGTGTTGGCCAAATCGAAGTCGAACCCGGCCACCTTGCCGCGCACCCCGGCGATGAGCGAACGGTCGTTGATGGTGGGCTCGATGAAGGGCAGGAAGCCGTTGGGGTACATCAGGCTGTCGTTTTGGGCGCTGTAGCGGCCGGGCAGGCGGGCAAAGCCGGCAGCCTTGCCCTCGCGCCGCGTGAGGCCGCCGGCCAGGTAGGCTTCGAAGCCCGGGGCCAAATCGAAGCCGCCGTTGAGGAAGAAGCCGTAGTTGCGCGAGTCGGAGTTGCCGAAGCGCAGGTTGCGGCGGTCGTAGCCATTGGCGGCGGCGCGGGCATCGTCGCGGGCCTTCAGGGCCTGGCGCAGGGCCGGGGTGTTGGCCGTGCCGGGATAATTGCCGCCGTTGTCGCCGAAGTAGAGCAGCGGGGCCGTGTCCTCGCCGCTGCGGTTAGTGTAGCCGCGGTTCACGTACTGGCCGCTGAAGTTGATGAAGCCGCGCCCGCCCAGGCCAAAGCCCACATTGGCATCGGCCTGAAACACGCTGCCGTCGCTCTCCACGGTCTGGCCGGCGGTGGTGCTCACGTTTACGCCGGTGGTATCGTCTTTAAGCTGAATGTTAATCACACCCGCAATGGCATCGGAGCCGTATTGGGCGGCCGCCCCGTCGCGCAGCACCTCGATGCGCTTGATGGCAGCGGCCGGAATAACGTTGAGGTCGGTACCCACCGAGCCGCGGCCCACGGTGCCGTTCACGTTCACGAGCGAGGAGGCGTGGCGGCGCTTGCCGTTCACGAGCACCAGTACCTGGTCGGGGCCGAGGCCGCGCAGGCTGGCCGGGTCAATGTGGTCGGTGCCGTCGGAGATGGTTTGGCGGGCCGATTGAAACGAGGGGGCCACGAAGCTGAGCACCTGGGCCACGTCGGTTTGGGCGAAGGCCCTGATTTCGCGGGCCGAAATCACGTCGACCGGAGCCGTGGTGAGGATGTTGGACCGGCCTTCGCTGGCGCGCGAGCCGGTCACCACCACCTCGTTCAGGTCCTGCGCGGCGGCCAGGAGGCGCACGTCGAGGCTGGTACGGCCATTGAGCGGAATCAGCTGGGTGGCAAAGCCAATGGCCTGCACCGTGATGGTCGCGTTGGGGTTGACGGAGAGCGTGAACTCGCCGTTGCTGCCGGAGCTGGTGCCATTGCTGGTGCCGCGTTCCAGCACCGTGGAGCCGGGCAGAGCCTCGCCCGCCGCGCCCAGCACGCGGCCGGTGACGGTTATTTTCTGGGCCTGGGCCGCCAGCCCAACCAAAATGAATACGAAGAGGAGTAAGACGTTTTTCATGCAAAGAAGGGTTAGTGAGAAATAGAAGAGGATGACAGAAAAGTGTGCCGGCTACCGCAAACCGCGGGCGGCAACGGCCCGCCGGGCGGCAAACAGGCGCAGCGGCGTTGGTGCGGAAACGGCCGGAATGTACAAACGATTTGACCTACCCGGCCGGCTATTGCCTTCAATAACAGCAACAACTACTGCCAACCTGTTGGCAACAACGCAAAAAGCAGGTGGCAAACAGACGAACAGGCCGAGGCACCGAGTAGACAAGCATACAAATGCCGCCACGAAATGTTAAAGTCTGACCTGTCGTTATTTAGGCATCGGGCGGCCCGCGCCTCACACTATTCATCCCCACCGGTGCGAATGCAGGGCACCCCGCGCTACTTCAACGCGCCGGCCGGGCGCGGGCAGCTGCAGTGGAACATCAGCGCCGGTTTCGGCCCGCAATCAGACGCAGAGCCGGCCGGAATATCTGACAAATGCCCCGAAGCATTGCTCCGGGGCATTCGATGCGTCAGGGCAACTTCGCGGGCCGCTAAAAATCAGCCTTCACGCCCAGCGCCAGGGTCAGGAGCTGGCCGAAACCCAGTCCGCCTTTGCGATTATTGAGGTAGCTGGCCAAATACAAGTCATTGCTGCCCAGCTCATAATACACCGATATTTTGCGCGGCTGGCCAGTGGCCGCAACGGGCGGGGCCAGAAACGTGACGCGGCTACCCAGCAGCGGCCCGTAGCGGGTATCCGTCGAAAACCAGTAGTATTCACTCGAATACTGGCCCTTCAGCTCGTCGTTGAGCGTGCCGTGGGTGTAGCTGAAATAGGCGCCCACCGTGAGCGGCAGCACCTGAATTTTCTCGCCAATCGGCAGGCGAAAGGGCGAATACATGAACTTCAGCGAGGCCAGGCTCAGCGTGGAGCCGGCGTAGCGCTTGGGCACGTAGCCGATGAGAATGTCGGCTTCGAGGCGGTTTTTACTGAACTCGTAGCCGGCTCCGGCGGCCACCATGCCCAGGCCGCCGCCGGTTTGCAGGGCCAGGTGGCTGGGGCGGTACCAGGGCCGCTCGGGGCGCGGGGCAGCAGTGGCGGTTGTGTCGGGCGGCGTGGCGGCATGGGAGCCTCCGGCAGCCAACAAAAGGGCGGATAGCAAGAGTGTTTTCATTAGAACGCTACCCGTTTGATACGAAACTGACGGTTGCCCCACACGGTAACCACCATGTAGCGGCGCTCCGAAAAAGCGTCGGAATTAATATAAGTCACCCCGTCATTGTAGGGCTGCGTAACGCTGGAGGAATGGTTGTGGCCGTTCATTTGGAACACCAGATTGGGGGCTTCGCGCAGGGCCTGCACGTAGGGGGCCCGCAGGGCGGGGTCAAAGTCATCGTTGGTGGGTGGCACGTGGGAGATAACCACTTGGCGGCGGGCACCATCGAGATTGGTGAGCTGGGGCTTTAGCCAGCCCATGTTGGGGGCCGAGCCGTCGAAATTGTACTCGCGGCCGTTGGTATCGAGCAGCGTAAACTTGGTGTCGCCGTACACAAAAGAATAGTCCAGCGCGCCGTAGATGTGCTGGTAGGCCTCGCGGCCATTGCCCACCAAATCGTGGTTGCCGATGACCGTGACGTAGGGCATGTACAGGCGGCGCAGCTTCTCATCCACCCAGCGCATTTCGCGGGCCAGGCCGAAGTCGGAAATATCGCCGGCCACCACCATAAATGCCACGCCCGGCTGCTGGTTCACGCTGGTTACCAAGTCCTCCACCTCGTCGTAGAACTGCTGTGAGTCGCCGGTAAAAACGAAACGCAGCGTATCGCCGGCGGGCAACGGGCGGGCCGCCAGCCTGGCCAGATTCTTCGCGGTGAGGTTGGTGAATTCTTCGGGAACGCGGTGGTCGTTGGGGCTGAATTCGAGCAGGTCGCAGCCCGTCAGGCCCAGTAGCGCCGCCAACGGAGCCGTCCGGCCCCAGCTGCGCAAAGTAGCTAATGATAACATGTGAATTTGACCAGTTTGATGCTGGCTACTTGAACAGAATTATTCCTTAAAACGGCTTTTTGAATATTGGGTTGAGCATTAATCCTTTTTTACTGCACGACAGTAATTTCCAGGCATCGGCGGGGTGCAGGGTGACTTTGGCGGTGGGAGGCCATGTCCTTCATCGTCCACTGGCGGGCCAGGGTGGGGCGCTGCCAGTCGGCGGGCGTTGGGCTCCGCAGCAGCTCCAGCAGCAGGCGGTCGAGCTCGGCGAAGAGCGGCAGGGTTTCGATGGGAATGGCTTGGGCCATAAACGGAGGGATTGGCGACGGAAGCGGCGCTATTTCAACTCAAAAACGACATCATACACTGCTTTGACGTTAATCTTGCGCAGCGTCGGCTTTTCCTCTGCTTCCGCCGAAGGCATGCTGCTGTTGCTACCCAGCTCCATGATTTTGTACCGCGCCTGCAGCACGTCGGGTCGCGAACTACCCGGCAGCACTTCCACCAGGCCCAGTACCGCACCGAGTTGCTGGCCAGCAGCGCTGGCACCTACGGTGGCTTTCTGGCGCGCATTGGCTACGGCCTGCGTTATCAAATCGGCTTTCACCGCTTCCAACCGGGCATTTTGCAGGTGTGCCAGGCGAACATTATCGGCCCCGGCCTGCACCAGCTGCGGCAATAGGGTATTGAGTAGCAGCGGACGCTCCAGGGTGAGGCGATAGGTTTTAAACAGCATCACACTGGTGTTATTTACCTTCGAAAAGCCTCCGTAGCCGCTGGCGTTCAGGTCTTCGAGAACCAGCTTATCGGCGGCGATACCGGCCTGCTTCAGCACCTGTAGCAGCGCCTGCGACTGCTCCTGGCTGTGTGCGTTTTCCTTCACATTATCTGAGAACCGATAAGTTATTAGCAAATCGAGCTTTTCAGGCTCCAGCTCCTGCTCGGCGGTGCCGCGCACCAGAATGATACGCGGGGGAGCGGGCGGCGCGACTACTTGGGCCAGCCCAGGCTGCGCCAGCGGCAGCAGCAATGATAGAAACAAATGACGCATCGAAAGCAGAGTTTAAGTGGTTAGACGGCTAAATGTAAAAGCGCCGGACTATCCGCGAGGACCGTCCGGCGCTTCCAACGCTTGCCCCGTCGGCCTCAGTGTGCTTGCCCGATGGCCTGGACCAAATCGGCAATCAGGTCCTCGGCATCCCCAATACCCACGCTCAGGCGGATAAGCGAGGACCCGAAGCTGGAAGCATCACCAGGGCATTTTCAGCGCATCCTGCCACTTGGTGAATGCCCCGAACGGGACCTTAGCCCGGCCGTAGCGCAGGGTGCCGCCGGGGATAGCCTGCGCCGCGGCCTCCAGCAGCCGGAAGGTCATTTTTGCCGGGGCGTCATTCAGCCCGAAAAACGTGGCCGGAAAAGCGGTGAACGCGGCAAATCCGCGTAGCTGCGGCCCACCAATCAAGTAAACCCCCGTCAGCTTCCACCCTCCGGCCCCGCGCAGGGCTCGGATTTTCATCTGCTCCGGCAATATCTCGCCTTCTTCTAATACGCGGGTGGTGAGCAGGCCGCGCACCTGGTCCAGTGTATCCAGCACAAAGCCATTGTTTTTCAGATACAAGCGCAGCCCGGCCAGCACTGAATCCGGCCGGGCGGCGGTTTGCACCAATATGAAGTTGGCCCGGCCGCCGGGGGTGGTGGCCGTAGGGGCGGGCTGCTGGGCCGCCGCTGGCAGCGCCCAGCTCAGCAGCCCGCCTATGGCAGCAATGGTAGCATAGCTCCGCATTACCCGATGGCCTGGGCCAGGTCCTCAATCAGGTCCTCGGCGTCCTCAATGCCCACGCTCAAGCGGATGAGCGAGTCGCTCAGGCCCGACTTGCGGCGCTGCTCGGCCGGGATGCTGGCGTGCGTCATGGTGGCGGGGTGGCCCGAAAGGCTTTCCACGCCGCCCAGGCTTTCGGCCAGGGTGAAGTACTGGAATTTCTCGAGCACGGCGATGGCATCTTCCTGCTTATCACCCTTCAGCACGAAGGAAATCATGCCGCCGAAATCACGCATCTGCCGGGCGGCCACGGCGTGGTTGGGGTGGTTTTCGAAGCCGGGCCAGTACACTTTCTCCACTTTGGGGTGCTGGCGCAGGTACTCGGCCACGGCGCGGCCGTTTTCGCAGTGCCGCTGCATGCGAATGTGCAGGGTTTTGAGGCCGCGCAGCACCAGGAAGCAGTCTTGGGGGCCGGGCGTGCCGCCGCAGGCATTCTGGTAGAAGCTCAGGCGCTCCAGCAGCTGGTCGTCGTTCACTACGAGGGCGCCCATCACGGTATCGGAGTGGCCGGCCATGTACTTGGTGAGCGAGTACATCACGATGTCGGCCCCGAGGTCCATCGGCGTTTGCAGGTAGGGCGTGCTGAAGGTGTTATCCACGGCCAGCAGGGCCCCGGCTTCCTTGGCCACGGCGGCGGCGGCCGCGATGTCGATGATATTCAGCAGCGGGTTGGTGGGCGTTTCCACCCAAATGAGCTTGGTTTTCTCGCTCACCACGGCACGCACGGCTTCCATGTCGTGCATGGGTACGAAGTGGAATTTGATACCCAGCGGCTCGTACACTTTCGTGAACAGGCGGTAGCTGCCGCCGTAGAGGTCGTTGGTCGAAATGACCTCGTCGCCGGGCGCGAGCAGCTTCATCACGCAGTCGATGGCGGCCATGCCCGAGGCGAAGGCCAGGCCGTGCTTGCCGTTGTCGAGGGCGGCCACGGCATCCTGCAGCTGGGTGCGGGTGGGGTTGTGCGTACGCGAATACTCGAAGCCCTTGTTCTGGCCGGGCGAGGTCTGCACGTAGGTCGAGGTCTGGTAGATGGGCGTCATGATGGCCCCGGTAGCGGGGTCCGGATGCACGCCGGCATGAATGGCTTTGGTGGCGAATTTCATAAAAATCGAAGGAGAATTGACGTAAAACGAACCGGGCACGCAGCGTGAGCCGGTGCGTTGGGGCGGCAAGTTACGGACGCCGGCCAGGGCAGCCCCAAAACGGCGGGGCCCGGCTATATTCGCCGTTTGGTTCTTTTCAGTTTTTGGCCCTTTCCAACCTGTTTCACTACGCATGAAATCCATTCTACTCCTTTTTACCGCGCTGCTGATGAGTGGAGCCGCTGTTGCCAAGCCCAAACCCAGGCCCAGGCCCACTCCCACCGCCGTGGATTCGGTGGCATTTTGGCAGGCGGCCGCCAAAGCCTACACCGATTCGGTGAACCACACGCTGCACTACCAGCAGGGCCACATTGTGCTGCCCAGCGGCATTGGCGAGCTCACCGTGCCTCGGGGCTTCCGCTACCTCGACTCGGCCCAGAGCCGCCGGGTGCTCGAGCAGCTGTGGGGCAACCCCAACGGCGAATGCCTGGGCATGCTATTCCCGGTCGGCCGGGGGCCCGTGGAACCCAATCACTGGGCGTATTCCATTGAGTATGATGCCATGGGCTACGTGAAGGACAATGATGCCGAGGACATCAAGTACGATGAGCTGCTGGAAGAAATGCAGAACGACGTGGACGAGGGCAACAAGGACCGGCAAGCCGTGGGCTACGACCCGGTGTACCTGCTGGGCTGGGCGGCCAACCCGTATTACGACAAAGACAAAAATGCCCTGCACTGGGCCAAATCGCTGCGCTTCGGCGCGGGCCCCGACACGGTGCTCAACTACAACGTGCGCCTGCTGGGCCGCAAGGGCGTACTGGTGCTCAACGCCATCGGCGACCGCCGCCAGATTGAGGAAATCAAGGCCAGCATTCCCGGCCTGCTGGCGGGCGTCACCTTTGCCAAGGGCCAGCGCTACGTCGACTTCAACCCCGGCCTCGACGAAGTGGCCGCCTACACCATCGGCGGCCTGGTGGCGGGCAAGGTGCTGGCCAAAGTGGGCCTGTTTGCCGTGGTGCTGAAATTCTGGAAGCTGGGCCTGCTGGCCGTGGCCGGTGCCTGGGCCGCCGCGAAACGGTTTCTCGGCCTTGGCGCGAAAGAATCCTGAGGCGCGGGGCAGCCCCCGCCCCCGGACCATCGTACAGACTGCATCCGGCGGGGCTGGCCCCATCGGGCTCACCGGCCCCGGCCCCCTATTACCTTCGCTGCCCATGAAATTTCTGCGCGAGCTTTTACAAAAAAACTTCTCCACCCTGCTCTCCATGCTGCTGCTGGTGGCCGTGCCCATTGTGGGCAGCTCGTCGCTCACCTTCGTGCTCTACCGCAACCAGCAGCTGCTCGAACAGCTCACCACGGCCCAGAGCCTGCTCTACTTTGTCATCGTGGGCGTGGCCATGGCGTTTTCGCTGGTCAATACCACCGCCGTGGTGCTCATCACGGGCTTTTACCTAGGCTGGAGCGGCTTTCCGGGCATGGTGGTGGCGTATGCCCTGGCCGCCCTGCTCGGCTACCAGATAGCCGCCACCCTCGACCATGGCAAGATGACGGCCTTTATCAGCCGCTTCCCCAAGGCCGAGGCCGTGATGAAGGAGCTGAAAACCGACAGCTGGCAGCTCATTTTCCTCACCCGCGTGTCGCCCGTCACGCCCTTCGCCCTCATGACCTTCATTCTGGCCATTATGGGGGTGCGGCGCTGGCCGTTTCTGCTGGCCTCGGTGGCGGGCATGCTGCCGCGCAGCCTGTTTTTCTACTGGCTCGGTACCAAGGCGCAGGATGTTTTCACCCTGCTCAAAGACCCCGGCACCGGCACCACGGGCAAATTGCTGCTGCTGGGCCTGGTGGTCGTCTCATTCTTCGGACTCTACTACATTTTCAGCCACGCGCTGAAACGCGCCCTCAGCAAAGGGGCCGCCAGCGCCGAAATGCACCCTTGATTATGAGCGGCTTGCACCAAAATCGAAAAAATATCAGCAAAAAACACGCAGCAGGCTTGTGAAGCCCGTTTTTCTATCCTTACCTTTGTGCTCCCAACACGGGAAACGGTTGTGTAGCTCAATTGGATAGAGCATCTGACTACGAATCAGAAGGTTTAAGGTTCGACTCCTTACACGACCACATAAAAGGCCCTTCCTGATATCAGGAAGGGCCTTTTGCTTTTCCGGGGGACCCGGGAGGGGACCCATAAGTCTTGGCTGGCTACAGGCAGGGTTATTGGCGAGCATGGCTCGATACGTCAGGTTGAAACGGTTTCCCCTACGGCTCGATTCCCCCTCCTACTATAGACCTTTCGTTCGTTTCAGCCCCGAGAAGCTTTTCGCATCAGGCTTTCCTCTGATGAGTGTTAACGAATGATGACATCTAATAATCGCTCGTTTACGATGTATAAAAAGCTCCGCTATTTTCAGTGTCGGGCTACCGTGTTGGCAGTTTGAGAAGCGGTGGCCTTTTCAAAACGCCTGTCTAGCTAATGTTCGCCCCATTGAGACGCCTTGCAGAGGAATGTTTGTAAAATGACCATAAGGGATGCCGTTGCGTTCTACTCCTTGGTCTTAGGCTCAAAGCCTGGTAAGTTACTGTCAAGTATAGAGTAGTGAGTAGATGCTTTTCTCTACCGGCTCTCAATTTGGGGGGGCGTACACCGGCTCGATGAGGTCATCAGGTTGATTAATCGTTCAGCTAACAGTCATTGAGGGGCTTATTTGTCGCAACGCCAATTGCGCCGCAGCTTTGTTGTGATTTAGTACGCCGTTGCCCACTGCCATATGGAGTTGTTACCGCTTTACCTGCTTACCCCCTCTACTACCGCTATCGCCCCGCCGCTGACGACCAACCAGCAGGAGTTGCCAGTAGAGCAATTGGCATGGCAGGACTTTGAACGCCTGTGTCTGCGCCTCGTACAGGCAAAAGCGGGCGTAACGGCCAGTGAGTTGTACGGCATCAGGGGACAGGACCAGCAAGGCATTGATATATTTGTTCGGAAGCCCTCCGGAACCTACGCTACTTACCAGTGCAAGCGCTGTGAAACGCTGACACCTGGTGCGCTCCGGGAAATCGTTGAGTTGTTTTTAAAAGGCCAGTGGGCAGCTAAGAGTGATGAATTTGTGCTGTGCACCACAGCCGCGCTCAATACTACCCAGCAGCAGGACGAGTTTGAAAAACTGCGCGACGAACTGGCTGCCCGAGGTATCGGCTTCAGCAAATGGGATAAGGTGCAACTGCCCCGGCTGCTCAAAGAATATCCGCCTATCGTCTATGATTTTTTCGGCCGGGAATGGGTCAAACTTTTCAATGGGCCAGAAGCCTATGAGCGCCTTCATACGGAACAGCAGCGCCTCGATGCCAATCTAGTAGTGAAGTACCGACAGGAATTAGCGGCTTTTTACGCGGTAGTGTTTAACCACTACGACCCGGGCTTGACTATTCCTGAGCTATATGAAAGCCCTTTCTTGCTTCAGCAGCGCTTCATTGTACCCGATGTGTACGAAGTAACCACCAGCGCTGCTTATTCGCAGCTGTCGACCAAACCGGTGGCGGATACGGTGGACGATGCAGTTCGTGAGCAGGCCCAGGATATGCATACCCACCGGCAGCAGCAACGAGCCGGGCTCCTCAAACCACGCCATAATTCTACTGAGCAATATTATCGTCCTGCTCCTAAGACGCGGGTACGCTTCGAGGTACAGTTGGTACGCCACCCCCGCAGCATTATCATCGGCGACCCTGGTGCCGGCAAGAGCACCTTGCTGCGCTATCTAACGCTCGATTTACTTAGCAGCAGCCCTACGCTGGAAACGGTGGCCCGGCAGCTGCCCGGCCGCCTGCCCGTTTGGCTTCCTTTCGCTTACCTGACCAAGCAGTTGACTGTAAATGCCAACTACAGCCTGACCGAACTGTTACACCTGTGGTTCAGTAGCATGGATAAAAAGCATCTGGCCGACCTGGTGCAACTCGCGCTGCAGGACGAGCGGTTACTATTGCTTATCGATGGGGTAGACGAGTGGAATAGTCTGGCCGCGGCCGAGCAGACTATTGCCAAAATTGAGATTCAGGCCAGCCTGCGAGGGGTGCCCGTCGTGTATTCCAGCCGCCCATACGGGTATAAGCTGTTGCAGGAGCGCCTGCTAAATGTACGTCAACTGGAGCTGGCCCCCTTCTCACGTCCGCAGCAGCGGGCGTTCGTGCGCAATTGGTATGAGCAGTGGCTGCGGGCTATCGGACCGGGCAGCACAGAACGGGCCCCGGCCGAAACGAACAATTTCTTCGCCGAGCTGGATAAATCAAACGACTTAAAGCACTTGGCTGAAAACCCATTGTTGCTCAGTATCCTAGTAGCCCAAAAGCTGCGCGACTCAGTACTGCCCCGCAACAAGCTGCGCGCCCTTCAAGATATAACGGACTACTTGGTGAATAAGCACCCAGGCAAACGGCAGTGGGAAGCTGGCATTGTAGACGAGGTGCGCTGGGATTTTGAGTTGAATGATGTGTTTGCCGAGTTGGCATTCTACATCCAGGGGCACAGCAACGATGGGGCCGTTGCCAAGACGGATGCTGCCCATGTGGTGGAAGGCTACCTAAACCGAATGATGGGCTACGAGCCAGCCAAGGCTAAAAAGCTGGGTCGAGAATTTGTGGACTTGAGCGCCAACAGCATCGGTATCCTTATCGAGAAATCCACCGAGGAAGTCGCGTTCCGGCATCGCCAGTTTCAGGAATACTTGGCGGCCCGCTACCTCTACGAGTCGGACAAGGAGGAAACGCGCAGTTTGTTGCAGACCTACGCGGCCGAGCAGACCTGGAATCAGGTGCTGCTGACCTTCTTTAACTTGATACCCGCCAAGAAAACCACGGACTTTACTGATTTTATGGCCCAAGTGAATTATGAGGGGCCGGACCGGGCTAAGGCGCATTACGTGCGCTTTCTGCGCTATGACATCTGCTTGCGGCTGCCCAACTCACCCAACGCGACCGCCCGGGAGGCACTAACGCAGATTCAATACGAGTTTGAGTACGAGCAGGATGAAGCAGTAAAGCAACTGCTGCTGCAATTGCTGCTGGGAGCAGCCGAGAACCCAAAGCTTAAAGCGCAGATATTTACTTACCTAAACTCTTATTTCCCCAACGTTTATCCATACAACGACTACCGAACGACCGCCCTGCGTGCCGTACCTGTCGAATTGCTCTCGGTGCCGCAAAAGGCTTTTCTGGTTAAGGCGCTGCTGAATGGCAATACTGCCACCAAGCTGACCGCTTCGGCTACCCTGGGTCGGTTTCTGGCTGATGAATGGGTGTGGGAACAGGTGCAGGCCCTGTTAAATGGGCCAACCCGCCCTGACCTGCTGGCTTTCGCGCTTAACAGCGTCGCGGCATCAACCGGCCAGCCGGAACGGCAGGCGGCCGCTCTGGCGCAGGTACCGACTTCAGTTACGGGCGCACTGCTGTTGTTTAGCACAAAGTTAAAAGTTGAGTTGAAGCAGCACACCGAGCAGGACCTGCTGGAGTTGCTGGCGGGAGCAAACGGGCTGGAAAACGAGCTAGATGAAGAACTGACCAGCCTGCTAGCCACTGGCTGGCCCACGGACCCTCTGCTGCTGGAAGCGTGCCTAGCAGGCGTGGAGTTACTAAAGACAGAGCGCTCGAGCTTGAAGAAGGACCTTGCCTGGAAGCTGCTGTTTCACGGCTTCCACGACCACGAGCAGGTAATAGATTGGCTGGTAACTGAGTTAGAAACCCAGGAATATCCGCTTCACGCCCTGACTAACTATCAGGGGTGGCAGTATATGGTTACTTACTTCCGCGACAGCCCGCGCGTCGTAGCAGCTATCGACCAGTGGCTGTTGCGGGTCGAAGGCTTTCGTGAACTAGAGGTAGCATTTGCCTGCCTGGTGGGGCGAACTCCTGTGGCGAGGGAATACTTACTGCGCATCCTGGATACTTCCGTATCGCCGCAGTGGCCGATGATGGCCTTGCTGGACGGGTGGGGCGACGACCCGCAGGTGCTGGACCGGCTGCGCGAGTATTTCCGGCGCGACTCGCCACATAAGGACTCTGCTTCTCATTACGTCAGCCAGCTATTTAGGGAGGAAACGGCCGAGGGGGTAGCCATTTTGGAGAAAATACTCTTTGACCGCGAGCGCTACGACCGTAACCGTGCCGTGGTGCCGCTCGTTGAACTGGACCGGGATTATTTTGTGCGCCAGTTGCTGGGGCCGTTTCTGGAGCACGAGTTGGGTTTGCTTTCGAAGGAGTTGCTGGGGCAGTATTATAATTGCCTGACCACGCTAGTGGAACAGTGTCATACCGACGAGCGAGTGCGGGCACTGGTATTCGCCGAAGCTAGTCAGCACGACGTCTACGCGGTCGACCTACTTATTCGCTACTACCCGACGGCCACCGAGGTAATTGACCGCCTGCTGGCATATTCGCAACCTTTGGCAGCCAGCTACAGGCTGCCCATGATTGAGAAACTGGGCGAGCGTTACTTGGCCGATGAGCAGAGCCTGCAGCAACTCGCCTCCTTCGAACAGGAGTCAGACAATCTGCTACGGAGCGAAGCGGCAGTGCAGTACTTCACCGGCATCAAAAACGCTCAGCCGGAGATTATTCGAGCTATCTGCACGCGTCTGGCTCACATCAGATATATCGGTCAGGAAACCAGCCGGCAGATTGGCTTTGTGGGCTTTCTGTTGCTCAATGACCTGCCGGCGTATTTTGCTTTGCCCAAGGACAGCTACACCCATGAGAAACCGTCTCCAGCATTTGAGTTTGAGAACAGATTTAACAAGCATGAACCAATCTTGCTGAAAGTGCTCGTCGAACACTTCGACGTGCTGTATGCGGGCATTCAAAGAAATTTTGAGGTAATCGCCGACTCGTATGCGTTGGCAGAACCACAGCGGATATGGGGGGCGCTGGCTAAGCACTCAACGGTCGACTCGCCCACCGCGCCCTATCTGCTAAACTTTGTAGAGCAGCACGCGGATACCATCACCAACCCCGACCTGCTGGCTTGGCTGGCGACGGCGGCTCCAGGCAGTCAAGTGCTTAAGCGTATTGCGCTTCGGATGCTCGAATCGTACAAGCGCGAGGAAAGCGCCTATGCCGGCGAAGTAATTGGCCAGCAGTTTATGGCATATGCCGATGTGCGGGCGCTTGTGGCGACCATAGAGGATACATTTTGCGACACGGGTAAGATAGTGGCCGCCTGCATCGGCTGGCCCGACTTGCCGCAACTACGAGCTCTATTTGAGAAAGCCATTGCAACTCAGGAATACATTGACCATGATGCTGGATTTAACCTGAAATTCTTATTTCGGGATGTGCCCAACATCATGGCATTTCTAGCGCAGGTGGTCACCCACGAAAAGGATATGCGTTACCACCATCGTTACTTTATTCAGCCTCTCCTGGCCCGCATAGTACGCGATGAATTCCTACAGGACAGCTTAATGGAGGAGTTAGGGCGCACTTCGGACATGGCTTGCAAGGTATCCTACTATGCGCTGCTTACCCGCACCAATGCTAAGGCAGCCGATTTAGCTAAATGGAAGCAGGCTCAACAGTCTTATTTGAGCAGCCGAGGCTACAATATCGTGGAAAACCGCTCGATGTCTCTGTCCGAGACGCTGCGAGAAATTTGGTATTAGCTAAGTGTGTAGTCCCATCGTGGAATTGGTCGGGTCACGGGTAAAGGTAATAGGAGTCTTTCTGCCACTGCATGTAGGCAAACTTTTACAGCATTAGCCCACGTAGGGTCATCAGGGAAATGCGTTAGTAATTGGACAAAGAAGGCAATAATTCGTTTCGGTAAGAAGGCTAGGCTTGGCTGCTGATTATAAAACCCTGTCCGGTACCTCAATCTGGGTAGAGCGTAGCGATGAGTACGTTTGCAGACGGTGTGGGCCTCTTTGCTCATATCAATGCATAACGTAGAAGGCTACTACAGCATTTCAGGCAAGCGCTGAAATAGTTGCCGGGCTTCTGGCCATCCCGCGTCTACGAAGACGGATAAGCAATCTACTAGTCGCATTCGGCGATTGGAGTCGGTGAATATGGCTCGGTAATCAGCTAGGTATAGCCCAATGAGTTCGACGAAGAGCGTCGCGCCTAAACTTTCGTGCTCATAATGTGCGATTCCACTGGGACGTAAAATAGCAGCGCTTAAAAGGTCAAAACACCGCTCCGGCGCAACGGCCGTCAACTTGCTTATTACCTGCAGCATGTAATGCACCGTTCTGGGACTGCCAAGCGCATTGAGTTTGGCAATGAGCGGAGCATATACTACTAGGAATTGTTGCTTCGCGGCGACGCTCGGCAGACCTGGCTCGGTGCTGTCGAAGCTGACCGCATAATACAGTTGGTCTGATATTTCAGTGAAGAGCTTCAATGCTGTAATCTGCGAGTCGGTCGGGCGGCCAACGACTGGCCAAGTTGTAATTGAAGGCTCGACCGCAGCAATTAGGAACCAAATAAATTCAATCGTTCGCACCCTAATCCCTTCGGCAGCAGCGTCAGCCGGGTCGAAGCCCCGCAGAAAGGTTTGCCGGAGATTACCTAACACCAAGTGCAGACGATTTTCCTCCAGTTCATAATTTGCTGCCCACTCCCATAAGGCAGTTCGAGATGCTTCTAGCCCCTTATAGAGCGCAAGGTATGTCACTTGGGCGGCTACGTTGTCATTGCCCCGTATAATCGAGCTAGTTCGTTTAGCCAGCAGCAGGATAATAGGCTCCAAGCATTCGGTTGCTTGGTCTCGCCAAGCAGCTAGCACGGAAGAGCCGTGCTGTAACAAGCTTAAATTTAATTCATTATCTGCAAAGCTGGCGGCTAGCAACCACATGCTTTCAGGGTCTACCCGGCCTATCCGGGGAAGGGCATGTATCACTTGCAAGCGGACGGCAGGGTAAGCATCGACTAACAACTCCTCGAACTGCTTCCTAATTTGGGGCCACTGCCCCGGTACTGAAACCAACGATGCGATTGCCTTAGCGGCGGTAATTCGGGGGGCTGGGGGACTCCAATAAGGTAGATGAACAGCTGGTTCGTCTGGTTCGTCTAACGGCTTGGGTATAGGATGCTGCGCGAGGGCAAGCAGTTTCGCAAGGGCTGCCGGACGAACGGGTGCCGGCATGCCATTGTGCAACAATGCCAAGCCAAGTCCCTCGGCCAGCGCATCCGATGCCTCACATTCTGTTGCTGCCTCAATAGTCTCTCCTACAGCTTCTAAGGCAAGGGTGAGTGATTGAACCGCCTTCCATAGGGTAGCAGCCTGCTCCGAAGAAATCGCCGTTTTCAATTCCTCACTCGCCCGTCTTACCTGGTTACTCAGTACAAGAATGGGATTGATAGGAGCATTGGAGTCACCACTGGCTGGTTCAGAGTCATTATCAGAGCTCGGGTAGTCGCTATAAAATTCGAACGGGTTGGCATTTTCAAAATAGCCACCCGTTCCCTTCGCAGCTTGTAAAAAATCGATTGCTTCAGTCGTGGCTAAGTTTTCTGCTCGAATACTCGTGAATAGAGTGCCGAGGACTTGGTTACGAACGTGCGTTGGCTGAACAAAGTCCGCAAAATCATAGTGTAGCCATTCTACTTCAATTAGTTTGCGCTCTATTGTAGAAAGGCGAGGATAGATTGCCGCAATTAAAGCCACGGCACTTTGACGCGTATCAAGCGAGCTGAGCACTGTCGATGTAGCGGCTGCCCGCCACAGTAACTGGCCGAGCACCTCCAACTTAGTAGCAGCCACGGTGAAAAGCGCTCGCCAGGCTAATGCAGTACCCGTCTCCTGAAGGACGAGCGCGGGTAGTTCCATCAGTAGCCCATGGTCTTCAATCGTCGGTACCCATTCTACAAACGCTTGGTACACGGTAGCATAATCTGCATGGTGGTCTCCCTCTACCTCCCATGCCCAGATGTAACTACTGTCATCGGCAAAAATGTGAGCGACCGTTCCGATTAACACTTCACCTGGCGGGCGATTACCATGGGTCAGCTCCGGCTCGCTTACCCCGCGAAGGGTAGCGCCAAACGCCCGAATAGCGACCCGTGGAAATTGGCGCAGCAACGCTGGATACGCCCGGGCGAGGGAATGAAGGGCCATCGCATAATCCTGCGCCGCGTTCGACGACATGCCGATTATCCAACTCCGCGAGAGAGAAGTAACTTGTTCGCGACTAAAACGCCCCCCGCGAAAAACCCGGCAAAACAGTTGTGCGGCAAAGTCTGCATCGTGCGGCGCGATGGCTAAGACCTGTTCTGCAAGCCAAGGCACTTCGATGTACCCAAAATGGGCAAAGCGTTCGGGCTCAAAAAGCTGGATGAGGCACTCGCGCGAAGCAGCGGGGCTGGTTCCGTAGGTGCGGGCGACATACGTGACGGCCTGCGGGGCCAGCCATCCCAGCGAGCCTTCATCGGCAGACACCCGGTCAAACAGTCGCCGGGCCGCTATGCCCAGCGAATGCGTCGCGGTACTATCCGGCGTTGTATCCAACAACGAACCAATCAGGGCACGAACGCTGCCCAGTTGTTCAATTCGCATGACCGGTAGATGGGCCAGCAAGTCAGCCCACGGTCCAACAGCCACAGGTTGGTTGAATGATAGGCGGGTAAGCAGCGCGCCCGCCAGCAAGCCAAAGGCCTGTTCCAGGGCCGTGTCAGGCCGGCCCAGCACCTCAATTAGCAGGGACATGTCTTCGTGTTCCTGGACCGACTCGACTGCGATGCGCGTTACCCCAATGCGAATGAGTGGGTCCAACTGCCCGTTGCTTATCAGGGCAGCGACGAAAAGCCAAAACCTGCTTCGGGGCAGGCGTTTCCTGAGGACTTCTATCCAGTAATCCAGCGAAGGAGAAATCAGGAGGCCGGCCCCACTGGTGCGTTCCAAGTAGTGTAAAGCGGTGGTTTCGTCCGGTAGAAGCAGCAGTTTTGCCACCGCGTAGTCAAAGAGCACGTGGTGGCGGAAGCCGATGCGCTGGGTATGCTCAAGCACTAGCACGCCGACCCGTTGTAACTCAACCACTGTTGACGTGGAGGACGGTTCGATGGCAGTTTCCGGGATGTCAAGGGACTGGGCCGCGAGCATTTGCTCGAGGATTCGCTTTAAACTTACCGTCGCCAGGGTGCTAAACTCCTGGATGCGCTCTTCCCAGTAGCGTTCCAGCAATTCCCCACGGGTCATTACAGTCGCCAGGGACCTTGTGGGTTGAGCGCGCAGCAGGTTCCCGAGCAAGGCGAGATTGAAAAAATTACGTGCCAGGCCTACCAGTCGGGCGTTCCCCGTGCTGACAGCAGTGCCTAATGCTGGTGACTGAGCCGCGACCGCTGCCTGCTCTTCCTCGTTCAGCAATCCGACATGAACATGGCGAACTGCCATAAAACCAGAGTCAGCGTATTCTAATTGCGGAGGTGTTCCCTCGAACAAACGACACCATTCTCTCCCCAGCCGCAAGTCGAACGTGCGCACGGATACCACCACTCGCCATCCAGGCAAAGCGGTAACTTCCTCCACCAGCCGCCGGTAGATGGAATCAGCCACGCTTCCCCGTACGGCATCCAGGGCATCGAGCAGCAGATAAGCCGGCGCAACAATGGGCAGCTGTTGCAGGACCTCTGGAAGCGGATGGACAAGCCCAATTTCCCGGCTCAGTTGCTCCATCGTCTGCGCGCCCCCTTCCACCATTAGTGCAACGACGGTACCTTGCCCGCCCAGGTGCTGAGCGAGTTGATGCATAACGGCGGACTTGCCAGCACCAGGTTCTCCAGTGAGCGCAAGAGAACCCTCCCGCGCGGCGGCCGCAACTATGTCAACCACCGGTCGGTGAATGGTGACGGCGCCTTCCGGAGCCACCAGCGTAGCGAATCGCCCTAGGCGGGCAATGGCCTTCGTACTATATGTCGTCAGGCAACTTACGTCGTCCTGGTAACTGGGCGGTGCCAGTAATTGCACCTTCCCTCTTAAGGCTTGACTGATAACGGAAATATCGCCCCCGGTACCGCGTTGGGCAGCATCAGCCGCCCATACCACGAGCAAATCAAATAGCGTAGTTTCCTCCCCGACTATCGCTACGACGGGACGTAGAACTTCCAGCAGCAACTGGCGGTGGTCGTCACTTATAACTATTACGGAACAGGTTCCCAGCAAGGCTTGCAACTCAACAGTGGGCAAGGGTTCATTTGCGGTTTTAAGCCACGCGGCCTGCAGTAGGGTCGTGAACGTTTGCAGGGCAACCAGTAGCCGGCCCGGCATCCCCGTAGCGGCACCCGTGCGATTGCGGTCGAGCGCTTCTCGTAGATGGTGGGTAATGGTGGTGGGGGCCTCCGTTCCGACGGCGAGCACTAAACGGTCGCGGGCCATTTCCAAACGGCGGGGAGGCCCATTTACATAAGTACCTTGCTGATACTGCCGCACAAATTGGTCGGCCACGGAAGCTAATTCCCCGTCAGGATGAGCCGAGAGAGCAATTGTGCGTTTCGCCTGAATGTATACTTCTCCACAATCCGTCTGGATGAGAACGTCGTCTACCGCCGTTGGTACCTCAAAAAACAATTTCTTGGGGGTTCCGGGTAAACCGCTCGCCAGTCGGGAAAGAGGACGCTCTGCCAAAAGCAAGCCCGCAACGCAGGCCCCTACTTCAGCCTGAAAAACAACTCCACCAGACGTACCTCTGCCACTCATTGAATAAATACTTTCGTGATGTCAACCAGGTAATGGTATTTAAATAGAATTGCTCCTTCTGAGTACAGCGCAGGCTGCGACTAAGGGTTTGTTTGACGCTGCTTAACGGTACATGGCTTGGCTATTCGCCACTTTAAGTTTTCACGTCATTGAAAATACAAAGCTTTTCTATGCGCTACTCCCCGGCCGCAGGTACAATGCGGGTTGAATACCGGCGTTGCACAGGCCCTGAGCACATTCGCCCTGCCACTCGGGGTCGGCGCAGAGCGCAACATTGGGCTACCAAGTCATGGGGTAGCCAGCGCACGTAACGTATCACTAGATGGACAAGCTAGACCTAATGCTTATAGATTAGCGAAGGCCAGGGAAGGGCAGCAGAAGTAGACCTAAGGACAATGTGAAATACCCTAGCATGATTGCGGCGCCCGGGGCGTAATGATTAAAGCAGCGCCTTTAGCTCTTGTAAACGAGGACCAAATTCTCCCCAGTTATTCTGAATGAAATTGACCAAATCGGGATAGTCGCTTGGATTGATGACGTACTCTTTCAAGCGGGGTGATAGACTTGCTTGGCCAGTGGTTTGCCGTTTCACCACGGTTGCCAACAGAATAGCCAAATCCAACACCCGATGCAACGGCACTTCCTCGCTTTGACGACTCCAGCGGCCTGTAGCCGTTTCGCGAAATACTTTGGCCGTGAAGTCGTGGGGGTCGAATTGGGCCCGGCCAATGGACAGAGCACGGGCATCAGTGGTTTGCGCCGGATAGACGGCATCGTTAAGATGATAGTCATCAACAGCGACAATGGGTTGATGCTGCAGGTGGGTAGGAACGGTCATAAACAAGAGAAAAGAGGTTGAAATTGAAATCTATCCGATGGATGCAATGGCTGGCTCGGGAATAGCCGCATGAGCAGCAGCAAGTTTAAATCCTTTGCCAAATAGTCGGCGATGGCAGCTAATAAATACAGCTTCAACAGTCCACCTCTTCATAGGCCGCATCCGCGCGGCGCATACTCGCGCGCATCTGGTCGGTGAGGCGGCAACCTTGCAATCGAATGCCGAAGGCCTGGTGCACCGCCCGGAGCACGTAGGGGAAGTTGGCCCAGCTCCACTGCGTGCTCACGCGCACCAATTGGCCACCGGCGGTGCGAATGGGCTGGCGGTTGAAGCGTACCTCATCCGTCACCTCGTAGCTAAGCTTAAAGACGGTGCGGTTGCCTAGGCTGGCAGGCAACTCTTCCACCGGGCGGAACACCTCGTGAAGCTGCGCCACCGTCAGCTTATCGGCAACAAAGTCCTCGAAGACGGCAAGTAGGAAAGCCCCCTTTTTCAGAGGGATAGAGCGGCCGGACAATATCCATTGGCTGTAATCGCGCGAAGCGGGAGCTGGCATGTAGATTTCGGTGGTTGGTAATTGAAAAAATATGGGCAAGGCCACGTAGGTACCTTCCGGTAACTGCCGCACCAAACTTAGGGTAGCTAAAGTCGCCAGTAGCAGCTCTACTTTCTCGGGCTCGAGGGGCTTGAAGCGGGCGGCGACTTGGGCGGCATGGAGTGGCTGGGCCACTTGCTGGAGAGTGTCGCGCAGGGGCTGCGGAAAGAGGCCGTAGTTGGCGACTTTGGCGCCGCCGGAGTGAGCCAGCGGGCGGCGAAGTCAGGGCAAGTCACGGATAGAAAGGAAGGCGATAAAACTGAAATGGACATCAGCCCCCGAACTTACTGCCTGCGCAAAGGACTTAGCGGAGTTTGGCCGCTAAATTGCCCTGGAGATAAAAGTTCCTTCCGGTGAAATTAAATTTTACTCATGGCCTTTTCTCTACCCCATGCCTCCGCGTATTAGATTCGCTTATGCCCACGATGGGCAGCTCAACGTGGTGGCTGCCGCCTCAGCCGATAAACACCGCAAAGACTACACCTGCCGCGGCTGCGGCAAACCCGTTCGCCTGTGCTACGGCGACATCAACCAAACCCGGCATTTCCGTCACAAGCCCCAGGTGTGGGCTCTGGGCGAGCATTGTGACTACCGCGACGAAACCTATGCCCACCGCCAGGCCAAGGCCATCCTGCAACAGCAGCGCTGGGTGAAGGTACCGCCGGTCTTCCCACGCCGCGCGGAAGGGTACCAAGGGCCCATCCAGGCCTTGCACGACGCCCGCGTGGTAAAAGCCGCCCATGTGTACCTCGAATGCACGATGTACGAAAACGCAGCGTGTGGGCTTGATTTTCAGCGACCGCAACAACCCTTCGTGGTCGAGCCCGGCCGGGTGGATTTCGTGTGCCGGCCCGATGTCATCTTTACCGATGCGAACGACCAGCCCATTTTGTTCGTCGAAATCCACGTCACCCACGAAGTAGGATACGAAAAGCTCATTGGCCTGCGCCGGGCCCAGATTGACACCATTGAAATCACCATCCCCTGGTTTTTCAACGCCCGGGAAATTGAAAAACTACTGGCTTCTGCCACCGACACCAAGTGGCTGTATAATCATGAGCGAGAAACTACTGACCCCGTTGGACGTGATGCCGTCGGCCCTGCGCCACATGGTGGAGACAATTCTGAAGAAGCACCAGCCTTTGAGCCAGAATCCCTCGAGTGCCAGCTCTACGAAATTAGAGAAGCTCTACGAAGCCTTGCAAAGTTTGTGGGAGGAACTGCAGTGGGCACCCTCCATGAGCGACTTGCAGCGGCGTACGACGCGCTTGCAGCAGCAGAAAAACACGAGGCCGACGAGCTGGCCGCACAGCTTGCGGAAGCTGAGGCAGAATTACGAGCGGAGTTTGCAGGAGCGGAAGCAGAACTTAACGCAGCAGCAGCAGCACTGGGAGCAGAAAAAGCAGACGTGGCGCGACTCTTTGAGAGGGAAAAAGCAAAACTTGCAGGAGAGCAGGCGGCTGTTGAGCTTGCCCTTCGAGCAGTTTGTGAACGAGCAGCCCTTGGGCTACGACGCCGAGTGGCAGAGCGCCGAGCAGCGTATCGCCGAGCAGAACATGCTGTTGCAGCAAAGCGAAGCCAACTACACGACCGCCTTGCAGCAGCACAAGACGCTGTTACGAAACGCTTTCGAGAAGCTCGAACGGCGCTTGAAGCAGGAGCAGCGCGAGAATCCGCTGACTTTACAGCAGCTGCAGCAGTGGAACGCGCAATTCAGAGCCGACTTACCCGCCTCAGTCGCTACCTGGAAGGCCGCTGCTGCCGTACGGGAGACGAGTTTGCGCGAAGAATTAGCCGATTGGAACGCGAATCACCAGACGTTAGCCGCCGAGCTACCGAGCTGGCCCGACTTGAACGTGAGTGGGCAGCAGCTTATCGATTGGAAGCCGACTTTGACCGCGAGGCACCAGCGGTTGCACGAGCAGAAGCAACGATTAACTCACGCCGAGCAGACCATGCACGCCGAGTGGCAGCGCGTGAACGCGAAGCCGAGCTTGTCGGCGCCGCCCAGCGCCGAGCAGAAGCAGGATTGGCTTCGGAAATCACTGCCGCTGCGGGCTATCTGGCGCGAATTACTCCCACTTATGAAGCGTTGCGCGCTGCTAAAGGCCGAGCTATTGACCATCGGTTTGCTAAGCGCTGACGACTACCCCGAGATTGAGGTGGACTGGACAGCTGTCGAGTTCATTTAACTACTCGTGGTTGTTGCAGAAGTCGAGATACCGGTATGCAAGACCGGTTGGGTGGGTACCACGCGGAGAAAAACGCCGGGGGCGCCCTATTTCCGGGCCGTTCTGAGTTTGCCAACCGATTCTTGAGGCCTCAATACGGGTTCTGCAACAGTCACACTTGTTTTACCTGCCATAACAGAAGAACTACACATCCTACTTCTGTCCATCAATCCTAATACCACTTCATCATTGCTATTGATTTTTAGTTGGAATTTCACCCAACAATCAGTTACCCGTCAACAAGCTAACTTGCCGGACAATATACTGCTAGGTACTGCCTGGCTTACCTGCGGTTTTAATGAACTTTGCTGCCTTAAACACCTACGGGGAAGCGCCCGACCAAGCATTTGAGGCATTGAGCGCACAAATTTTCGGCCATTGGGTGCACGCCGTTTATGCAGGTCAGATTAAGCGCTTTGCGGTTGTAAATGGAGCGGGCGGCGATGGGGGCGTAGAAGCCTATGCCGAGCTGACATCGGATTCGGTAATTGCCCTGCAAGCTAAATGGTTTCTGGGTCCGCTGGAGAGAACCCAATTAGAGCAGATTAGGGATTCTGTGGCGACTGCCCGGCGCGTTCGACCACGATTGCAGCGCTACATCGTGTGCATTCCACGGGAATTGCAGTCCCGTAAAATCGGGCGGGGCGACAAGTTGGTGCGAAACCCAGAGGACCAACGGGTTGAAGACCTGCTGACAGAGCTGGAAACCGCTTATCCGGACTTGACGATAGAATTCTGGACGGAGCACCAGCTAGAGGAACTCCTGCTACTGCCAGAGAACGATGGGGTTCACCGTTTCTGGTTCTTAAGGGAAGAATTTTCACCTACGACGCTAACTCAGCAGTTCGCCTTGGCCAAAGCAGGCTGGCTGCGGGAACGTTATTCGCCCGAATTGCACACTTACGGTCTCATCCAGCACAAAATCAACATCCTGCTGTTGACGCCAGAATCCCGAAGAGCCATTCACGGGGAGGTAACCGAAGTGCTTGAACTACTCGACGAGGCAACGCAACTGCTGACGACTTTCGGCCAGTTAGCTGGTGCCCCTGTGATAGTGAATACCCTGGCAGAAGAAGCTAAAAACTGCCTGATAGAGAACCAGCAGCAACTGCACCGAGTGGCTCAGGCGCTGCTATCGGCTGACGACTGCCTGACGTTGCCGACAATTCCATGGGTAGCGATGGGTCCCTTATCGGGGGAGCTGGCGGGTCGCGGTTTCTCCAACCTAGTGCTGGCGGTAGTGCCACGCTTAGAAGAGGTGCTGGACGCTTTAATGCAGGTCGACTTGCCTATCTATGCCACACGGATATTGACAGGTCAGCACCCACATCACCTATTAATATTCGGCCTGCCCAGTACTGGCAAGACGCACGGGGTCACGCGAGCTGTTGACCAGCGCCTAGCAGATGGTTATCCGGCCCTGCTAGTGTCAGCTCGACGGGCACCGGCGCAAAACTGGCACGCGCTGCTGACTCACGCGCTTGGCGGCTTCATTGAATGGACGGATGTGCAACTATTCGCTGCCCTAGAAGCTCTGGCTGTACGGGCCGATGTGCGACGAGCTCGGGCAGCCGTAACCGAGCAATCACTGCAAGATGAGCCAACCCGGGTGCTCATCGTCTTAGATGGTTTGGACGAGGCCCCAGACCCATTGCCATGGCAAGAGCGGGTAAGTGAGTTACGCCTGTTACTGACTGTACACCCCCGGTTACGCTTTGTCGTAACGTCGCGGGCATACCCTGCTAACTCGAATCCCAGCGGGTTGGATTGTGATGAGGCAATCAACCGGCGGCTCGACTTACCTCAAGAAGGAGATGTGCCGTTGGTAGAGCTTGCCGAGCGTTACCTGCAACACTACCAGATTGATTACACCAGCTTGCCGTGGCTGCCTGCGGCTTTTCACGACGCATTAGCTATTCGCTTATTCGCTCAACAATACCAGAACAGAGACTTAGCGACCTTGGCGGAGCCCGTCACAACGGGCCTGGGTGGGCTGCTTAACTACAAAATTGGTCAGTTGGAAGCGGAGTTTACAGCAGCACCCCAGCTAGCCTTTCCGCCCAGCCTGCACCTAGCGCAACGCGGTATTCTAAGTGTATGTAGCCAACTGCAAATACATCCTTCGATGGAGCACGATGCGCTTTGCGAGCATTTAGTCGCAGAGCTACGAGGCCGGATTAATTTGAATCAAGCCACACTGATGCTGGACGGCTATGCTAATCATGGGCTTATCCTGCAACAAGCGGAGCAGCAGTCAGCTGGTGTTTTGACAATGCCCACGCGCCAAGTCAGCTTGGCCTACCAGCAGCCACTAGTAGATTACCTGCAGGCCAGCGAGGCCACCAATTACATCCGGCGGTCCGGTGATAAGCGGGTACCAGTGAGTCTGCGTGGTCGCCGCGACCCGAATGCGTTGTACTTGACGGCTACTGCCCTGCTCAGCGACCAGCAGATTATGGTCGGGGAAGATGGGTATTGGGTAGATGACCTCAGTGCAGGACAAATCGCCGATATTCAGTATACTGCACTGGCCAATGCACCCGCCGCGATGGTAGCCGCTTACCTGCCCAAGGCTATTGCGCATTTCCGGCAGGGAGTGCACGAGCGCAACACGGTGCTGAAAGAATTCGTGTTGCCCAATATACACCGGCCCGACGTGGAAATTGTGCGGCCGCTGGTGCACGAAGTACTGAGCAGCTTTTCCTCGGTATTTGCCCGAGATTTATTCTGGTCCGGTCCTGCCGCACAAGATGAAAGCCGGGAGCGCAATGTCGGTCAACTACTCAGCCAGCAGCAACTGCGGGCTTATGATGCGGCGACCGGACTACCACTGCTATTTGCTTGGAGCTTGGCCACCGTTAACAATACGTACCGCGAACACGCCCGCCGGGAGCTATCCCACTGGGGCAGTGCCAATCCGGCTGCATTTGTTCAGTTGCTAGACTTGGTCTTCATTGTAGGTGACCCTCAAATGCAGGAGGATTTAGCCGCTGTTATGCTGGGAGTGACCAGCCTACTGACGCAACCCAGCGTGGGCGGGCAGCAACTGGCCACTTGGGTACTGCGCACTATTTTTGCACCGGACCACCTTCTGCAGTTACTCAATTCTGTGGTACGCGCCCACGCACGGGCAGCTATAGAGCGCGCAGTGGCCCTTGGCGACTGCACGGCAGAAGAAGCGGAAGTCGCTCGCCCCCCTTACCCGACCAGCTCAGAATTGCTGCCACTTAAGCTGTCGGATGAGGATGAGCAATCTGCCGAAAATGCTGGCTACTTGAATGGCGACGAGCGATTTCCTATTGTTCACGATTTAGCCTGGTATGTACTTAAAAAGAGCTACGAGGGCTTTTTGGACTTGCAACAAGAAGGGCGTAGCCGCAAAAAAGCTCAAGGCTATAGTTTACTGGCCGAATATGAGCAGCATTACCAACAGGTAATTGGCGCTTATGAGTTTGCGATGTCGGCTGCACTCGCCTATATCGCGTCATTGGGTTATGACCGAACTACAGGCCCTGGCTCAACGGATGCCTCGCACGGGGCATTGAGTAGAACCAGCACGCTGGAAGAGAAATATACTTGGCTGGCAGTACATCACTTACAAGGGTACCTAGCCGACCGCTTGCCTTTCGGGCACTTTCGTAAGCCCCGGCCGGTCCGCACTTACCGCGACTTTTTACCTATTATAAATCCAGCAACCGATGTGGCAGGTACTGCGCTGGAGCCCGTGACATGGTATGTGCCAGTGGAGCTAGCACCAGAAGTACCAGACGGGGCCGATGAGGAGTTAGTCGCCCGCATGCGGGAATGGGCGCTCCGGTCGGATGAGCCAGACTTTGCCACTTGGCTCCGGTTACCCGACTTCGTGCCAGCTGCCGCCACTAGTGAGCCCACCCAGCGGGAGTGGCTGCCCCTTTCCGCTCATATCCGGCTGCCTGAGCGGGAAGGTCGGGGAACGACGGCCTTGCATGTGTGTTGCGTTTGGATAAGCCTGGCTGACTGGCAGGCTATCCAGCACAGCTACGCGGGCGATTTACGTACGTTCGCGAAAGACAACTTCCATTCCTTCGATGACTTGAACCACTGGCAGGCACGGCCCGCAGGCGATACTTATGCTTCAGTAAAGGATGTGGTGCTCGCCCACGGCATCGAGGAAGAGGAAACTACTACATCATTATTCGGCCCTGATGGGCAAGAATGGACTGCCTACCATACCGTTACACGCGTGATGGAACATTCTGTTGAAGGCGGAGAAACAGAATACCTAGTGCCCTCGCAACTGGTCCGCCAGCACCTAAATATCGTGGATACTAACCGCCAGGCGTTTCATACCCCGCAGGGTGTAACGGTTGCTGGGTACCAAGAAATCGATGAAAACTACGACCCACAGCAGGAATTTCTAGTAGTTGACCGGCAGCGGTTTTTGGAAACAAGCGCCCAGCACCAGCTCCAACCTTTCTGGCTGGTCAGCCAGTTTCAAAAGACTTCGGTTGATTTTTCGCAACAGCATGCAAATGGTCACGCACAAAACATTCGGCAATGGCTGGTATGGGAAGAAGACCAATTGCATGCTCAGCTTTACTACCGTAACTGGTTTAAAGGCCAACGAGAGGGTAGCCAGGAAGCGGATGATGTTGAAGAGGGCGAGGTAATAGGTTAGCCCAGCTTGTTGCAGAATAAGGATACTGCAGGACTAGTGGGTCCTAACTCCCTTGGCTGTTAAAGTGTTCTTCTTGCAAACGGAGGATTTACGCTAAGCCATTTTGGAGCAGTTGAGGACCGCGAAATCCAATTATTAGTAAATTGTGTATGAATTGTTTGCTATGCAACCAGCGGGAAGCCAACGCCACTGGCTCCCACATCATCTCCCACTTAGTGCTGGAAGATATGTCCAACGGCGGCTCAGTGAGAGGGCGGGATAAAGAGCAGAACTTTCGGATTACCGGGACCGGCTCTCAAGCTTACTTCGGCCGTCAGGTGTTGCCCGAAACCATCGAAGAGACAATGGGACGTGAGTTAGATGAAACCGACGCCACGCAGAATTTTTACGTGGCCGACAACATCTTCTGCACGGTTTGCGAAAAGCGCCTAGGCGTGTTTGAGTCCCTCTACAAGCAGAAGGTCGTGCCCACCTTGGCCAGCGGCAACACCCTCACGGAGCACCAACAGGCCCTTGCCTACGGGTTCTGGCTGTCAACGCTCTATCGGTGCGCCATCACCGGGTTTGACGGGTATGTCATGGCGGCCGCCTTGCAGGACATTTCGGGGCTGTTGGTCAACCAGCTTCTCGACGACAGACCGGCTCAAATCGAGCAAAACTGTCTGCGCGTGAAGCAGCTGGCCCAGCACCTCGGCCCATTTAACCTGTTCGTAGGCTACCTGCCTGTCGAGGCCGATAACAGTAACAATTTGGTGCTTCTGCCACAGGCAGGCGAAAACTCTCGGTTGGTAGCCATCAACCATTACGTCTTGCTCTTCGACTACGCCCTGCCGCAGGTACCGACTCTGGAGCAGTACGTTGGCGTGGGCTTCGGCATCCAACAGCCTGGGCTCTCCATCAAGTTTTTCTCGCTGGCCGAGCGTACCACCATGCTGCGCTATTTCCAGAACATCGCGGCCGGCCGGTTCTGGCAAAACGTGGCGCAGATTTTCCTGCAAGCTTATTGGCAGCGCTTGCGACGGTTGCCGACCAGCGCCGAATGGCGAACTTTCCAGACAGCGTTGACAGAGGGGGACGAGTTGCCCACCGTGAAGTATTCCGAGCAGCGTGTGCAGCGGCTGCTAGAGGAGCACATTAAACGGGCACTGGCGTAGCAGTAACCACCCAATGCCCTGCTATAAATGGTGCCAGCTTATAGGCCGTCAATGATAACCGTAATAGCAGGAACTATTTAGGCGCTTCCTGACTCCCGGACAAGCAGCCTGCCCGTGCTAAAAGCAGCTATCGCACGAACACCATCGTAAGGTAGCGGGACAGCGCTGGGTCGGGCGTACCGGACAGGCTGGCGTCGTGCAGGCGGCACTACGCACGGGTTATAGTCAGTCGACCTAAGGTCACCTCTACCGACACTACATCGCCCGGGACAAAGCCGGCGTTCCGCAGCCAGTCGCCGCATAAGTGTAGCGAGGAAGTGATTTTCAAATCTGGAGGTAGCCGTGCGTAGCGCGGGGCTACTTTTAAGCGACGGGGCTTCATGTATTGCGCTAGTTGAAGATGGGTATGGCCGTAAGAAATAGCCCATTACTGCTCGGAGCGGCGGAGTTATCAGCAGCCGTATGATTGAACTTGAGCAGAAGACTACTCCTGCGCTGGTTGTTAATCTTTAAGTGCCTGCTCTCGCTGCCATTCTATTTTGAGCGTAGCGGCCTGCTGCTTGAGCACCTGCTGCCGTTCGCGCAAGTCAGCCCGCACGGCCTCGACCACTTGGACGACGGCCTCGGGGCTGAGGTGCACGGTCAGCGTTTGCGTCAGGGTGTGGAAGGTGAGGCCAACCAGGCAGTCGAGTTCGAGCACGAGCAACTGGCGGCGCTGGGAGCGTACAAGCTGACGGGCGCGCCGCACCCGTTTGAGTTGAGCTCTGTACATGGACCTGCCGCTTAGCCGTGAATGCTCGAAGAGGAACCTCGCTGCCCGCACTGGCGCTGATACTCGGCAGCCCGGCGGGCGATAGTGGCCTGGGTGTTGAGGCACCAGCGTTCGAGGCGGCCGGCATCCTGGCACTCATAGGCGTGATGGTTGGCCCGTAGTTGCTCAGCGACTGTGAGCCAGGGCGAGGCGAAGGTGAGAGCCGTGAGCTGGGTACGCAAGGCAGCCAGCTCAGAGAGGGGGGCAGCAGCGACCGTTGACGCGGCCGCTGCCCTAATTACACGCGTTGCCATGTAATTTTGGAATGCAAGGTGAGCTAAAAGCTCAGCTTTAGGTGCGGCCGTTGACGCGGCCGCGCCGGAGGGGTCAGTCGTTGACGCGGCTGGCCCCTCTTTCGTGCTGAACAGCCCCCACTCGGGGACATTACAAAAAAACTATTTGAAAATTATCCCCGCAATAGCTTAATCATCTGACATACAGCATATTTTTATTAAGCACACCGACTGGGTGGTTGCTGGTTAAGAAGCTTCTAGGCTGCGACGCAACCGTAGGATTAATACGGCAACCACCACAATCGAAAAAGCCGGCTCTTTTTAGGGACCGGCCGCTGAGAAGGCGCTGATGTGTTACGAGTATAGTCGGGAACAATCTGCTAGCAAGAAGCGGCTGCGCGCTGCCGGACCGCGTGTATCTCCTGGCCAATTTCCTCGCCGAATGCCTGCAGGTGCAGGTAGCGGTAGGATTGCGGTGGGTTGAACAGAATCTGCTCGCTACGCAGGTCAGCCAGGCTTATCGGCTCCAACAACCGGGCCGCCTCTTTGAGGTGAATGGCAAACGCTTGGTCGGTCCCCTGGTAATACTCGTCAAAATCGTGCTTGGATATCTGGGCCTTTCCCGCGTACTGTGCCCACGCCTCCGACGGGCTCGATTTGGTTATCTCGCTGATGAACGCATAGCCGGTAATGGCTTTCACCGGGGCGCTTTCGTAAATCAGGATGACCGCGGACTTGTCCAAGTTGGGGGCCACACGGCGTAGCTCAACCGTCTTGCTGCCCCGAATGATTTGCTCGGCGTACTTCGGCTTGATGGACATCAGGATGACTTGCATACTAACAAAGTTAGCCGGTTTGGGCGTAGAGTTTCAGGTACAGCTCGTGGCTTATTTCGATGGGGCCCACCAGTTGGTTAGGTTTTCGGCCGTCGGCTACTAACATTTTTTGCACGTCGCCGAAGCTTATCGGCGTGGGTAGCAGCTCCGTATCAGCAAACTCGAAGCACAGGATGGGGGCGTGCGCGTTGCCCTTGGCCAAAGCGATGATGTCGTTCCACTTGTACACGCCCAGGCCCTCGTACTTGCGAAACAGGCTTTTGGCGCTGGCAATGGTTACCGCCTCCACGTAGGAGGCGGCCCGTAGCTCACCGTACTGCTGGCCGCCCTTGCTCTTGGAAACGTACCACAGTATCCGGCCCACCTGGGGCAGGCGCGGGGTGGCCCCGCGGTAGTACACGTTACGCCGGCTGAACAGCAGCGTGGCGTCGAAGCCGAAAATATCGGCCTCGCTCATCCGCTCGTCAAAGAGGTTGCGGGCCCACCGGTGCTGAATCGGCACAATGTAGCAGGGAACTTTGGCACCGGCCAGCTTAACCGGCCACAAGCACTTCTCGGCGTGGAAGAGGCTCCGCGTATCCGTCTCGCCCGCTAGGAATACCTGGCGTAGTGGTTCCGGCAGGCCGCCCGCCTGCTGAAGCTGGTCGCCGAGGTGCGCGGTCAGGTAGTCCAAGCTTCTGATGCCGGACGCCAGAAAGCGGTACCAGCAGTCATCGCTGGCATCGCGGAAAAAGCTGTATTCCGCTAGCGCTTTTCGGACCGTGTCCGAGATGTAAGGGTCGGACACCTTTACGTAGGTCAGGCCCCGGCCGGCGGCGTTCAGGATAAGTTCTTTGAGTTTTCGCTCCACCAGCCGGCTATGATTAGGCTTGCACCGCAGCAGCGCCACGTCCAGCCCCCCGCGGTCGACACTCCACACGGTCATGGCGTGCTGGACCATCTCGCTTTTGTTGGCCTTCCAGACCTCGGCCTGGTAACGCTCTGGGCTCGCAACGAAGGTGCGCAGCTTGGTGCGCAGCTCGTTGAGCTTCTCGCGGCCCTCGTGGTAGATGAAGTCCTGAGTGAGGGCCGTGATATCCCGCGATTTAATGGGTGCAAACGCGGTCTTGTGCTCGACGAAGCGGGACTCGACGTATTTGTTGTTGTTTTTTAGCTCGTCAATATCGACTACCAAATCCACGGGGCGCCTGACCAGCAGGCCGTACCGGTCGAACAGCGCCTCGCCCTGTTCGATAACGGCCACGTCTTGCGTAATGAAGTAGCGGGCCTTCGCCGCGATGGCATTGGCCAGGTGGGTCAAATCCGACTTGTTGCGCTCCGAGTCGGAACGCGGGATGATGGTTTTTATATCGGCCAGGACGCCATCCCGGCTCGGTTTGTCGTAGCGCAGTTCCTCGAATTTGCGGACCTCCTTTCGGTTGGCCTCCCGCACCGCCCGGTTCTGGTTTCGGTTAATCTCGTGGTAGATTTCGTCCGTGACGCAGAGCGAGATGTCATCCAGCAGCCAGTCGGCCAGCAGCGAGTAGGCTTCCTTAGGCTCGGTGGCGGCCGGCGCGCCGCACAGGTCGTAGAAGACATTGGCGTCAATCACGACGCGCAGCCGGTCGTCGTCCTCCCGAGCCTTAAACAGCTCCAGCTGCGTGTTGAACAAATAGTACCAGCGGGTGAGCGGCTTGCCGTCCAAACTGCGCCCGGTGACCTCGTCCCGCGGGGTGAAGCCGAGCCGATGCCAGAGCTTATTGGCGAACGTGTAGTCGCGCCGGCACTTCAACGTGATGGCGGAAACGCCCTTGACCAGCTCCAGCAGGAAGTTAAACAGCTGCCGGGGTAGCTGCTGCTCCCGGGCGGCCTCCCGCACGCACAGGTGTGTAATGGCCGCGCTGTACTTGGTCTTGACCCGGCGAAACAACAAGTACCCCAGCAGCTCATCCCCCTGCAGGGCCACGATGATAGTGCCGCTTCGGGCAAACGGGCCAAACGCTTGCGCGGGCATAAAGCCCAGCGAGCCGCGGTTGTCATCGGCCAGCTCAATAACCTGGTCGAGCACGTTGGTGTCGCTGGCGTGAAGTAGACGTACTTCTGTTTGCATAGGAGATGACGATTATCGCGGGACTTGCTAATGCCTGGCTCATCGAGTAGAGCTACGCAACGGCGCTATTCGGTGAGGTCAGCCAGCGAATAGCTTGCCGGTGGAAAAACCATCTTTGGGTTCCACTGCCTCAAACTTACATACCCTGTCTGGTCAAAGTGATGCGGGGGCCGGAAAGCAGCTGTGATAGCAACCGGCAGCCAGCGTCGCTGCCAGTCATACGTGATTTCAGGAGCCATTGATTGTGAGACGGCATCAAGCCTAGTGTCAGCCGCGCGCTGAAGGATGTCCCGGTTATTCGCGTGAACAACATACTGGCACTAAGGTCTAGAAAAGCCCGTTCGAGCCTTATTGCTTCGAATAAGATGCTCCAACCACTAGGTCCCTTGTGTAACCACGCACGCTACCTCGCCTGAATTGAGCAGCCTAAGTAGACTGGACTCACTGTCAGGTGCGCCTAATTTATTTAAAGTAGCGGCGGGAAGTCCATCAGCTCCCGGGGCGAAATTTCCAAGGCGTGGGCCAGGGACAGAAATACGTCCAGCGAGGCCGCCAGCTGCGCCTTTTCGATGCGGTAGACCGTCATACGGGACACGTCGGCCGACTGCGCCAGCACCTCCCGGCTCCACCCGCGGGCTTCACGCAACCGCTGCAGATGGGCCCCGAACGCCCGGATGCCAGCCTCGTTTTTCACGCCGGCAAGCTGACCCAGGAAAAATTGCCACTTGTAACGTATTTGGTACAGGAGTATCAGAATGATTTTCTTTGTGGGCTCAAGGATTCACCTACTCTACCCTGCGAAAAATTGAGGGCATAAAAACGGGGCGTCCCGACCTTTGGGGTTCCTACACACCCAAACCCGTTCCGCCCCGTGAAGCAATGCCTCAGCGCCAAAATTACCACTCTTTTGCAGCACCTGCCCGTTGTGCGTAACCTGGCACGGCAAAAGTTTGTGGGTCAGTTTATTATCGGCCTGCTTAAGAGCCGCAACGTGCAGTTTTGTGAAGTGGCTCAGCACTTGAACGATGCCGCTAAACCGGCGTCAAACGAGACGCGGATTCAGGATTTTTTTCGCAAAACCGACCTCAACTATCTCGTTCTGGCGCAACTCATGCTCAGCCTGTTGCCTGCCCAGGGCAAGTTGCGCCTTTGCCTGGACCGCACGGAGTGGGATTTCGGCCAGTGCCAGGTCAATATTCTGCTCGTGACCGTGGGCCAGGGCCCGTTTCAGGTGCCCCTTTACTGGGAGTTGCTCGACAACCGCAGCGGCAACTCCAACGCCGCCGACCGCATCGCCTTGCTGCGGGCCTGCGTGCAGGTGCTGGGCAAGGACCGCATCGGTCTGGTGCTGGGCGACCGCGAGTTTGTGGGGCATCAGTGGTTCAAGTGGTTAAAAGAAAACGGCTTGAACTTCGTCATGCGCTTGCCCAAGCACCACCAGCTCACCCACCCCGACGGCCACCGGCAGGCCATTGCCAGCCTGGGCCTGGCCCCAGGGCAGGTGCGCCGCTTCGCCCACTGCCAGGTGGATGGCGTGTGGGGCCAAGTCTGGGTCCAGGCCCTGGCCGACGACGACTTTTTGTTTCTCTTCGCCACGGCCGGCCTGCAACACCTCGACCAACTCTATGCCAACCGCTGGACGGTTGAGCAGTGCTTTCAGAACCTCAAAGGCCGCGGCTTTAACCTGGAAACCACCCACTTGCGCTGCCACCAAAAGCTGCGCAAACTCGTGGCCCTCGTCAGCCTGGCCTACGCCTTGTGCCTGAGCGTGGGCACGGTGGCGCACGAAAAAATCAAGCCCATTGCCCGCAAAAACCACGGCTACCCCGCTACGAGCCTCAGCCGCCACGGCCTCAACATCCTGCGTCAACTAACCCGACCCCTCACGTGGCCCAGCGAACCAATCGCCCGAAAAGTCGTGGCTCTGTTCGACTGGTTTATTCGACATATCGCTCTTTATCAAGTACCTAAAATCGCAGGTCAGAGTGGGATTCACCTCATTTTCCTCAACCCCATGAAATCATTGCTACTCCTCTCGATTGCTTTCGCCCTGTGGGCCAACGCAAGCGCCCAAAAACTGGAACCCGCCCTCATCCAGACGATGGGCGGTGAAAAAATCGGTTACAAAAACCCCGCCGGCCAAGTCATCATCAAGCCCCGGTTCGAGGAGGCCAACGTCTTCCTCAACGGCTACGCCACCGTCAGCATCGGCGGCCGCTGGGGCATGATTGACACGACCGGCCGCGAAGTTTTGCCCTTGAAATACCGCGACTTGGATTACTTCGGCGAAGGCCTGGCTGGGGCTAGCCTGGACGGCAAGAAGTACGGGTTCGTCAATACGGCGGGCACCGTTGTGATTCCCTTCACCTTCGACGGCATCGGCAGTTTTAGTGAGGGCCGGGCCACCGCCATCCTGGGCCGCAAGTGCGCGCTCATCAACACCAAGGGAGTGCTACTTACCCCCTACAAATACCAGGGCATCGAACTCATGAAGGGCGGCATTGCCCGCGTGTGCCTCCAGAACGACAGCCGGGATGGGGTGCAACACAGCCACTTCTGGGGCTTCATCAACGCCCAAGGCAAGGAAATATCTAAGCTCAACTGTTTGGGCTACGAGAGCCCCAACTTGGAAAATGGGTACGCAGTAACGCGCATTGCCACGCCGGAGGGCGCGACCACGATACAAGGCCAGCGCTACACCTTCAAAGTTGGCCAGCGCTACCGGTACGCCTCGGCCCTGATTGACAAAGCCGGCCGGGTGGTCATTCCAACCTCGGCCGGGTACGAATTCGGGAACTGGGACGACGATTACCTCATCGTCCAGCGCGGGCCGGCGTACGGAGTGGTGGACATGGCGGGCAAGGTGTTGCTACCCGTCAACTTCCGGGAGGTATCCAAATTCGAGTTCGGAGCCGATGGCAAGTCATTGGCCAAAGTTTTCACCACCGCCGAAGGCAAATTCTTCTACGTCGACCGGCATTTCAAATGCGTTGAATTCGATGGCGTGAAGTGCCCCGAGTATTAACGCATCTCCAGGTGCTATTGATAAGGAGCTGCCGAACCATTAATAGCTGGTTCGGCAGCTTTTCGCACGTCAGTGCTGGTTGGCACGCGATGCTTCAATTGTACCCCGCTTTCTTCAATACTTATTGTGCTCGAAACACCATAATCAAGGTGCTGTTGACGGCTCGCCTTTTTTCTATTCGAATGGCCGCACTGGAAACCTGCGTATCAAGCATTACCGATGGAATCGCTATCATGAGCTGCTGCCATCACGGCGTTCTGCACCCCAATGCTTTCGCGAAAACTGCGGAGGCACCCCAACCCAGCGGGTAAGGTGTTCGCGCAACAACGTCTCGACAAGGTCTACATGAGATGCTTCGATGACTACCGAATCATGAATGGTGAAAACCGGGATGCCCCATTTCGCCCGCACCAACGGCACGAGCCGGCGCAAAAACAGATTGGACTCCAGCGTCTGTAAGAGCTTCGCCAAGTACGAAAAATCGTCTTTTTTGAATATTCGCAGCACGGCGTCGACCGTGGGGAAGTGCTGGGCGAAAACGGCTTTGTCGGTCGATTCAACGGCGTTATGCGAGAACAACACTCCGAACATGAGCTTCTTGGCAGCGTCCGCGACCTCTTCTCCCTCACCGGCCAAGCCGAGCAGCCGCCCCATTTGCGCGTAAAACTGGCCCGAGGAAGTCAGCTCCCGGAAGAGCTCTACATCGGGGAACTGCGCAACGCCCATATAATCAGACCCCAACAATTGCTGACACAACATAATATAAGACGGACTGGGCCTCTTCGCCGCTTCTCCTTGCCGGCCTGGTCGGCCTGTCCGCCCGCTCGCCCGGGGGTTGGCGGCGCTTGGCGACGCCGCCGGCCACCGGGCCTCCTCTGCCTGCTCGTCGGCCAATTCGTCGGCCAGATTGCGGCCTTCTCGCCAGATGGTCAGCGGGGGGTGGGCGCCGCGCCGCCCCTTCGTCCAGGGTTCCTGGTAAAAGTCCGGGCGACAAAGTAGGTTAATCAAGTACGGCTGACTTGACCTCAGATCCAAGGCCACCAGGGGTGCCCCTTCGGCATAGACATAGGCTCGCAGCTTCGAAGACAGCCTCGTTAAGACGGTGTGCAGCCGCCCGTAGGTGTCGATGGTGAACCGGAAGTCGCGGGCGTCGAACTGGGCGATGCTGGCGAAGCGCTGCTGGTATTGTGCCTCCGGGTCCTTGGTCGTCGCCGCTTCGCCCGGCTGGCACCGCGCTTTCCGGCGCTGGAGCGACTTCGGCGACCCGGCCTTCCGGCGGCGCTTCTTCGGCTTGGGCTCGCGCAGGGTGGGGTCGCGCAGCACACGGTCGCGCTCCTCGGCAATGAAGGCCAGGGCTGCAGCCGTGTCGATGCGTAAGGAGCAGCGTTCGGGCCGCAGGCAGTCGAGCACCGGGGCGTAGTCCTTGCGCGCCGCCCGCGACCAAGTAACTGGCGCCGGCGCCGTGAGCGCCCGCTGCAGCCGCTCGCGCAACGCCGCATCGGCCAGGCGCACGATGCGAAATCCGGCCAAGGCCCCGCCCGAGCGGAAGGGCGCGGCGTAGCGGTAGCCCCGCGACTTAGCCGGTCGGCCCGGCCCGCCGACGATGTAATGGTTGTCGCACTCGAGCAATTTACTGCTCAGTGCCCAAGCGAGATAGTCTTTATGGTCTGGCAACCAAGTTCTTAACGCCTGGGCGTTGAGGGGCACGTAACCGCGCGGCTCGGCAGCCAGGTAGTCGGCCAGGCGGCGGTTCTTGGCCGGTACGAGCGTGAGTTGGTGCAGCAACTCGACCAAACAATCGCGCCGAAAGGCGGCGAAGTCAGGTGGGTGCGCGGTGAGGTGGTCGTCAAGGGCGACGAGTTCGAGGCGTAACATAGGAGGAAAACTGAAAGGCCATCTAATGAGCCGCCGACGTGTGCCCGCGCCCGGCGGGGTGGGCTTGATGGGCCGCCAGGCCATTCTGCACGGCCGCTGGCAACGTGGAAGTAGTAGTCTGTGAAGAGTCCGCCAAAGACTGTGTGGTGAATTAAAATGCGTTCATACACCTTTTCCTCCGCAACCAGACAGCACGTTCAGGGGGTAGATGCGCAATCGGACATTACGCCCCCTCAAATCCGGACTCATCCGAAACTGAGAAGCGCTCCATTTCCAGGAGCAGGTCGAAAACGACCCAGGCCAGTTTCCGTGACGTTGTTTCCAGCACCCGGGCGCGCAGGGGGGTGTCGCCCGGTCCGAAGTAGAACGCCACCTCCACCAGGTCCGGGCCGGCGACCAGCCACAACTCGAGCCGGGCGGGGCGCGGCTGGGCCCAGCGCACGGCCAGCCCGGCTCGAGTGGCGGCTTGCACGAAGCCGACGTAGGCCCCAAGCACTTCGAGCGGGGCATCGGCGGGGAAGGCCTGCGGCTGCTCGAAGGCAAAGCGGGGCCAGCCGCATTGCAGGCAGGCCGCCGCTTGCTCGTGCAGCGTCGCGGTCTGGTCGTCGTGGGGCACGGCAACGAATTCCCGAAGCTCGCTGAAAATCGTGGCGAGTTGACAGATTTCCTGCCCGTCCTCGAGCAGCCGGAAAACCTCCCAGGGCACCTTAAGGCGCGAAAATGGATTTTGCAGGAGCGGCAGCGGAGCCACGTCCCAAAATGGGCGGTGCAGCAATTCTGGACGCAAGGCGAGCATTTTTAATTGCGGTTTGCTGGGGTATAAGTTCATGGCGTTGAGAGTTGAGATGAGGTGGGCAGAATACTCAGCAGCCGGAGCATATAGCCGCGACATCCATAGACCAACTGGTGGGTTAAGGCTGGCCGCGGTGCGTTTGCCAGTGCGGTATGGAAACTTAGGGCAGAGGCATTACTACGATAGTTCGGATACCCAATCGCTGGGCCTCTCGTAGTGCGTGCCGCGTACCGGGAGAAACGCCCCCCCACGCTGCCCAGACCACATCAGCCGCTGCGACTATGGCCGTATTCCTTATCAGAGCCCCAGCTCTGCCGTAGCTCTTGAAGTCAGGCAAAAAAACCCGTAACGGAATGCCGCGCTCGTGGGCGTAGCGCTCAGCCAGGGAGTCGGCCCCCCGAGCACCGCCGGAGATGATTTCGGTGATGGCCTCACCTTCGGCGAGCGCCAGAGCGTCAAGCTCGCGTTCGAGTTGCGGGTAGTTGGTGAACGACCGTTGGCCAATGACAGCGACTTTCATATTGGGGATGATGGAAAAAGAACAGGCAGCAAACGCGTTGACGTAGCCGAGGAATATTGCCATTGGCAATACTAGACTGGTCAGTAGGCGACGGTTTCACTGACGCCTCCGCTCGGGATGGTGAGATGATATTGATGGCCCTGAGAGCGTAATTGACCGCGCACTTAAAAAACACAAGGGAAATTATTTCAAGTTCCAAGCAGCCTCAGCATTACAGCACTTTATTATTTCAATATCAGACAGATATAAGAAAATGCCATCGCATTACTAACCCGCACCTCTGACCCGTCAACACTCATTTCGGTTGACGGGCCACAGGATTAGCATCATGGATTAGCCTAACATTGGGCCGAGGGAAGCCAAGGGGTCCCAGCTCACGAAGCTGGGGCGGGCGATATCGCCCTGCCCCAGCTCGTCAATACCCAAACCTTGCGGTCCGTGGTGGTCGTGGAGGTAGTTGGATACCTGGCGTAAGCCCTCGGCGTACGTAGCCGCCGGTGGGACTTTTATCACGGCCGTCATTCGGTTCTGCGGACCCGCGTACAACAGGCGCAGAATATCGCGCAGGTTGGAGTCGGTCTTCAGCGCCCCGCGCATTTCTTCCATGGGCGTTGACCTGTCCACGAGTAGGTGAAGCGCGCCCAAGCCGGAGGCTTCTTGCAATTCAAGGCCGGCGGAACCGGATAAAAAAACACCGCCGAAGGTCACGGCGTCTTGGCACGACTCGTAGACGTCGTAGTTACGGCCTTGGGCCGCGGCCAGCGTGGCGGTGAAGCACCGCACGCGTTCGGACGCGTTCATAATCCGCTGAAATAGCAACGACAGCTCGTAGTCCTTCGGGGCGATGCCCGACCGTAGCCCGCACTTGAAAAAGCTCATCTTCGCCCGGCCCACAGCAGCGGGGTCGTTTGCCAATCGGCAACGAGTGGATTCAAAATCCATGAAGCGCTGGTGTCGGGCCATGTCCTCTTCGGAAATTCCGTAATTCCCGATACGCGGCGTTGAAACGATGAACTCGGGCAGCGGAGCAATATGACCAAGCCCGTAACCAAATAGCAGGTCGGTGCTGTACGAATCGGAGCGCCGGAAGACGTCGTGGGCAATGCAATCATCCACGAATCGCTCGGGGTTCGGAATGCCGTAAATGGATGCCTCGTTAAGCAGATAGGAACGGCTGTGAAGCCCTGGAGCATGGGTTAATTGAAGCGCGAGGAATTGGAGTTCACCGAGCTGAGTGGGTTGGGTTTTCATTGAGAATAAGATTGGTAAAGTGATGGTGAAGTGCCAGTTTCAAGAGTGTGGTCGAAGGTTCGTGATGGGGCGTGGTCCCGATAGGAGAGCTTATTCAACCATCGCCGTTGCTCCTGCCCATGCCATAGTCTCAGCGGCCGCCGGCGTTGATGACGACGGCTGCGATTGACGTTATTACTGAGCGTCGACGCAGTAGAGCGACTCCAGCGCGGTCTGCAGCGCGGTCATCATCGCCGCGCTCTGGTAGCGCACTTCCTGTACCCGCAGCAATTCATCGCCTGGCCCGGAGAGCAGGGTCAGTTCGAGCCAGTCGAAATGCGCGTCGGCTAACCACATTCTCAGGGTGCCCGCGTGCAGTGCTGCGTACCGTATCTCCACTTGGCAGCGGCTGGCCCAATCGGCCAAGTGGTAAAAAACCGAAAGCAAGCCCAGCGGCGTGTTACGGGGGAATTCTTGCTCCTTCCCAAGCAACGGGACATTCAGGATTTGAACGGCTTCGGCGGCCAGTGGGCGGCAAGGCCCTTCGGTAACTACCCGCCCGGGCTCGCCGTTGCGTTTGAAGTAGTTCACGATGGTTCCTTCTTGGCCATCCCGAAGCAGGTGCAACCGGAGGCCGTTTTCGAGGAGCTCGCCGGGCGCAACGGCGATGTTCGCCGGATGGAGCCGCCGCAATGACCGCAACAGTACCGACAAGTGGGCAGGCGGTAATTCCCAAAACTCAGGCGATTGGGCGAGTTGTTCAGCTAACACGGTTTCTTGTTCTGGCGAGAAAGCATGCACGGGCACTGGCAGCTCCAGAGTCTCTGTAGCCGGAAAAGGGCCCGATGGCGCCACCAGGCACCTATGGACGTAGCGGTTGAATTGGGCCAGTTGCTCGAGAGCTTCTTCGGAGGCTTGCAAGGAAGAGTAGGCGATGGGAAATTGGGGAGTTGAGGGAACAAGATTTGAGTCTTGGGCGGGTGGTGCCATGGTAAGGGAGGCTTGGGTGACAGGAAAAATGAAGACAGGTTTTGGCCTTAGAGCTGCCCGTAGGCATGCGACGGCAGTGCGCACCATTCGGGAATCAGGGCCAGTCGGCTCTGCCTCCGTGGGCTGCAGGGCTTTATTGAAATAGAGCAGCACTTCGCTGCGCATTTCTTCTGCTGTGTTGTGCTGGCTGATGATGATGCGCAGGGCGTACGGGTGCCGGATGACACCGCGAATGGTGATGCCCGATTGCCGGAGAAAATGCAGTGCCCACCAGAGCAGCTCACGCAATGTTTCGGGCAGGGCCTTGACGCTGCGCATGGCAGCCAGGACTGGGTCAGCTGGAAATCCGACGTAGGTGCCGGAGGGGTGTTGGTTCGGAGATGCGGGAGTGTTCATCAGAGATGAGGGATGGGTTGTGGAGTGAATGGATAGCCTTCTGGCTCGGGTTTGCCACGTAACTAGTCAGCCGATGTGAGGTGGGCCGCGCATGGCAATGCGGCGGTCACCCATCGGCGGCGACCGGGTGGCGGGCGCGGGGTACCTGCGCTCCAGCCATGGAAATGAAACTTTCCGTAGCCGGGGCACAGAGAAGAAGCCGCGCTGACGACATTTCGGAAGGCAGGCATTTCCTTTGGGTTCCCATCACCGCAGGGTGCTTGCAGAAGCGGCAAGTGTGGCACCCAGGCCAGAGAGAGCCAAAGAATCAAATCCGCGAGTAGCTCCTTCGCGCGCTGAGCAAGAGCCGCACGGTTTGGCACAGAGCTGGTAGCTTTCACGATTCAGTTAGGAAGGGCGCTTTTGTACAGACACCCTTTACTACTCCCTCTATTATTTTGTCGCAAGGTTTCCGAACTACCATTCCATACGGATACAGACGAACCCCCTATCCATCACAAACCATTGATTGCTATTGATTTATAGCTATGAATAACGAAGAAAAAGGTAATTCTAGAAAACTAGAAAATTACCGATTAAGGAGACGTGTTAAGGCCCAGTTAGCTAGGGAAGATGCCGAGCCGGTGGCGGTAGCTCTGCAATTGGAAGCTAAACGAAGGCAGGAATTGGATATGGCCACGCGAGCCTTGGCGAACGGGACGCATCTAACACCAATCGAATTTTCCCAGCTAGAGGCCTTCTTTCACCAAGTTGTGGAGCGGGAGCGCGCCCTTTTCACCTTGCTCAGGTGTAAAGAGGTGCAACTTGAACGGCAGCCCCGGGTGCGGAAACTGCGGTTGGAAGGAGACACCACCCTGAAGCTGCCAAAGGACAGTGCCTTTAAATCTTCGGGCCAATTGCTAAGGCTTTGCCTGTTGTATTGGCAAAAGCAACACCCGCAGCGGCAGCGGCATTTGCAGGCTGACCTGGCCAAGGGGTTTCACAAGACCATACCGCAGGTGAGCCTCTGGTTGAAGCTCAGTCTGCCCTGGCTGCGCAAAGCCCTGCAAGACCTCGTTGAGTCCGACGTTGCATTCAACCGAAGGTTAGCTAATGTAGTCGCTAGCCGAGACCATCGGCTAAGGATTACAGAAAAGCGCCGTGAAGCGGCCTAAGCTCGCTTTTGTTAGGTGCCTAAGTTGAACACTGTCAAATACAGGTGGACCATATACCTCCTGAGCTGGCATTACTCATTTTCATCTGGGAGGCCACCGGTTTTGGAACGGTTTATTTCCGGCGGCGGGGCGAGGTGCGGCGCCCGTCAAACGCAGGCTGGGGGGCCGCTGCGGCGAGTAAAGCGGTACGTTCGAAGAGGGTGCGCGCGCCGATTTTACGGTAGGCAATCAGTCCCTGTCGCTTCCAGGCGTGGACTGTGGCCACGCTCACTTGTAGGAATGCCGCGGCCTCGCGCACAGAAAGCAGGGCCGATGCCTCGGGCACAACCGTAGGCTCCCCTCCCGCCCGGCCGCCGGCATGGTGTTGGGCCAGGGCTTGGCGCACAGCCAGGGAGATTTCTTCGTGCAGCGCTTGCCGACACAGCAACAGCAACTGGGCAAAGGCAGAATCGAGCGAGAGCTTATCCAAAACAGGTGGACCGAGAGAGTGAATACTCTTCTTTTTAGTCCCCTTCAATCCGCAAAGTCACACGCCCGGTTCGGTGGTTTTTGAACCCAGGGTTCTCCCCCACAACGATGCCACGTTTTGGGTTTACTGGCAGCTTTTCTCGCCCTAATTGAAGGCTGAGCATTGGGCGAATGCGAAAGGTTAATCTCGCGGTTGATTAGCCCATCAGTAACTGTGCAGCAGCCCAGCTGCCCGCGCCCGATAGTAGTGTACGAATTTTGTGTGATGGCATTTAATGTATCCGGAGGCCTTAACAAAGCGATTATACGAAATTAACAGCCACGCCTACTTACGCCGCACACAATGACTTGGCCTTCAGTAACGTCTTTACGGCCTTGAAAACCCCGTCGGACGCCTCCAGACCCTAGGCGAGCCTTCCTCTACCCTGTAACCATCCGCCTCACAGTCGGGGGTGCCCCGCCTAGCGGTATTCAGGCCGGCGCCCACGCTCGACCATTCGCTACATGGGTGTTAACGCACCGGCGCATGGCCCACCAGTTAGGGGCGCCAATCCGCATACGTCGGGCCGTGTTCAGCCAAGAAGAACATCGAATAGGGCGCAATTACTCATCCCCGGACACGCGAAAATCGCGGTGGCAGGCAAGCACGGGGGTTCGATTTAGTGCTTGCCTTAATCGCTTTCTCCCATTGCGGGCAGTAATCACACATGCGGCAAGTGGTCTTATGTCGCTGCACTCGGGCCGCGAACCGCAAGCCAAGCGCTTCCCGGCCAGTAGCGGTTATCGCTGCCCGTGCGGCCATCCGTCGCGCTTACGGATGGACAGAACGATGCCGAAAGCACCCACGAAAGCAGGCTGCTTCCCTACTCAGGAAACACTGCCACATCTGAGCAGAAACGGCCTGTAACTAGACGAAACCAACACCCTCATTATGACATAAATTACTGATAATTAGTTGTAACTGAAGAAATTTTCTCGAATGTTTTCAGGATTTCGTCATTTCCAACTCCTTACCCGCCCCGTTTCATGGCTAGCATTACCCTGTTCCTTAAGAACCCCACGCCCGTCGACAAAAAGACGCCCATCATTGCCCGCCTGGCCCACGGAGGCATTAAGACAAAAATATATCTAGGAATTAGTATTGAACCGCGACAGTGGCAGCAAGACGAGCAGCTTGTCAAAAGCCGGGGCAATGCCCAGGCTGGCCGCCTCAACCTAATTCTGGCCGCCATGCGCACCCGCCTGGAGAATTGCTTCCTCGACGGCGTGGCGGCGGGCTTCTTGCCCACCGCCGAGCAGCTGCGGCAGGCCATCGAACCGGAAGTTGCTCAACCGGAAAGAGCGCGGGGGGTCGGAACTCGGCCGGAACCCGAAGCCATCGCCGAGCCCGCCCTGGTACGCCCTTCCTTACTCGACGAGTTTATCGCCTGGAACGAGCAGCTGCGCGGGCGCATGAGACCGGCCACGTTGCAGACGAATACGACTTGCATCAACCATCTACGCGGGTTTATGGCCCGTACCGGCTACCTGCTCGCCTTCGACACCCTGACCCCTGCCTTCGACGCTAAATTCTGCAACTACCTGCTCACCGTCCCCAAGCTCACGGACAACGCCATTGCCAAAAACCTCATCCGCCTCAATTGCTTTCTGCGCTACGCCCACGCCCAGGGCCTGACCGAACGTCGGGACTTCGAACGGCTAAAATGGAAACACCAGACCCCGGATATACTGGTACTCACTAGGCACGAAGTGCAAGCCCTTGAGCAGGTCGAGCTCACCGACGCGCCTGCCCTGGCCAACGCCCGCGATTTGTTCCTGCTGGCCTGCTACACGGGCCTGCGCTACTCGGACCTGGTGAGCGTGCGACCCGAACACCGCCAGGGCAATAACCTACGGCTCCGGGCCGTCAAAACCCGCGAGCTGGTCACCATCCCGCTGCGCCCCGCTTCTGGGGTGCTGCTCGACCGGTTGTTCGCTGGAGAGGTCCACAACATCAGTAACCAAAAGCTCAACGACTACCTGAAAGAGGTGGGCCAACGAGCCCAACTGAACACCCTGGTCGAGCGCGTGCGCTACCGCTCAGGACGTCCTGAAAACCAGACCTTTACCAAGTGGCAACTGCTGACCTGCCACACGGCCCGGCGCACCTTCGTGACCCTGGCCCTAGAGCAAGGCATTCCAAACCAGATAGTCATGCAAGTATCTGGTCATAAGACTTTTAGCGCCTTTTCTCGTTACATCAACTTGGCGCAGTCAGCCGTGACCGACGCATTCGAAGCGGTGTATGGCCAAATAGAATCAGTTCCACCAGCGGCAGAAGAAATAGCCATGCGTCACGAGGAGCCACCACTACCCAAGCATTGCTAAGCAAATCAGTCGGACCGCGTATTGAGCGATTACGAGCGCTGTAATTGCCCCGACACGTACTGGCTGACAAAACCCTGTGACCCACGCCTACCAGCGCCCTCTGAATCTGGCCGTGCTCGCGCACCTAAACTCCCAGCCGGCGCCCGGTTAGGGACAGGGTACAAATCCGGTACTTGCGGACCGCTCGACCTTTGTCCGGCCACCAGCAAAACGTAACGCAGGTCTGCAGCGGAACTTATCCATTCAAGGCCCACAATTTATATTGCAAATACGCATTTACAAGGTATATTTGGGCTATTATCAAAGATAATTTTAACAAAGCCTCAGCTCCTCTCCATTTTGACCGTTTGGCCATGCTTTCCCCCGCCGAATCTGCCCTGTCCACAACCTTGGAACAACTGGAACTGATGGCCGAGGCCGCCGCGCAAACGCTGCGGCTCTTCCAACACCAGTTAGCAACCGCCAAAAGCCTCTTGCCTTCCCAAACCTCCGCCCAGGACATGCCCACACAACCCTCAAATGCCCCGGCCAGCGGGCGTGACTTTCGCGAATGGCTCCTCGACGGGGCTTATTACCCCAAAGGCCGTTTTCCGCTGGTCGTGTTCAAAAAGTACGTGGAACAACAGTACACGCTGGCGGAACTCACCGCGTTGTTTGCGGCAGACAAAGTGTATTCCAAAGCCGTACGGGGAAACAAAATCGTGTTTAAACCGGCTGCAGAGGTAACGGGGAAAGCAGACGCCAGCTTCCACGGCGACTTGGTGCGCACCAAGGACGGGAAGTTCATCCGCGTAACCAATCAAATCGGGATGAACAACTTTCCCGAATTGCTGCAGTACTTGGCCGACCTATTTCACTTCCCCATCCAAACCAAAAGCTAGTAGATGCCAACCAAGTCCAATGGATGCCCATCACAGGGAGAATTTCACTAAAGTTTAAATTATTTATTATTGACAATCAGTCTTTTATAATTATTATTATCATTTATCAAACATAAATCGTCTATACCGCGTTAATATGGCAGTAACGAGCTCCCGCCCGGTATATGACCCATCAAGCAAAACACCCGCCGACCCCTCATTCTAGCACTGGCTGCCCCGCTTCCGCTATTTGTTACCAAGTCATTGCGGAGTCGGACAGAAAAGAGGCATACCACCGTTGAATAGCGTAGTCTCCAGGCCCGTGAGTACAACCTGGCTCATGCGTCTGCTTGGTCACACCCGTGGCCGTGAGCGGTCTCGAACCCGATTTGATGAGTACCCTGGCTAATTACCGCTGGTTGTGGATTGCGGTAGCTAAGCCATTTACTTCGAACGAAAAGGCGAATAACCTTGAAGCCCTTGCGCAGGAACTGATTTAGGGGTTCCAGGCCGGACAAGCGCTACCCATTGGCTGCGCCTCTCCGTCGAACCAGTACAGCATCACGATTTGGCCCTCGCCAACACAGGTATCTCTCACACTGCTCGCTATAACGAAACGTAGCGCGACACGCTCGGCCAATTGAAACAGGCCGAAGCATGGGCACTAACCCGAGCCAAGCACTTGCGGACTGGCAACGGGTCCGGCTGTGCCAACATCTGATAATCCGAACGCTCAGTTTTCTTTTTTCACCCATGCAGCGCCCCCTGACCGACCTTTTGCACGATTTTCAACAGCACCTGATTGCGGTGCGCGGTCTCCGGCCGGTCTCGGCTCGGGCCTATGCCGGCAGCGTCAAAACCGCGCTTCGGTTGGTACCTGGTGAGCAGTACGCCGTTTCGAGCACCTTGCAAGAGTTCCTGACCGGGGTCCAAGCCCATTCCCCCATGCACCGCATAAACGGGGACCAAGCTTGCTCGCTGCGGCAGTTTTACCGGATCCAGCCCCTTCCCCTCACCATCGTGGGGGACGTGCCCGCGCAACGCGCCGCCCCACCTGCTGCCCTTGGTCCCACAAAACGGCCCCGGGCTGCCGCTACGGAGCATTCCTGCTCTTCCGAACCGATGGTGCTGACGCAGCCCGTTTACATCGAACGGGAATACATGCGGCGTCAGTTTGTCGGCCGGCTGGAGTCCCAGGAACGCTATTACGCCAACCTGTTTCGCCAGCAGCCGGAGCATGCTCCGGTGTGCCTGCGTTACCCGGCCACCTTTTTTCGGTACGTTGGCGCGCCCCCACTCATCCGGCAAGCCGTGCAAGAAACCATCCAGGCGGCGACCGAACGCGTGCGCTTCTACATAACGGAATTGCCTTTAGGTCCCAACCCCACGGTTCGAGCGGTTCCCTTCAGCGCCGTCGTGCGGTTGCAAGTCGTGCCCGTTCCTGCCGGGGCACACGTCCATGCGCACTGCGTGAACCCCGGAGGGCAACTGGTGGCCGGCCAACTCATGCAGCGCGTGCACGCCGCCGACGCGGTCACCGAATTCGAGCCTTTTCAGCTATCCCCCGCCACGCTGACCACGGCGTACGCCAAAAGCTCGGCCAGCTCCGCCACCTTGGCCCAAAAGCTCTTCACCCACGTCTCGCTCGACCATGTGGTGCCCTTTACCGACACCTTGCGCGCCAACGTGGACAAACTTCCGGGCCTGCGGGCACTGACCGCACGGATTAGCCAAACGGGGGGGCCTCCGTTGCAAGCCCCCAACGCCCGCTACTTTGCCGGGCAACGTGAGATTTACCAGGGCTTCTGCAAGCCCGGCGCCCTTCCCGTCGATTTAGTGGACCAAGTAGCGGCCGAAATCCGCCTGCTTGCTGAGCAGGTCCAGTTGGAAATACTTTCCACTTCGCGCAACAGCCAGCGCGGAAGCAACACGTTCCCCAGCAAAGCAGCCGCCTGAGTGCAAGCGGCCTAACGTGGCTGATTCGTTGCCAGATGCCACGCCCGCACTCATTCTGCGGCCGATGCTTGGTGACCCATTAACCAGTTAATCAGGCAATTTGATAGCGCGCAAACTCGTCTTTATAAACGAAGGACTCCGCAGAAAGCCTTTTTTGCCTTATTCTTATTTTCAACGGATTACGTGCAATTATGCTGGTCCTGCTCCGCTTCCTGGTCAAGCTCGCCTGCCTCGTGTTGGTGTTAGCCTTCGCCGCATCAATTGGGGGTGCTTTTCTGCTCGCAAACCCCCAGATAAAAACGGTTGCTCAACTTTTTCACCTTCCGGCCACAACTGCCAAAAAATGAGTCCCGCCGGCACGTCAGGCACCTTCGTTCCCTAAGGCGAGGGGTATTCCATCCAGAAGACCAAGTGGCTAAAGGCCGGCAACGATGCCGCCGAAGCTACGCAATACGCGATGCCGGTGGCGCCCCATGAGTTGGGCAATTAACGCCAGCATCCGAAGCAATGAGGAATGAGCGCCCTCGGGACGCTCCTTCACTCCCCGCCATCCGCTCATCCCGCCCTTTAACGTCAAACCCATGTCACGCATCTTCGGCAGCCTCCTGCTCACGGCCATCCTTTTTCGCGACGCCTTCCGCCACCACAAGCCGCTGTCCTATCTGCTGCTGCTCGGCGTGTTTCTGTTTCTCTGCTACATCTACGACATCATCCGGGCCATCTTCGACTGGCTGAAGTAGCTCCAGTTCGCCGCTGACTGTTGTCTTTCACTTACCCGCTTACCACGCGATGGCCACCCCCTACGAATTCGTTGCCCGCCAAGTGCGCGCCCACCTTCCCGGCGCCCGTGTCGCGCCGTTAATCGATTCGGACGAGCCCCGGCGCGACCGGACGACGCGCCTCTACCAGAGCGGGGACAACGGGGAATTCGGAGAGGATTACTCGACCATTGAGTTGCGGTATCCGGGCGGCTACCCGTTTTACTACCCCCTGCAATTGACGCTGCCGGGCCAGCGGCCGCTAAGCGTCTGCATTGCGCCCGGCGCTGATTACATCCAACGGTTTACGCGGCCCGATGCGGAAATTCGCGATTACCTGGCATACTACGCCTACTGGCGCATTGAGGCCTGGGTTAACCCGGCAGCAACCGATTTTTGGATCCTAATGCTTGAGCTGAAGGACGAAGCATCTCATTACTTGATTCTGCCCACTCGGAAGCTGAAAGAATTGCTGAGCCGGGCGCACGACCCCGAAAAATTCAGTTTGCTGCGGTCCAAATCCGGTTTCTGTTTCGCCGCCCAGCCATTGTCAACGGCCAACCGGCTGGCGGTGCTTAAAAACCCTTCCCTGCTCGACACCGACGAAAACCGGGACTTAAAAATGGACTCGTACCTGAACAATTGGCACCAGCTCGCTGCACCGTGAAGCATCGAAAGGCAGCGTTTTTATTTGTTGGAATCGCTCCCGTCACTACCAAGTAAAAGATGGGTAATCCAATTTTCTGACAGCCGAGTACGTTTTTACCTCCTTGACAAGAGCACATCATCACCCGTGGGCTTTGGCTGCGACCGGGTGGATAGGGCGCACGCTTAACCTAAAAAAGATGGACCACGATGCCTTTGTTAGTTATGAAGACATTGCTGCTAGCCTGGAAGACAACGAGGTCATCGTGGGACGCATGTGGGAGTTGTTGCGCCAATTCAAGCAAGACTGCCGACGGGTGTTCAAGCTCCGCGCGATAAGGGAAAAGCGCCGACTTGGGTCGACAGGGCCGTTGGAGGTGGTATTCTATTTCGATGCCACCGACCAGGTCCCTCCTCCATACATCTTGGCCGGCATGATAAGGGCCCAGTTTGAGTTTTTGGACTTCCCCACGACGTTCCACGTGTTCTCCTGGTACCGCGACCCGGATTCAGACGAGTGCACGCACCGGGGCTTCGGCTTGCACATCGCCTATTGGCGTTTTTCCAACAACTAATTTCTTCCGCAGAGCCGCTCCTCTAACTCCGCTATTCATGGGCCAGTATGTGCCTTACTTCATCGGGTTCGGTTCCCTCCGCCAGTTTGTGGGCGACTTGTCACGGCTGCTGGCCGCCCTGTGGCCCGTCACGCGGGTACAGGTTTGCCGCCTGCAACAGCGGCCCCTTGCCCCGCTGCTGGTCACCGTTTTTGTCCGGCATGAGTCCCATTTGCCGACCCCCGAGGCCTTGTATGCGGCGGTGGAATCCCTGCGGCCTGGTGCGCTCACCGTCCGGTGCAACATCTCGCCGGTTGGTCGTCGTTGGGGGTTCCCCTACGCGGCCCTCGTTCAAGTTTACGTCTACGACCAACCTGTTCCGGCCGGCTTTAGGCTACTAGGCCGTTGAGCAGACGGCCGTGTGGTCATTCCTGCCTTCCTTATTTCTGCTCCCATCCATGGCCCCATCCGAAAATACGCCCCTGCAGTGGGTTCGGAAACAAGTTGTCGCTCATTTTGGCGAAGCTTGGTTCCTGCGTCAATGGGCGTGGCCCAATCCAGACGCTTACCACCTAAGGCTGCAACTGCCGCTTAGCGGCCTGTCCGGTATCAAGTCTCGTCGCCCGATTGACCTTCGCATTCGTCCCGCCGCGAAGCTCCTCACCGAAGCGGCGGTGCCGGACCACCTGCGCCCCGAAGTCTCCCACGTGGGATGCTGGTCCTTCGACGGCGCCGAGCAAGTGGCCATGACCGACTTCTGGATCCTGGTGCTGGAGGAGCCCGGCCCTGGCCCGACGACCACCGGCTTCGTGCTGCCCACGTTGGAGCTGCTTAACTACCTGCGTTGCTCCGCGGAAGTGGGCCGGCTCTTCTTGTACTTCACCCGGTCCGGCCAGTGCTACGCCAGCCCGTCCCTGGGTACCAACCTCTCGGCGCTGATGACCCACGGCCCGCGCGTCACTTCTTCCCGCGTGAGCCTCACCCACCAGCTGAACGCTTGGCACCTGCTCGCGGACGCCCCCTGCTTTTGACAGCGCCGTCAAGCACGATCTGTTACGACAACCTCTATTCCCGCCCCCTCACAATGTTCCGCTACTCTTGCGTCAAGTTTATTCTGCTCTCGCTGATAGCTGGCAGTTGGTCAGCCGCCTCAGCCCAAGAAATACCGCCGCCGGACAAGCGTTCGCATCCGCGCATGCGCCGCAGCCGCTTCGACGCCTCGCGTCCCCCTGCCCCCCCTCCGCCGCCGAAAACAGCCGCGTTTAATCCCTTGGTGGAACTGCGAGCCCTCAACTACGCCTATGTCCGGGAGCTCAGCCGTCGCCGCTTGCTCCGCCAACCGCTGCCGCAAAGTTACCAGCCCGTGCAGTACGACTCGCTGCTGCTGCCCGGCACCGTGCTTCACAACCAACGCCTGGTCACCGCCAACGGCGCGTTGTTTCACGACCTCCGGCAACCCCACGCCGAGCTGTGCGGCTACTTCTCCGACCTGATGCGTTACCGCAACCAGCCAGTGCAGCTCGCCCATGCCATTTGGCAGATGTTCGACGATTCCAAAAAAGGCCACAAAGAAATCCAACACGACCACCAGTACGCCTACGTCAGCGTGAGTTGCTCCGACACCTACTTTGTCGTGCGGCTGGACCGACACCCCAGCACGCCTACCCACGCCGAGCGGGAAGGGTATTCCAACTGGCAACGGCAGCACGTGCCGGTGCCTTAAGCTTCACTTCGTTGCCCCTGCGGCATCCTCCTTGGTCAGCGCTTGCGGAGTCCGCTCAAGCAAACACCGGGCGAAAAAAGCTACGCTCGTAGCTGAGAATGCAACCCGTTTCTTCGGCAAACTGGGCGGCCGCCTGACAGGCCGGGTCAAGTGCCGCTTGCTGGCGGTACTGCTCGTACGCGGCCAAGCTGCTAAAGGTAAAGAGCGCGAGCGCTACGTTGTTCGCGCCTTCGCCAGGCAGAAAGTATCCGTGGTGCTGGCCTCCAAATTGCTCAACCAGCGGAATCCACAGGCGACCGTACTGCTCAAAATCCATCAATTTGGCGGGGTCCAGAACGTAGCGGATGTAAACAGTGACCATTGGTTATGTTCGTTGAAGGCACCGCAGTACCTGGGATGCAGGCCTTGTTTTGCAAAATAACCCCAATCGCGTTTAGATATTATAAAGGTCCGGGCGCGGGTAGGAGTTTTTATCTTGACCCGGACTGCCAAGTGTTCTGGTCAAGGCGAGCAAACATCATTAGAACCGATTGTAAAAGCAAGAAGGAGCATCCAATAAGTAGGAATCGTATCAACCTGGACGCAGCACGGGTTCACCCGTTTGTGGTCGACTTCGTGGGTAAATTTATTTCGATGAGCTAAACTATCTTAATCATCCGCATTTGATCTGCTGCTCACCAACCGCGCCCGCGGCGTGCTCATCCGCGCGTATCCCCCTGGGGGCCGTTGCTGCACCGCCAGCACGGACACACCGGGCCAGCGCATGGAAGTAATGGACCACGGCGAGGGTATGGGCACCGATGATTAAGATGTCCGGGCCTTCGGTTTTGAACTGATGGCTGCCTGCCCAGCGAACAGGCTCCGGTTGTGGTTGTGCCCTTATGCTTTATCGGTACGTCCCCGCGTGTTTTTATTCTTCGCTTTCTGTTTTTTATGCCCAGCTTCCCTGAACCCGTTCAAACCCTGTATGTAAACGCCCTTCAGCACGAGCAAGCCGCGGATTGGGGCGCGGCGGGGGCTTGCTACGAGCAGGCCGTTAAGCTGGTCACGGACTCCCCGGAGCTGTGGGCCCGTTACGGCCAACTGCTGGGCCGGAAGGGGGTGCGTAATTCGGATGGGCACATTGGCCTGGCGGCCTTTTCGCGGGCAGCCAAATGCCCGGCTACGACGGCCGAGGAACTCTACTGGCGGGGAGTGGGCGCCCTCCTCAACGACGGCGACGGCGACTCCCGGCGCGACCTGGCCGCCTCCCTGGCGCTCGACCCTACCCGAGCCGACGCCTGGTATCGCTTCGCCGAAGCATTGGAAACCCCGTCCGCCTACGTTTCCCCCGATGACTACGATGCCTCGCCCGAAGGACAGGCCCGGCGGCTGGCCGCATACGACCAGGCCCTTGCCCTGAACCCCACAAACGATTGGTATCGGGTGCGCCGGGGAAGATTTCACCTACTGCACGACCGGCTCGACGAGGCACTGGCGGACCTGGACGCGGCGTTGCTGCACCAAACATATTACCATGCCGCGGAACTGCGGGCCGTCACTCGTTTCCTGCGGCACGACTTTCGCGGGGCGCTGCAAGACTTCCGCACCAGTAGCTGGCGAGGGTTGGAGGGCGACTGGCGTGAGGCCAGGGTTGAGTACGTTATCAAGTACCCTGATAAGCGGCAGCCCTCCCCGGTACAGCGCTGGAACGATGCGTTGGCTCTTTTCGAGTTGACGGGCCTCCGGGAGCCCACTTCGGCGAAGTACCTGAGCGAACGGGCCCACTATTTCCTGAAGCATGACGCACCGGTCCGGGCGCTGGCCGATGCCGAAGCCACTGTGGCTTTGCGGCCCGGCCACGCACCTTACCGGGAGCTTCGCGTGGCCTGTCAGCAGGCGCAAGCGACGCCGGACTTCGCGGCCCTGCTAACGGATTGTGAGTGGCTGCTGGAGGCGCTCCGTCCCCGTGCCACCCGTTCAAAGAGAACAGACAATCCCGGTTCGCTCCGTAGCCAGGCGATAGACCAGGCATTAAGCCGGCGTGCCCGCTATGGCTATTATGCGGCTTGGGCTCATTTTCGTCTGGGCCGGCCCGAGCAGGCGCTGGCCCATTTTGCGGCCGCCACCGACCGGCCTCCGGAAGAACCGCGCCGGGACCGCGGGCGAATGAGCGGAGAGTGGTCGCCGTATTCTTTGGGTATTGGCGATGTAAAATACTTGCCACCACCGGTATTCGACACCGAATACCTGCGCTGGCAACTGGAGCACCAGCTGGCGCAAGAAGTGACAGACCCCGAGCGGCAGCGCACTATCAACGAGTGGCTGTTAGCAGCGGCTCAGGTGCTGAACGTCCCCGAGCTGGCCCAGGCAATGGAGCAGTACCGGGACCTGTGGGTGCCGGCTGGCCATTATTATGGGTATGCCCGAGCTGACGCGGTTGCGAAGGCGCTGACGCAGTACTTGGTTGGCATGCAGCAGCCGCTTTATAAGACAGTGTTTGCTCAGCTCTACCGAGGCATTCTCAGGTCAGAGTTGCGCGACGCGCAGAACAGGCCGGATGCGTCCGCTGAACAGTGCCGGGCGGCGCTGGACCACTACGAGGCCCGGATAGCCGATTATAGTGCGAAATAGAGTCTGCTCAAAGAGCCTTATTTCCCTCAACCCAACAAACCGATGTGGTCCAGTAAACCAGACACCACGGGGACGTGGTTTGCAGGTTAGTTTCGACGGGGTTGGGCAAGTGGTAGCCGAGCACGGGGTGGCTCAACTTTGTAGCAGGCTATGGGATGACTGGTTTCAAGCTTGGCTAACGTACGTCCTTCGCATATGCCCCTCTTCTGTCCGTCGTTTCTAGACCGTCTCACTACGTTCCACAGCAGGGCAATCCTACTGTCAAACGTTGCTTGTGACGCTACACCAATACTCGAATACTCAAGCTTTCACCAAATGTGTTATTATAGAAATTGACAAATTTTGCGGGCCACTTCTGGGTCAGCTAGGTACCCTGCGATGCCATGACGATTGTCTGTGAAGTTTATTACTTTGTTGTAGTTATCAACGGCAGGGGTTATGCCAAAGTTGGTCTTATCAAGTGGGTTTAAAGCAACAATGTCGCGGTCATCGTAGGCGTTAAACCAATTCCTTACACACGGTGGTGAGGCCAGCGGTTTTTTAAGCCTTGCTTTAAATGCCCTCAAGCCAAGTGGAGAACCTACCGTAATAAGCTGGGGGAAAGCTGGTTGAGCTGGCCAAGGTGCACTAAGCACGTTGTAGGCGACAGCGGAGCCCAATGAGTGCCCTAGTACTACGCAAGGCTCCTGCCCTATGGCAGCTGCTACGAAGTCGTTAATCTGTTTGCGAACGTTTGAATAACTCAGGTACACAAAGGCATCACGCGTGAAGAGGTCAATGAAGCGCCCGTTGAGGCCAGGCACCTTATCAAGAGCCCGAGCCATGGCCTGTACCCATTCCCATTCACCAGGTCCTCGGGCAATTGCAGCACCACCTAATTCTAACTGTACATCCTTCGCCGTTACACCAGCATTTTGGGCAATTTCAGTCAAAATTTCTCCGCGTAAGGAGGACTCATCCCCTTCACCTAAGTCCCCTTTAGCGGTTACATCTCGACTAAGCGGAGCTTCTACTTGCTTCACTAGGTCTGCCAGCAAGTCTCCATAGTATGGGAACTCGATTGTTGTTTTGGGCGGAAGCTGTACGTCGGCACGGGCACAACCGTAATGCAAGGCATCGACCCACTCTTTGCGAAGCAGTTCAGGATTTTTACCTTCTTGTGCACGGCCATGAATGAGAACTAGTTTCATTGTTTTGGGGACTGGTGAATGAGGTTGAAAAAACTAGGGTTGTGAGTGAGGGTAAAGAGCAAGTCACGGCCTGACGGTGCGTAGGTAGTCCATAAAGCGGGAATCACGTGATGTCGCAACTGTTCATGATAGGGTTTATGCAACGGATTGCCAGGCTGCAATAAAGCCCAACCTTGGCTCAGAAGTGGAGCAAATGGCGCGTAACGCTCTAAACCATTCACAAACACTCCGTCTGGTATCCGGTGGCGCCGTGCCAGCATTAGCACGTCGAATGGTACAGGCAAGTCGGACTGTTGCATGTAAGATAAAACATCACGCACCTGTTTGTAATTGCCAGCCTGGGCATAAGCATAAGCAGCGTACAGGCCTAGAGTAGGGTCAAAAAGCTTCATGAGCCGCAATTCCCTAGCCATCTTCTCTGCTTCATTGCGATTGGGGAAAAATTCTCCATACCGACTCGCTACTGCAATAGCAGCCTTGTGCCTTTCTAATTGAACGGCATGGCTTGCATAGCCTTGGTATCGCCAATTCTGCCGTGACGGAATGTAGTTCACACTAACTACCCGTTCGTCTTCCACAACTACAATGCCTATCATACCAGGCCAGACGGGTAATACGGTACTGTTCCCACCACGAAAAGTTAGTAGTAATGAAGTTGGTGTTTGTTCATCTATAACCCCAGTGTAGCTATTTGGCAATAATTCCCAAGCTGAGTTGTTACGCCCCTTTGAATCCCTTCTGGAAGCAAGCCAATTCGGTGACTGCAGCTCCCCGATGATTGAGACACCTTGAATTACAAAGCCCGTTTTAAAGCCATAGCTAAGTACTTCAGCTTGCCCATCCAGCAGCAACTTTATCTCTCCCCTTTCTTGTCGTAGCCGCTTCCTTTCTGCATTTTTATCTGCTAAGCTTTTGTTCTTCTTCGTTTCTTCATAAGCCACGCGTGTGGCCTCAAAGACTTCGTTCAGTTCTTGGTTATAAACTGGACTTTCTTTGGGGATAGTCCTTGCTACTCGTGCAAGTGAAGTGCTTAACGTGTTGTGCAGGCCAAACAATTGACCATTGCCTTCGCGTCCCTCCTGCATAGAAATTATAGCACTCACACTAGGCAACCCGTTATTTTGCAGCTTTTTATCTAAATCCAGATGAAAGGCTTGCTTCCTGGCTACTTTATAACTAGTCCAGTCCGAAGTTTGCAGTGAAAACTGGACATTCTCATTCTTATAGGCATTATAAGATTTAAATGCACCCAACATTTTCACCTGACTACCGCTCGGCGATTTGGCTTTGTTAACAAGTGGCGCTAGTAACGTGGTACCATCTACGAAGTACATTGGTAAATCACTTTCTACACGCACAATGGGCTTCTGGTTTGCCTTAATATCAGCTTTCGCTGCTAAGCTTGGTACGGTCGACTCTAAATAAATTTTAAGCTTTCTCGAAGTAATTACTTGAAGTTGTGTTTCCCCCTCGCCAGTCTTGTCATACCACCACGGCTCAAGGGATTTGATGGCCTTTATTAGGCAATCAGTAAATACTCCTTGGTATCGGTTCTGTTCGGCCTCGTCACGAACTTCCCACGCTGCCTTGCCGGGTGCTGTGGCGAAAAACGAATCTATAGTGGCATTATCCCCATCTCCAGTATAACCAGGGTTGCTAGGAAAAATGGCACTCCCTTTAATGCCCGTTAATTCATCACGTTCAGCAGGTGTCCGGCAAGCATCGGAGATAAAAACTACATGTGGAATACCACAACCCCGAGCCAAGTCAATAGACTCCGAAAGGTTAATGGCAGCTGACCCATTTGTAGCAGCTTTAGAGAGCAGCCAGAATTCGTCGCGTGGATTGAGACGAATACCATGTCCCGAAAAATAAATTATCAGTTGCTGGTAGGTAGCCGCTTCAACAATTTTATCCACAGCGTTGAAAATAGTAGCGGCCGTTACCTCAACGCCTCCCTCATCTGTAATAAGTACCGTATCGCAACCTTGTGAGCGCGCCCACTCCGCAAAGTCATTGGCTCCTTGTACTGCGCCTAACAGAGGTTGTAGTTTTGCTACGTTATTGACTCCTATACAAACAACGGCTCTATTCGGCATGGGGTAGAAAATGGGTAGTTTATCAATTTTGCTGTAACAATAAGAATAAAACCTGTTACCCACTTATTCACGATGATAACTGCGCTAATGCCTAGCTTATCGTGCAGATATGAGGAAACGCCTGACATTCAATGTCATTCGTTTCAACCATTTGATTATGAGCAATTAACATCATAGATTTTATGTAAGTCTATTAGATGACGTTTTAATAGACCCCGAAAGATGAATTGGAGCAGTTCCATTAATCTGAGTAACCCACCAAAATAAGAAGTAGAAGTTCATAAGCTAGGGGCTGATGTAGGCTTAATAGGGAGTACCCTGAACGCTATACTGTACTCAACCTTTCACTGCAGCACATACACCGGCCGCGTCTTATATTCCACGAGCAGCTGCCGCGTGTCGTTGCCGTCCATGAGAAACGGCGACAACTTGAAGCATTTGATTTGCGCCAGGTCGAGCGTCAGGCCCGCGTGCGTGGTAATGGTTGCCATATTATTATTCGGATGCTTTCTGATTAAGAACGTGTTTGGGAACTAGTGGGCTGTTGCTCGGCGTAAGGTCATGGTCAAGTTGGCGACCAGCAGCCACGCGGCATGGCTGGCCGTTGTGCGCTCGTAATCCATGGTGAGTCGGCGAAAGCAATTGAGCCAGGCAAAGGTGCGCTCGACGACCCAGCGCTGGGCCACCGGCACAAACCCGCGCGTGGCACTGGGCGGCCGACTGGCCACGTGATGCTGCCAGCCCAGGTCCTGCACGTGCTGGGCGAATTGGCCATTGTAGGCGCTGTCGGTCAGCACCCTGCGGAGCCGGCTGGCCCAGGCGGGGCGCAGTTGCGTGGGGGCCGGTAGTAAGGGCCGGGCCGCCCGGCTATCGTGGCCGTTGGCGGCGTGCACCTGCACGCGCCAAATGCGCCCGCCCGTGTCGCAGAGCACTTGCCGTTTGCGCCCGTTCACGCGCTTGTGCGCATCGAGGCCCCGCTGCTGGTTCAGGCGCGGGGCCAGCTTGACGCTTTGCGCATCGACCAGCGCCAGGGACGGAGTAGGCGGCCGGTGGCAGGCCCGCCGGTCGGCGCGGTTGGCGGCCTCGTTGAGCCGTTGCAGCAGGCCGGTAGTTTGCCAGCAGGCAAAATAGTAGTACACGGCCGACCAGGGCGGAAAACAAGCTGGCAGGCTGCGCCACTGGCAGCCCGTGCGGCACACGTAGCGCAGGGCGTCAACGACTTGGCGCAAACACAAGCGCCGCTTGCGTTGCAGGGGCAGCAAGGGCGCAATAACTTGCCACTGCGAGTCAGTGAGGGGTTGATAGCCGTCAACCATAAAGCGAACCGGAGCCTAGGAACTTCTGCCGCAACTTACTGACTCGTTTCTTTTTGCCCTACCCAATTCCCAAACACGCTCTAAGGCCGTTGGCGCGGGAGCCGAGTTTTTTCATAAAGAGGTATTCGCGTTTGATGACCTCAGGCCGGGTCATGGTTTTGGGCAGAGTCATCAAGACCGTGAATTGAAAATGCCGGCCGTGATGCGCGTCGGCGGCCAGGAGCTTGACTAATTCTACGTTGCCCCCGTGGCCCTGCGTGGCCACGTAGTCTTTCCAGCGGCCCCAAATGCCTTCCGTGCCGGAGGCGGAGCCAATGTATTGCTTCCCGGTGGATTGGTCCAGTATCAAATACACCCCGGCGGTGGCCGAGAGCATCCGGCACCACTCGTCACGGGGCGACTGGCTGGTGACGAGCTGCGTCAGCTCTGCGAACGAGAGGGTGAAATCCAGGTAGTCGGTGAAAGGCTGACTGAACGGCTTGGGCTGAATTTCCAGTACCGCCTTGCCCACTTCCGGCCGCAGCCACTGGTGCCAGCTGATGGCAGCCCGGCCCCAGTCGAAGATGACCCGCTCTTTCAGGTCAGCAAAGCCGGGCACCTCAACCAGGTGGTAGTAGAAATGTTCTTCAGTTTCGCGCTCGATGCCCAGAACCTGAAACACCCCCACGAAACGGGATTGACTGCCCGGCTCGCCCAGGCAGGCTACAAGGAAGTCGCATTTGTCAAACACGCGGTTCCCCTGCTGGCGCTGGTAGTCGAGGAAGGCCGGCCGGTGGTTGCGGTAGAGGTCGTTAATGTCAATTTTGCCGCTGGTATCGCGGTGCCGCACCAGTTTTGTTTTGGCCGCAGCGGGGAGGCCGCGGGCATAGAGCAGTTCCTGCAGGGTGATGGGATTGCCGCGCTCGACGTCATCCGATGCCTCCTTATAATGATAGGCACAGCCATCGAGTACCCCTTGGTCCAGGCCGGGGTAGCTGAACACGATTTTCCGCCCGTTGGCTTCCCGCAAAATGGTGCACAGTTGTTCCGGCCCAAACCCCATCATGTAAGATAAGGGGCTCTCTGCATCTGGAAACTGTTCTTGGTAAGCAGCCAGCAAAGTGGCAAGCTCGCTTTCCTGGTCTGAAACTAGTGAGTTGGTCATTCGATTTGGGCCAGGGAATTAGCTGCCGAGTCAAATAAGAGGCAAAGAATCGGTCGGTGCAAATCGAAGATATCCCGAACATTTAGCTTAACCCCGGCAGCAAATTTCTGCCTCGGATGAAAACGACATGTTCTGTCGTCTTCGGCATGCACCTTCGTCTAAAATTGGCACCTGAACCCATGCAACCCCCATCCATTTCTTCTAGCGCAAGCGGCCCGGCGCAGGCTGATGCCCTATTCGCGTCCTGGCTACAGGAATGTGCCGACGTACCAGCCGTGCAGGCATTGACACCGGCCACGAAATCCGGCCTGTTAACCGTCTTGCACCACATCCTGGCGGATACCGGGGATATCAACGTAGACCATCAGGACGTTTGGGCATTGCTGGCCGGGGCCACCTCCCTTCAATTCGGCATGGCAACCGGTGGAGGCCACAACCGCGCCGCAGTAGTCGGGCAGCAACTGTGGGAGAGTTCCACCCTGCTTGGTGATGCTACACTGCCGGCCCACCGGATTTTGCTGGCCATCCAAAGCGGAACGACGCCGGAATTGGAGATGGACGAGCTAACCCAAATCCTGGAGTACGTGGTGAGCCAGGCTGGGGACCAAGTCGAAGTAGTTTTTGGGCACGGCCTCAATCCGGCCCTCGGTGGAAGCATCCAGGTGATGATGCTCGTTAGCCGGCAATAAGACCACCTTTCTTTTGGAGTAACTCCATGCTACGACCGCTACGCATTGTAAAACCGGAACGCCTGACCGAGGAGGACCGACAAGCCAGAGAAGAAGTGTTAAACGCTCCGGTGCCACCCGGCCTGCCACCTGGCACCAACATGCTCCTGGTTTCCGTCGCCGGCCGCTTCCGGGGGCGGGGCCTGAACCTAACTGAACTGGTCGAGGCCGGGAAAGAGGGATGGCAGCGGGCGCAGCGCCATTATGGAGCAGAAACCGACAAGCTCGAGCAGTGGGGCTTGCGGTGGGTGCAGGAGAGCATGTTAATCGCGCTTTATGACAATGAAAATAAAGCCGGTCTTTAATCATAAAGGGTATTTGCCAGCCACTACTAATCCTTACCTTGCACCTTGCTTACGCTTCTTCAGGAGAGCAGGTATCGTCCGTTTGCCTTCTACTCCAGGGGATGAAATTGGGCAGCGTATCCGGTTGAAATCCTGAACGAACGGAGGCACCTACTCTGCTCTGTGACTACCCACGCCCATTTTCTTCGTCAGTTATTAGTGGTTCTGCGCTTGCAGCACCTCAAGCGGGCGGTGCCGTTTGAAGAGTTGCGTGACTACCTATTGGAGCAGACCTCGTTGCGGGACTTAGCCGCTAACTATTCGCAGCGCACTTTACAGCGGGACTTGCCTCAGATTGCCGAGCGCTTTGGTGTTACCATTGGGCATGACCGACGAGCAGGTGGCTATGTGATTATCACAGCGGATCCGTTGCCGGAAGGTTACCAGCGACTGCTCGATGCCTTTGAGCTGCAAGAGTTCCTACGCCTCCCGACAGCCCTGAGCCCGTTTGTGCAGTGGGAGTCACGTCGGCCCTTGGGCACGGAGTGGTTGCAACCGTTGCTGCGCGCCGTGCAGCTACGCCGGCAGGTAGCGTTTCAGTACCATAAGTTTTGGGATGAAGCGCCCACCGCTCGGACCGTCTCACCTCTGTTGCTCAAAGAATTCAAAGGCCGGTGGTACCTGCTGGCTCACGACCCGGCCCGCCAGGGGCTGCGGTGCTTTGGGCTGGACCGTATCCGGGCGCTGGAATCAAATACTCAGTCATTTGAGTCCCCTGCCGACTTTGCGCCCGATACTTACTACGCCCACAGCTTTGGCATTATTCGCCCCGACCACGAACCGCCGGCAGAGATTGTCTTGGCGTTGGAGCCAACCCAGGGCCGATACCTCAAGTCGTTCCCACTCCATTCCTCGCAGCGCGTGCTGGTGGATACTGATGCGGAGCTACTGATTCAGTTGACCGTGTACAACACCTACGACCTGCTGATGGAATTGCTTTCCCTTGGCGACCAAGTGCAAGTGCTGGCCCCTGCGTCACTAAGGATGCAGGTCAAGCAAATTCATGCTGCTGCAGTAACAGGCGGTCCCATATAATGGCCCAGAAATACCTGAAGCCAATAACTCTTCGAACTCAAACTACCTCATAATCAACATCACATTAATGCCTTGTGCTTCATGGAAAACGCTGTACGACTCTATTCCATAGGCGAACTACTTGGAAAGGATTTCTTTATCCCATCTTATCAGCGCGGATACCGCTGGGATAAGCAACAAGTAGTTGACCTGCTGAATGACATATCCGAATTTGCGAATAAAAGGAACAAGAACCCCGGGGAGTTTTATTGTTTGCAGCCTATTGTCGTTCGACCCTGCACAGGAGTTGCTGCTTCAACTGACCAAGGCAATCCAACGCAAAGCTGGGAAATCGTCGATGGGCAGCAACGGCTCACAACGCTGAAAATCCTATTTGTGTACCTGACGCGAGTGCATCTACAGCAGAATGAGTCCTTTGCCAGCGCTTACGGAAATGATGTATTCACACTACGGTATGAAACGCGGAACGATACCAACTACTTCCTAGAGCACATTAGCGAGGGCAATGAGGAAGGTGTTGATTCGCACTATATTTCCCAGGCTTACAGGTATATCCGCGAGTGGTTTGAGGGCAAAGCGCAACAGCGGCCAGCTCGCGACACGATAATCGGAACGCTGGTGGGAACCCCCGAACAGCCCTATGTTCAAGGGACCGTAAAAGTCATCTGGTACGAGCTGGCCAAGGACGAAAACCCCATTGAAAGCTTCACTCGCATCAACCTGGGCAAAATACCTTTGACTAATTCTGAGCTAATCAAAGCCTTGTTTCTGCAAACCAGAAACTTTGGTCCTGAAGCTAATGAGCTGGGTAAACTGCAACAGCTTGAAATTGCTGGCGAGTGGGACCGCATGGAGAATGCGTTGCAAAACGATGACCTGTGGTGGTTCCTGAATAAAGGAGAAAACAATACCAGCGCCCGCATTGAATTTGTTTTCGAAATCATCCGTCAACTGGAGCGGCAAAATGACCCTGACTTAGATAAGAAAACGGGTACGGATGGCCACGCTACCTTTCGCTTTTACTACCTACGAACGAATGCTGACCCCTCGTATGAGTTTATCAAGCAGGAATGGGGAACGGTTGTTACTCGCTTCAATCAGATGCTTGAGTGGTACCTGCATCCTGAGTGGTACCATTATGTAGGTTTTCTAATTCATTGCGGAGAGCGAGTAGAGGACTTACTGGCTCTTTATGATGCACCTACTAAGAAGGACATCACTGAACGGTTAAAAGCCAAAATCACGGCAAAGCTTGTAGCCGTCGGTATTGTGGAATGGACTCATGATGCTAAAGGCGGTGAGACCTATCTAAATCTGAGTTATCATAATCGTGAGTTGGTCCGCCGAGTACTCCTGCTCTTCAACCTGCAGGAGGTAATCCGGCAACGCCGCTCTTCTCTGGGCTTCGCCCGATTCCCTTTCAAATCCTTCAAGCTTGAAAAGTGGGACATCGAACACATTGATTCTTCTTCAGAGAATCCACTTATCGTCCTGCAGGACCAGCTAAACTGGCTGGACGCGGCATTGCACGATTTGCCACAACTCAGCAGTGATGCCGGCCTCTTTAAACGAATTCAAGACTTTCGGACAGCACAAAAGAGTGAGGACAGGGAGACATTTCAGGACATCCAACAGGATATTATCAAACTGGCGGGGGAAGAAGGGAATGATGAGCTAACGAAAAACAACATCGGCAATTTGACCCTGCTAGATGCGAGTACCAACCGCTCCTATGGAAACGCCCTTTTTGTAACCAAGCGGAGAATAATTCTTGAAAACGATGGCGACGGGAAATTCATCCCGCCTGCTACTAAGAATGCTTTCCTAAAGCACCACGACAAGCAAGGCATCTTCCGGACTAGCTGGGGTATAGATGATATCCGCGCTCATCGCAAACAAATAGCCATCGAACTGCGCGATTTTTTACCTGCTAAGCCACTCAATAACTAAGATGAAGAAGTATACTTTGGAAGAACTGCTGGTCGGCGAAATCGGCATGGTGGCGCAGGAGCCAATTCGCTTTGACGGTGTGCAGGTGCCCATGATACAGCGCGACTACGCGCAAGGCCGAAAGTCGGAGGAAGCTGTACGTAACCGGTTTCTGTCGGCCCTTTTCGGGGCATTGACGGGAAACAATCAACTGACGCTCGATTTTGTGTATGGCTCTGTCCAGACGCTGGATAAAAAGTCCTACTTCGTGCCGCTTGACGGGCAGCAACGCCTGACGACGTTGTTTTTGCTCTACTGGTACATCGGAAATCGTGAACTGATGGGCGATGCAAAGACGACGCTTAGGGGCTGGCTGGGAAAGTTTAGCTACGCAACCCGCAGCACAGCCCGTGACTTCTGCGACAAACTCACAGGCGTAGACATAGACCCTGCTACTAAGCCAAGTCAGACAATTCGCAACCTTGCTTGGTTTTACAGCAGCTACCAGCAAGACCCGACTATCTTGGCCATGCTGGAAATGCTTGATGCCATACACAAGAAGTACACCGAGGGAACCGCGACAGACCTGTTTCCCGCACTAAAGCAGTTGTCGTTCTATGTGCTGCCACTTGATGGTTTCGGGCTTTCGGATGAGCTATACATTAAAATGAACGCCCGAGGCAAGCAACTCACGGGCTTCGAGAACTTTAAGGCAGACTTAATTGATTGGTTACGAGCCGACACCAATCCGGAGCGCGAGGAGTTTGCTAAGCTTGCTATTTTGGATGGCCGGAAGATTCCTTTTGTTGAGGCTTTCACCATTAAGCTGGATACCACTTGGACCGACCTATTCTGGCGGAATGCTAGGGTTGACAATACAGTTGATGCAGCTTATCTGCGCTTCTGGCAGCGTTTTTTGCTGGCTATGCAATATGTTGAGCCCAAACCGGTTGCAGAAGAAAATTCCTTAGCTCTGGCTTTAGATAGCAGCGCGTACAATGAGACTTACAAAGGTTTTTCACTTTATAGAACGCTGCTAGGAAAACCCGGCCGGGTGAAGGCCGCGGCTTGGCTCTTGGATAAGTTATCTGACCACTATGATGCAATTGGCATCGCTATAAAAGATTCATGGGGAGAACAGGCCGAAAACTGGCACCTTTTGGCATCTTCCATCACTCTGCAGCAGCGTATTCTTTTTTATGCAGTTGTGTGCTACCTGGAAACAGAAGCATTTGACCAGCAGGCACTGCGGCGGTGGTTGCGGGTGATTTGGAACATCAGCGTGGACCCCGATATGCGTAGTACTGACGCCATGGTCGCCGTCATGCGAATGGTCGGCAAGTTGGCCAAAGGTGCGGGCAACATCTATGAATTCCTGCCGACCGATGAATGCGCTGAGATAGCCAACACCGAGCGTTCTTCTTTTATCAAGGCCCAATTAACGGAGGAGCGCTTAAAAGCTCAGCTCATACAGGGCAACGCTGCTTGGGAATCTGTACTTGTTGCAAGCGAGAAGCACCCGCTTTTTCAAGGGAACATCCTGTTTTTGTTGCTTGGCGAACTTACAACTGACCGTTTCCAACACCGGGCGGCATTGGCTGAACGAATGTTTTCAGCGAAGGGCACAGAAGGCGCCTATAAGGGAGCCCACTTATTGCTTCGGGCCACCATCAGTAATGCACCTAAATGGGACTGGCTCTTGGGCTTGGACATGCGGGATAATGCCTATAACTGGCGGCTACTGTTAAGAAGAAATGCAGCGGTTCGGACTTTGGTAGGACACTTGGTGAGTTTGGCAGATGAACCAGCTATAAGAGAGGAATTACACCGCCTAGTGAGCCAACCTTCTGCTCTCCAATCAAATACTGAACATCGTCATGTCCATGAGCACCTTTATCTGGAAGCAGGGTTGCAAAACTGGATGCAAAAGCCAGAAGTAGGTGCTACGGGACTTCGATGGAGGTATGATCACATCTATGCCCATAAACACTATGGCCGCGACTATACGCGAGTGAGACTCGATACTTTTCGTAACGAAATAGCAAATGGCTTGATTGAGCATCTTGGCTTTGAAACAGAGCAACGATGTGGAACCAGCAATTGCTTCTGGGGCGATACGTTGACGTTGTTTAGAGTTGAAGCCGATTGGATGATTACGGCTCACTTCAACGAATACGAGACCTTACATATTGGTGTCCGCCGGACTGATGCGTTGGCACTAACAGAGAATGAACTTGTTTCGGAGGTGGAGCAGGACGAGCACTGGCTCGTACAGAAACCCTACGTGTTCAATAACGTCTCTAGCGCCGAGTTGGCATCTGAACTTGTCCAAATCATTAAGAGTGATCTGTTTGATAATGATTTTTTTCGCGCTCGAATTAATGTCTTGTCAGTTGCAGCAGCTAGTTGAGTCAGTATTTCTAGCGCTGTGAATAGGATAATGATAGCCGGGGGACCCGTCAGGGGACCCGTCCCTCCTCTCCGCTATATCAGGACACACCAGACTAGATAGTAGCTCGCAGCGCAAACCGCCAGGAAGGCCAGAAAAGGCGGTTTCTGTGTGTTCTCATCTAGCTGAATAGGTAATTTCCGGGCCTTACACGACCACAAAAAACCCCACTCACAGCCTGTGAATGGGGTTTTTGCTTTTATCTGGGACGGTATCTGGGACAAATCCGGATGACCTACTATAATTTTTTGGGCGTTCGAAGTAGTGGGCTATGCTACTCTACCCCACGATTTTTTCTCCGGCTCTCTGACTTATCTGTAGCACCTGCGATTTCAGCCTCGGAAGGCTGTTTTTTGACAGATGAAGCCAGAAAAGGCCCATTTTTGACAACTCGATAATGCGTTGAAAGACAGTTTATTAAAAAATCTTGGGGTAGAGTAGTGCAAGTCTATAAACCTGTTTGGGATTTCGGTTTTTTAGTCGTTTGTCATCCTGAGCTTGCGAAGGACCTTCTCATGACTGCTCATTTTGGCCTAATTCCAAGTGGCACGAACGTGGTAAAGTCCTTCGTAAGCTCAGGATGACAGCTTTTTTGGAACCCTAAACAGCCTCTATGTCACCGCCGCTGTAAAGAGTTTTTCTCGCAGGAAAATACATTATTGATTATGAGGACTGCGCCCCTAGCCTACCTCCCTCGCATGTTACGCCCATACCCATAAATAGGTATTTGGTTTTTCAAAATTGGGGGCGTACTTGCAGCATGCCACCGGCGACTTTTCTGGCGGTTTCGTAGCTCTATCGTGCGCTTGCTCGCTCTTTCACTTTGGCTGCTACTGGCTGGTTTGGTCGGGCACTGCGCGCCTGCGCCCGTCGACACCCTGCACTTGAACTACGAAGACAGCGGTCAGTTCGGTCACTACTTCTCCTATTGCTTCGACCCGTTGGCCCGGCCCGCCACGGGCGCCCGCGCCACGGCCCTATGGGCGGCCGGGCGCTACGCCCGCATTCCGCTGGCCAACGGCGTGCTGCAGGGTGGCTACCGGCAGGACCGGCTGTGGCTGCGGGTAGCGGTGGTGAACACGCTGCCCCAGCGCACGCACTTCGTCTGGAGCCTGTACCAGTTCGTGGACAGTGCCACGCTGTACATACAGCCGGAAGGGCAAGGGCCATTGCGGGCGGCGGGCGGGGCCAGCAGCCGGGTGGTAGCGGCGGACCGGCCGTTTCCGGCGCGAGCCGTGTGCTTGCCGTTCTGGCTTGATGCCCACGCACGAGCGGTGTTATACCTGCGCGTCGAAAACCACACCGGGGCCTGGTGCCTGCCCACCGATATGAGCACCACGGAGGGCTTTCTGCGCTTCGAAACCACTTATTTTGCCTATAAGCACTGGGCCTGGCTATTGGGCTTGTACATGGGCAGCGCCCTGTTCAATCTGGTGTTTTACGCCCTGCTGCGCGACCGCATCCACCTCTGGTACGCCGCTTACGTGGTGTGCATCACCTGGTTTTTGTTGATGGAGGACAGCGTGGACGCGCTGCTGTTGCCCCAGTCAGTATATGGGCTGAGCTGGCAGTTGGGGCAGTTCAGCTTGCTGCTGCTGGCGCTAGCCGCGGAATTGCGCATCCTGGCGGGTTTCGTACGCCTGCGCCGGGGCTGGCCGCGCCTGCACACTTTGGGCCAATGGCTGAGCGCGGTGGGCGCGGGATACGCCCTGGCTTATCCCGCGCTGTACGCACTGGCCTGGCGCAGCGGCCACGCCGCCACCGCGCTGGCGATGCTCAATACCGGCCGCCTGGTGCTGCTGTGGGCGCTGCTGCTGGGCGGGGCCGCGCTGTTAGCCATGGTACTGGCGCAGGGGAGGGCTTCACAGCGGCGGCTGGCGACCCTCTACGCCAGTACTTATGCCTTTTTGCTGTTCGGCGCAGCCGAGTTGCTCCTCGATTACTCGGGGCTGGTGTACGTGCACCTCGTTGAGCCCAACTCGCTGGCCTGGAGTCTGGCCCTGGAACTGCTCTCACTGAGCGTGCTGCTCACCTGGCGCTTTCGCCAGGCCCAGCGCCGCAACGGCACCTTGCGCCAGAGCCGCTTCCGCGAGCGCGAAGCGGCCGGACTGCACCTCATTACGGCCCAGGAGGCCGAGCGCGAGGCCCTGGCCCGTGAGCTACACGATGCCCTGGCTCCCGGCCTTACGGCCCTGCACCTGGCCTGGCAAGGCCGGCAGGTGCGCCACGCCCTGGCCGAAGCCGCCCCCGTGTTGGCCGAAACCCATCAGCAAACGGAGGCCCTGCTGCGCCAACTGCGCCATGACGTGCGCGCCCTCAGCCAAGTGCTGCTGCCGGCCGGCCCCGGCGAACAGCCGCCCCTGCCCGAAGCCCTGAACCTACTGGTGGAAACCCTGTCCCTGGCCGACGCCGGCCCCCGCGTGAGTAGCTACTGCGACCCAGCCGCCGCCGACGTGCCCATACCCGTGCAACTGGCCGCTTACCGCATCGTGGCCGAGCTACTGCACAACGCGCTGCGTCATGCCCACGCCCGGCATGTGAACCTGGAAGTGCGCCGCTTACCCGCCAGCCTGCGCCTGAGCGTGGAGGACGACGGCCGCGGCTTCGACCCGCAGGCCCCACCGCCCCAGCGCGGTGGCCTGGGCCTACGCGGCGTGCAGGCCCGCGCCGGCTATCTACGCGGAGCGGTGCTGGTGAGCTCCAGGCCCGGCCAGGGTACGGTCGTCACCGTTGAGTTGCCCATCTGAGTTGTTCATCACCGGTGGTGGCTTTGGCTACTGGCCGCTGGTTATTCCGGTTGTTGGCTTCGCTGCAAACAGCTGACTGATAGTTGACAACAAACAACGCACTTATTTCAATGATTACTTAGCGTTTGTGCGTATGGCTTGCCACTTGTTACTTGTCGATGACCATCCCGCCCTCACCCGGGGGTTGGCAGCCTTGCTCGCGCAGGAGCCCGACCTTGTAGTGAGCGGGCAGTTTGCCAGCGGTGACGCCCTGCTCGAGTTCCTGGCCACCGCGCCGGGGCCGACCGCTGACCTGATATTGCTAGACCTGTATCTGCCCCCGCCGCTCGATGGCCTGACGCTGTTGCCGCGCCTGCGTCGCGGGTGGCCCGGCCTGCGCGTGCTTGTGTTCAGCAGCGCGGCCTCGCCGGTGCTGGTATCGCAGGTGGCGGCGGCCGGTGCCCACGGCTTTCTGGACAAATCGGCCGAGGCCGGCGCGTTGCTGGCAGCCATCCGGGCGGTGCATACGGGGCAGCTGGTATTTCCGGCGCGGCTGCGGGCCCCGTTGCTGCCGAGCGCGGCGGCCTGGGCCCCGGCATCCGGTGCCGCCACGCCCGGCACGGTGGCTGCCGACGCTCTACTACGACTGCGCCAGCTTTCGGCCCGCGAGCGCGAGATTATCGGCCTGGTCCGCGCCGGCTATTCCAGCCGCGCCATCGCCGACCAACTGGGCCTGACCGAAATGACCGTCAGCACCCACCGCCGTAATCTACTGCGTAAGCTCGGCCTGCACGGCGTGGCCGGGTTGGTGCGCTTCGCGCATGAGCACGGGCTGTAAACCAAATAATTAACCAGCTTATGAACGGAGTCCTGGCGGCCTGTTCGGATAACCTCTTAGGAAAAAAATTGGCGCGATAAGCCAATAAAATCATTTTATACCTATAAGTAGGTATTGCACGGGAGCAAGAATTAATTAAACTTTGCACGTTGCATCTGGCGAACGGGTAGCTGACGCCGCTGGCGCTGCAGTCTGCCAGATGCTGGCCCACTGGTTTGGCTTATTTCTCATTTGATTTCCGCTTTCAACCCTCACTTTTTCACCTCTCATCTTATGAAAAACGCTTCCGCTTCCCTCGTATGCTTGCTGCTGGCCCTGGTCAGCCTTTCGGCTTCGGCCCAAACCACCCGCCGCGTGAATAATAGCGGTATTACGGGCCCCAACATCTATGCGGATATTCAGGCAGCTATTAAGCTACAAAGGCACTGCGGTGGAAGTAATGGTTGCCGGGTACCCCCCGGCTCGGTGGCCGGACTGGGGTAGCCGGCCGTGGTAAGCTGCATTGGGCGGTAGCTTTTTAAGTATTTTTTGTTTGCCTCTTTTTGTCCTTTTATGAAAAAGCTTTGCTCTTTGTTTCCCTCCCTCATGGCCCGGTGCCGCCCCTGGTCGGGCACCCTGGTCCTGCTGCTGCTGCTGGCCCTGCCGGGGCTGGCCCCGGCCCAAACCATCACCAGCTTCTCGCCCCTGAGCGGGCCGATAGGCACGAGCGTGACCATTGTGGGCACGGGCTTCGACGCCGGGGCCAGCCAGAACGTGGTGTTCTTCGGGGCCACGCGGGCGACCGTGACGGCGGCCAGCCCCACCAGCCTGACGGTGAGCGTGCCGCTGGGCGCGACGTACCAGTACCCCTCGGTCACGAACCTGACCAGCGCCCGCACGGCCTACGCCGGCCAGCCCTTCGTCGTGACCCTGAACGGGGCCGTGGCCTTTGCCGCCGAAGTGGACTTTACCACCGGCGTATTTCCCTTTTCGGTGAGCATCGGGGACGTAGACGGAGACGGCAAGCCCGACCTGGCCGTGACCAATTTCAACAACAACACGGTGTCGGTGCTGCGCAACACGAGCACGGCGGGCACGGCCAGCTTCGCCGCCAAAGTGGACTTCGCCACCGGCGCGAATCCCCGCTCGGTGAGCATCGGGGACGTGGACGGGGACGGCAAGCCCGACCTGGCCGTGGTCAATCAGGGCGACAACACGGTGTCGGTGCTGCGCAACACGGGCACGGTGGGCACGGCCAGCTTCGCCGCCAAAGTGGACTTTGCCACCGGCAGCCAGCCCGTCTCGGTGAGCATCGGGGACGTGGACGGGGACGGCAAGCCCGACCTGGCCGTGGCCAATTTAAGCAGCGCCACGGTGTCGGTGCTGCGCAACACGGGCACGGTGGGCACGGCCAGCTTCGCCGCCAAAGTGGACTTTCCCACCGGCACGAGTCCCTTTTCGGTGAGCATCGGGGACGTGGACGGGGACGGCAAGCCCGACCTGGCCGTGGCCAATCTCGGCAGCAACACGGTGTCGGTGCTGCGCAACACGGGCACGGCGGGCACGGCCAGCTTCGCCGCCAAAGTGGACTTTGCCACCGGCATCCAGCCCTTTTCGATGAGCATCGGGGACGTGGACGGGGACGGCAAGCCCGACCTGGCCGTGGCCAATCTCGGCAGCAACACGGTGTCGGTGCTGCGCAACACGGGCACGGTGGGCACGGCCAGCTTCGCCGCCAAAGTGGACTTTGCCACCGGCATCCAGCCCTTTTCGATGAGCATCGGGGACGTGGACGGGGACGGCAAGCCCGACCTGGCCGTGGCCAATTTAAGCAGCAATACGGTGTCGGTGCTGCGCAACACGGGCACGGCGGGCACGGCCAGCTTCGCCGCCAAAGTGGACTTTACCACCGGCAGCCAGCCCCGCTCGGTGAGCATCGGGGACGTGGACGGGGACGGCAAGCCCGACCTGGCCGTGGCTAATTCAGGCAGCGCTACGGTGTCAGTGCTGCGCCAGGTAGGGACGCCGCCGGTCATCACCAGCTTGTCGCCCACCAGCGGGCCGGTGGGCACGAGCGTAACGATTAGTGGTACCAACCTGAGTGGCGCGACCAGCGTGAGCTTCAACGGCACGGCCCAGACGACCATCGGCAGCAACACGGCTACCAGTGTAGTCATGGCCGTGCCGGCGGGAGCCACCACGGGCAACGTGACCGTGACCACGCCTAACGGTACGAGTAATGGCATTTCATTTGCGGTGACGGTTCCACCACCCATCATTAGCAGTTTCTCGCCCAGTAATGGTGCGGCGGGCACGGTGGTCACCCTCACAGGCACTAACCTGACAGGCCTCACCGGGGTACGCTTCGGTGCGGGCGGTCTGAGCACACAAGTGAGTTTACTGAGCGCCACGAGCGCCACGGCTGTGGTGCCGCTGGATGCTGCCACGGGTCCTATCGCCGCGACCACGCCCAACGGCACGGGCAGCAGCGCCGGCTCGTTTGCCTATTCTTACTGCACTGCGGCGCAGGCCGCCATCACGCCGGCGGGACCGATTGCGCTGCCCTCAGGCGGCACCCAGGTCCTCACGGCCACGGCCACCACGCCGGGGTTCAATACAGGTGGCGCGGGGTTTAGTACCGGCGGGTTCGACCGTCCCCGAACACTGGCGGTGCAAGCCGACGGCAAGGTACTCGTCGGAGGCGACTCATTTACCTACAACGGCAGCAGCACAAACGGTGGCCTCGTCCGGCTCAGTGCCGATGGAACCCGAGACCTTACCTTCAATAGCGGTAATGCGGGGTTCGGGTCGAGTGGCATCCCTTCAATTGCAACAGTGCTTGTACAGTCAGATGGAAAGATTCTGGTGGCCGGCTCGTTCACGACCTACAACGGTACTGCCGTGCCCAGGTCCCTCATCCGGCTCAACGCCGACGGCAGTCGCGATGCCACCTTTAACGGGAGTAATGCGGGATTCGGGGCAACCGGTGGTGTCGAAATCGAATCGATAGTGTTGCAAGCTGATGGCAAAATCCTGGTAGCCGGTGCCTATCCTACCTCCTACAACGGCAGTACCGTACCCGCTGGCCTTATCCGCCTCAACGCCGACGGCAGCCGCGATGCTTCCTTTAACGGCAGCAATGCCGGTTTCACTGGCGGCAATGGCATCGTGCGCGGCCTTGCCCTGCAACCCGACGGCAAGGTGGTAGCAGTGGGGGAGTTCACGGCCTACAATGGGGGTGCCGCCGGGGCCATCGTGCGCCTCAACGCCGATGGCAGCCGCGACGCGACGTTTAATACGGGTGGAAACGGTTTCAATACTAACGCCGGGGCCGTGGTGGTTCAGCCCGACGGCAAAATCGTGGTCGGCAGCAACTCTACTACGTACAATGGGGTGGCCGTACCGCGGTGCCTGATACGTCTCAACGCCGACGGCAGCCGCGACGCCACTTTCAACGGCTCAAACCAAGGCTTAGATAACACCGTGCTGACCCTGGCATTGCAGCCCGACGGCAAGGTCTTAGCTGGCGGCTTCTTTAGCACCTTCAATTTCGGGGCCGTACCCCGATTGTTGGCCCGCTTTAATTCCGATGGCTCGCTCGATGCAACTTTCAACGGCGGCAATGCGGGCTTTGGAGGCAGCGGGGTATACCGCGTTGCGCTCTACCCCGACGGCAAGGTGCTGGCCGGGGGATTCTTTACCACATACAATGGCGCCCCAACTCCGGGCAACATTGCCCGCCTCAACGCCAACGGTAGCCTTAACAATACCGCCGCGCCCTTGGCTGGGGCCACTTTCGTGTTCAATCCCGGCAACACCAGCGGCAACACCCGTACCGTGAATACCAGCGGCTCGTACACAGCCACGGCCACCGACCCGGCCAGTGGCTGCACCTACACGTCGAATACGGTGGTTGTAACAGGGAGCAGCGCACCCACCCTCACCAGCCTTAGCCCCACAAGCGGACCGGTCAGCACGAGCGTAACACTGACGGGCACCAATTTCACCGGTGCCACGGCGGTCAGCTTCAACGGTACCAGTGCCCCCGGCTTCGTGGTGAACTCACCCACCAGCATTACTGTGAGCGTACCCACCGGGGCCACCACGGGCAACGTAACAGTGACTACGCCCGGCGGCACCAGCAACGGGGTGACGTTCACGGTGACCTCGCCGCTCATCATTGTGAGCACGAGCCCCACGGCCAATGCGCGTGCGGCCAGCGGCCCGGTCTCGGTCACCTTCGACCAGGCCGTGACCAGCGCCAGCACGGCGGCCCTCAAGGTGTTCAGCGCCCAGCGCGGCGGCCTGCGCACGGGGGCCAGCGGCACTACTACGGCCAGCGGCAGCACGGTGAGCTTCGCGCCCACCTTTGCCTTCCGGCCCGGCGAAACGGTGCAGGCCACCGTAACCACGGCCGCTACGGCTTCGGCCGGGGGCAGTCTGGCGGCGCCGCGCGTGTATCAGTTCACGGCGGGGGCGGGGGCGGGACCGGGTACGTTTAGCGGCGGTTCCAACCCGGCCGTGGGCACTGGTCCGGAAAGTGTGGTGGTAGCCGATGTGGACGGCGACGGGGATGGCGACCTGCTTACCGTGAACTACAACAGCAGCACAGTGAGTGTGCGCTTGAACAGCGGCAACGGCACCTTCGGGGGTGGCTCCGACCCCAGCGTAAGCAGCGGCCCCCGCACGTTGGCAGTTGGCGATGTGGATGGGGACGGGGATATTGACCTTCTTACCGCCAGCTTATCCGGCACGGTGAGTGTGCGCCTCAACAATGGCAGCGGCACCTTCGCGGGCGGTTCGCAAGCGACTGTCGGGAGCCAACCCCGCAGCATAACTCTGGCCGACGTGGACGGCGACGGCGACCTGGACCTGCTCACCGCTAACGAAGGTGACGGTACAGTGAGCATTGGCTTCAACAATGGCGGCGGCGTGTTCGGCGGCTTTCAAAGCGTAACCGTGGGGAGCAATGCCTCCGGCGTAGCGGTGGGCGACGTGGACGGTGACGGCGACCTGGACTTGCTCACGGCCAATGCCAACGCCAGCGGCACAGCCAGTATCCGCTTCAACAACGGCAGCGGCAGCTTCGGCGGCGGTACGCAGGTGGCGGTGGGCAGCAACCCCCGCACGATAGCCGTAGCCGATGTGGACGGCGATGGCGACCTGGACCTGCTCACGGCCAACGAGAGCAGCAGCACCGTAAGCATACGGCTCAATAACGGCAGTGGCGCTTTTGGTGGGGGCACCGACCCCAGCGTAGGCAGCGGCGCGCGCAGCGTGGCGGTGGGCGATGTGGACGGCGACGGTGACCCCGACCTGCTCACCGTGAACTACAGCGCCGGCACTGTCAGTGTGCGCCTCAACAACGGCAGCGGCAGCTTCGCGGGTGGCGCTGACCTCGGCGTGGGCAGCAATCCCTACCTCGCGACGGTAGCCGACCTAGACGGCGACGGCGACCTCGACTTGCTGGCCGCCAATCAAGGCAGCAACACGGTGAGCGTCCGCTTCAACCAAAATGCGGCCCTGCCCGACCTGGTAGTAAGTACCGGCAGCACCGCTAGTCCCACGGCCGTGGCGGCGGGCGCCTACAACTCCATCACCGTGACCGGCACGGGCGTGGCCCAGCTCAGCGGCAACACGACGGTGAATACCAGCGTGACCGTGAACGGAACCTTGCTCACCAACTGCCAGTCGCTGACCGGCGCGGGCAGCTTCACGCTAGTGGCCGGCGGCACGCTCGGCATCTGCGACCCGGCCGGCATTGCGGCCAGTGGCGCGACGGGGGCCGTGCAAACTAACGGCTCCCGCGCGTTCTCCACCGATGCCAGCTACCTCTACAACGGCATAGCGGCGCAGGCCACCGGCAGCGGCCTACCCGCCCAGGTGCGCAACTTGAGTACGACCAACAGCAACGCCTTAACGCTTTCGGCTCCCACCAGCGTGACGCAGGTGCTCACCGTGGGCGGGGCGGGCAACCTGGTCCTCAACGGCCGGGCGCTCACGCTACTCTCCTCGGCGGCCGGCACGGCCCTGGCCGTGAACGCCAGCACCGGCGTGGTGAGCGGCACGGCCACCGTGCAGCGCTACATCGACCCCAGCCTAAACGCCGGGGCCGGCTACCGCCACTTCAGCGCCCCGGTGAGCAATACCACCGTGGCCGACCTGGCCACGGCCGGTTTTGCCCCCGAGGTGAGCCAGGCCACGGTTTACAACGCTTCGACGACACCGGGCACCACCACGCCCTTCCCCACCGTGTTTGGCTACGACCAGAGCCGGGTGACGCTGACCAACAGCTACACCCCGTTTGACCGCGGCTTCGTGGTACCGGCCGCCCTGACGACGCCCCTGGTGGTGGGGCAGGGCTACGCCGTCAACATCCCGGCCTCGCAACTGGTCGATTTCGTGGGTTCGCTGACCAATGGCGACCAGATGCGGACCCTGAGCCGCGTGAACGGCAATCCCGATGCCGGCTGGCAGCTGGTGGGCAACCCCTACCCGGCCCCGCTCGACTATTCGCTGGTGGCTCTGGCCGACCGGGCGAACCTGGACGCCGCCATCTACGTGTACAGCAGCACCGGGCAGTACGCGGGCCAGTACCGCAGCTACGCCAATGGGGTCGGCGGCAACCCGGTGATTCCACTGGCCCAGGGCTTCTTCGCCCGCGTGAGCGCCGGCCAGACCAGCGGCTCGCTCACTTTCCGCAACAGCCAGCGCCTGACCACGCCCAACGCCACGGCCTTTCAGCGCACCACCGCCGACCCGCGCCCGCTGGTGCAGCTCGACCTCCGCGGTGCCACCGGCCCGGCCGATGCGTTCTACACCTACGCCCAGGCCGGGGCCACGCCCGCCTTCGACAACCAGTTCGATGCTGAAAAGCTGGCCAACCCCAGCGGCCTGAACCTGGGCAGCACCGCCACCTCGGGCCAGCACCTGGCCATTGACGGCCGCCCCGCGTTTGACGCCGCCACCGTGCTACCGCTGAACGTGGGCGTGCCTGCTGCCGGCACATACTCGCTAACCGCTGCTGACCTGCATAACCTGCCGGCTGGCCTGGATGCCTACCTGATAGACGCCGCCACGGGCCAGACGATGAACCTGCGCTTGCAGCCGGGCTACTCCTTTACGGTGACAACGGCCCAGGCGGCAGCGACACTAGTGGGGCGGTTCAGTGTGCAATTCAGGGCTGGGGCGCTGGCAACCGGGACGGGCCTGACGGCCGCAGCGGTTACGCTCTATCCAAACCCGGCCCACGAGACCTTCACGGTGCAAGTGCCGGCCGTGACCGGGGCGACCGTAGTCCGGGCCGAGCTGCTGAATATATTGGGCCAGGTAGTGCGGTACCAAACGGCGGCCCTATCAGCGGCGGGGGCCCTGCTCTCCGTCGACGCGGTTGGGCTGGCTCAGGGGGTGTACCTGCTGCGCCTGCAGGCTGGGGCTACCCTGGTAACCAAGCGGGTGGTGTTACAATAAACTCCCATCTGAAACTGACGGGCGGGTTCTAAACCAGGCCCGCCCCGTCAGCTTCTTCCTCCACTACTTCCTATGAAAAATTTGCTCACAATGATAATTCTGGCGGGCGGCGTATGCCTCCTGGCAGCCGCCGCCGCAAAGGCCCAGCCCGGCTCGGGCGGCCCCACGCCGGGGGCAGCACCCACTTCCATTCCCATTGATGGCGGCTCGGCCTTGCTGCTGGCTGGCGGCGTCGGCTACGCGCTGAAAAGACTGCGCGGCCGGCCGAATTGGTGGCGGAAAAAATAGGTTCTTGCGGGAGGCACCGCGGGCGTACTCGTGGGTACTGTTTATTGTTCGGCCTCCTGCCGGGCCCGCCACAGCTTCGCCCACCGCACGGTTTCATCGTAGGCTTCGTGGAATTTCTTGCTGACCTGGCCTTTGGTGTCGTAATTGCCCATGCGGGAGCTGAGTTTCACGTCGAACTCGGCAATGAATATTTTGAGCCAAACAGGGCCCTCCAGCTTCTTCAGTAGTTTGAGGTCGGCCAGGGCCCGGTACACGGCCGGGAACGTGCTTTTCATTTCAGCTGGGCGGCCGGTGAGGTCGCCGAGGTGCCAGCGGCCGGTTTTGGCGTCGACGGCCCCGAGCTGCGCCAGCAGCTCGCGCACGTTGGCGGGCGTGAGGCCGTTTTGGCAAAGCATCTGCAAGGTTTGGGGCAGCGGCTCGGGTGGTGGGGCCGGCGGGCGCGGACCAGGGGCCGGGCGCGGCACCGACTGCCGGAACTGCTCGGCCACGTTGCCGAGGCTGCGGGTGCGGCTACCATTTGCAAAGGGCACTAAAACGCCGAACAAATAAAGAAATAGTTGGGAGGTTGTTTCGTCTGCTACTTGGTGGCGCTGGACGTTGTGCTGCTCATTTTCCCACTCTGCCCATAAGTTCTGGCGGGCACCTCGCAAGGCAGAATTGCCGATGTAGGCGCAACAAGCCTCTGTGAGGCGGACGGCGAGCCACCCGTGAAAGTGACCATCGTGAAAGGGCTCTCGTCGATGATAAGGATAGTAAGCTTCCGATTTATCGTACTGCAACGGCCGGAACAAGTCAACCTCGGCCTGCACTCGCTTCAATTCTTCTGCGGCTCGCGGGTAAGGCTCTCGGTTTATTCCGCCCTGCAGACTGAGGCGGCTGAGGTACCTGAGTCGGATTTCGGGCGTTTCGCAGGCTGCGAGGTCCAATTCAAAATAGTCGATGAGGTTGGGGGAATCATCAAGGTGTGAAATAGTGAGCCAGGTAGGCGTCTCCGTGAGCCAATCCAGCAGGGCGCTGCTAACTGCTTCGGGTAAGGTGTCTACTGGTATCGGGTATTGTTTAATGACTGCCACGGAGCCGACTCTTGAGGGTAGAAAATGGAGCGGTGGAGTCTAAGCGAAGGCGCGGGAGAATTCGTCAAGCATCGTGTCCTCGCTCACATTGACGTAGCGCCGGAAGGCGGCCAGGCTTTTGTAGCCGGTAATGCGCATGACGACTTCGGGCCGTACCCCGGCCTCCAGGGCCAGTGTGACGAAGGTGCGGCGGGCCGTGTGCGTGGTCACGAACTCATACTTGGGGGCGGTGTGGGCGCGGCGCTGGCCGCCGGCATAGCGCACCCGCTCGGTGGGGGCCTCGATGCCAGCCAGCTGCGCCAGCTCTTTGAGGTGGCCGTTTAGCTTCTGGTTGGCGATGGGGCGCAGGGTGCCAGCGATGACGCGGGCCAGCAGCGGCTGGGCCTCGGGACGCACCGGCACGGTGAGGGTGGTGCGGGTTTTCTGGGTGGTCAGGCGCAGGCGGTCGGGCTGGATGTGCTCGGGCTTCAACGCGGCCACGTCGGAGAAGCGCAGGCCGGTGTATACGCCAATCAGGAACAGGGCGCGGGCGTTGTCGAGGGCGGGGTGACTGTTCAGGTCGAGGTCGGCCAGGCGCTGCACCTCGGCGCGGGTCAGGGTTAGAATTTCCGGCTCCTGGTGCTGCCAGCGGAATTGCTTGGGCTCGACTACGACGGGGTAGCCGTTCTCCTGGGCCCACACCAAAAAGTGCTTGATGCGAAACAGGTTTTTATTGATGACGCTGTCAATGAGGTTGCGCTTGGTGAGCAGGTAGCGGGCGAACTTTTCGCCGAAGCCGTGGCTCACGGTATCGAAGTCGATGGCGTAGCGTTCGATGCGCTGCATGTCGCGTAGGTGCCGTAGGCAGGTGCGGTACGTGCGAACGGTGTTGGGGCTTTGGGTGAGGCCGCGGTTCTCAATCCAGTTAGAGAAGGTGGTGAGCAGGTCCGGGCGGGCGGGGGTTGGTTCGGGGGTTGGCTCAGGCGCGGCGGCTTCAGTGTCTTCGGGTAGGGCCAGCGCGCGCAATTCATCGGCGGTGGGCATGGTGCCGGCGGCGGCGTGGGTGTCGTAGCATTTGGTTAGCCGCATTCTCATCAAATCCAGCCAATCGTTGAGCGCGCCGTTGCTGGGGTAGCCGCGGGTCAGGGCTTTCTGTTCGCTGGCGTCCCATTGCTTGGGGTGAATGGAGCGGCCGGCATACACCTTCACGCGCTTCCCCGAAAAACTGAGGAAAGCGAACAGCGGAGTTGGTTTGTCGAGTTTGGGTTCGACCAGTGAAAAGCGTATTTTTGCCATCGAAAAGGGGAATTAGTTGCCTTTCCAAATATAATCAATGCTGTCCCACCTGGGACGGAATCTGGGACAAAAAAGCCGATTCTATCGGAGGTTAACCGACAAAGACTGACTTTTGAATTTTGCAAAAGCCCGTTTCAACTTAATTGAAGGCGTTTTGGCATTTTTAGGGTCGGTTAAGGGCGGGGTGCTTTATTCCTTACACGACCACGAAAAACCCCATCCACAGCCTGTGAATGGGGTTTTTGCTTTTACCTGGGACAGAATATCGGACAATAAGGATTTGCCTCAGCCGCGAGGCCGGGGCGTGCCAACTTGCAAAATAGACATGCGAAACTGAGCCTGGTGTAAGGGGCCAGTAGCGCACCAGACCAATTGCCGCCTCAGCGCCTCCGCAAGGAGTTCAATTGCTCCAGCTGCATCAGCACCTCGAGCCCGGGTAGTGAGGCGGCCAACAATTCTACCGGATTTAATCCACGACTACCGTCATAATCGAGTGGGGCGCAGCGGCGGTTGGCCGGGTCTGAATCCGGCTTCGAAGCAGGCTCCGGGACCTTGTCAGGAGCCTGCTTCGAGGCCCGTTTCCTCCCAAAGTCCTGCGGGCTGCTACCGGCTGTGGCAGCCCCCCCCCCGGTATGGGCCGCCCGGCAACTTCTCGCGCTATCCCAATTCAAACCAATTCCCATCCAGGAAGAAACTGCTACTGTTTCTCCTGCTCAGCGGCCGCACGCTTACCGCTGGTTTCGGCCAGGCCATTTCGCCCTACTTCGCCGGCCGGAATGCCTGGCTGTCCACCGCCCCGGGCACGCGGGTTTTCAACGGGCAACTCGACCAGCTTTGGCCGCTGGTGAAGCAGTCGAAGGTGAAGATGATTCGCATCGGCAGCAACGGCTTGAAATCCAACCTGGTAACCAACCCCGCCCACGGCCGCTTCAAGGTGCTGCCGCCGCCGCTGGCGGGGCAGCGCGAGGTGCGCGCCACGCTCTTCGACGCGCTGGGGCAGGCAGTGCTAAATCGCAGCATCGCGCTGAACGCGGCCGGGGGTATGGCCAAGTTTAGCATCCAGCGTCTGGCGGTGGGCATGTACACGTTACGGCCACAGGCCGAAGGCCAGGTATTAACGAAGCGGGTGGTACTGGAGTGGCGCTCCCGTTGCGCAAAAAGCCAGGCTTTCCGCATACAAAAACGGCCAACCGCAGGCTATTCGCTGCTGGTTAGCCGTTTTTGTATGCGGAAAGCCTGGCTGTTGCAGCCGCTGGCCTATGCCAGGAAGGGCTTCACAATTGCCATCACTTCGTCCTTGTGCAGGGGCTCGTCGAAGCTGGAAGTGGCGGCGTTGCCCACGTTGTAGCCGCCAATGCCTTCGATGTTGATGACGACCTGGCGGTGGTCCGACTCGCGCTGGTAAATGCGTTCGAACGGGGTGCCTTTCGAGTTGTCATCGCCCACAATCCAGGGCTTTATTTTGGCGTAGCCGTTCACCATCCGGATGAAGCGGATGTGGGCCGCGTGCCGGGCTTCCATAGAATGGATGCGCAGGGCGGCGGTGAGAATGTCGTTCGACGATTTCAGCTCGCTGGCCTGGCCTTTGTAGGCGCCCACGCCGGTGTCCTCAAACGCCTGGGCCACCTGCAAAAACTGCTTGTAGTCGCTGAAAACGGCCGGAAATGTGCCTTTGCCGGTAAAATCGTACTTGCCTTCGGCTACCGGTGTGCCGCCGGCCGAGGTGATGGTCTGCTGGAGGAACTTTACGTGTTGCACCTCGTGGTCGCGGATGACGTTGATTTTATCCTTCGCCGGCAGTAGCCCGGGCGTGCCCACGGCAGTCTGGTAAAAGCGGCTTTCGAGGTGCTCCAGGGTGAGGGCGAAGTTCAGCACTTCCAGCACGTCACTGGATACTTTCTGGCCGTAGGCTTTGTTGAACAAGCCGCCCAGGGCCACGGGCACGGCAGCGGTGGCCAGGCGGGTACCCACCCGCGCAAAGCGGTTGATTACGCCCCGGCGCGCATCCATCCGGTCGTAAATCTCGGGGTCAACGCTCTCAATTTCGTTAAATAGGTTAGACAGATTCATGGTATCCGGGAGTTACTAGTGGGTGGGGAGCTCGTCGACCTTTACTTTGGTAACGAAGTATTTATCGGCCAGCGCCATTACTTGCGGGGGCGTACGCACCACGTCGAGGCCGTTGGCATCGGCCACGTCGCTGTCGGCGAAGCTGCCGAAGCTGAGCAGGTTGCGAATGGTGGCAGCGTGGCGGGCTTCGACCGACACAATCTTGCCGGCGTGGTTCAGGAACGGCGACAGGGCCAGCAGCTGGCCGGCTCCGTTGTAGGCCGATACGCCCAGGTCTTCGAACGTGCGGGCCGTAGTGAGCACGCTGCGGCGGTCGGTGAAGTTGATGGACGAAAAGTCGAACTCCAGCTTGGGCACCTTTTTCAGCGTCAGCACATCGCGGAACCATTCGCGGTGCGCGATTTCATCATTGCGGATGTCGGTGAGCAGGTCTTTTTCCATCGCGCTGGCCCCGGCATAGAAACCGGCAGTCACTTTCTCATAGAAAGCACCCTCCAGCTGTTCCAGCGCGAAGGCGTAGTTCAGAATGGCCAAATCGTGCTTGCCCACGTTGACGGTGTTGGTCTCCTCGTCTTTGTTGATGCGGCAGCCGGCCGAGGCCAAAACCACCCCCACTGCGCCGAGGCCCGAAAATTTCAGAAAGGAGCGCCGGGGCACGGCTTCGAGCAGCGGCGGGGTGGTGCCGGGCCCCAACGGGGGCGGCGTGAGCTGGGAGGGAGGAATCATGTTGTTTTCTGATTAAGAGTGGAAAGTGGAGTACCGGCTGCCGGCCGCAAAGTGGTTTGCTTGCAGCCACCGCGGGCTAAGGTTTGTCCAACTCCAACGGGTGAGGCCGCTCAGGGTTGTACCGCCGACACAGCCCACCCTTTGAGAGCCGGCCAACACGGGCTTTTTCCCTTACGAGGCGACACGCACGTACCGAACAGGAAACCAGCGCCCACCGCCGCTTTATTATCCAGCTGTCGCACAGGGCATTATTGCGCTACCCTTATTCCCGGGCAGTCGACTTGCGCTCGAACAGCGTGGATTCGAGCACGAGGCTTTGGCTGGAAAGCACGGCTCCTTCGGGGTGCGGGCCGATAACGACCTGCCGCAGATGGTGCGCCGGTTTGCCGACCGCATTCACTTCATCCACCTGCGCAGCACCCGGCGCGATGCCGCTGGCAATTTCTACGAAGTCAACCACCTGGAAGGCGACGTGGACATGTACGCCGTGCTGCGCGCGCTAATCCAATTCAGGCCATGCGCCGGCGCGGCATCAGCCTGCCCATGCACCCCGACCGCGGCCACCAGATGCTCGACGACCTGCCCAAAAAAACCAACCCCGGCTACTCCGCCATCAGCCGCCTGCGCGGGCTGGCCGAGCTGCGCGGCCCGGAACCGGGCATCAGCCGCAGCCTGGCCGCTGCATAATATTCGCGTTTTGACGCGTAGCTTACACTGTTTTTACGCTCGCTGACCCACTTTTACCCCTATGGCTGTTCCCGCTTTTTCCACTTCCACTCCCCTTGCCACCACCGAGCCCGGTGGAGCCTCGCCGCGCTACACCTCGGCGCTGGCCTCACTCACGGTGCTGTTTTTCATGATGGGGTTCATCACCTGCCTGAACGACATCCTGATTCCCTATCTCAAGGGCCTGTTCACGCTCAGCTATGCCAAGGTTAACCTGGTGAACTTCTGCTTTTTCGGGGCTTATCTGGTGATGGGGGTGCCGGCCGGGCGTCTGGTTACGCGCATTGGTTACAAGCGCGGGATGCTGGTGGGCTTTCTGGTAGCGGCCCTGGGTTGCTTCCTGTTTTATCCGGCCGCCGAAAGCCGCACCTTTGAGCTGTTTCTGGGCGCTTTGTTCGTGCTGGCTACCGGTATTGTGATGCTGCAAGTGGCCGGCAACCCCTACGTATCCATCCTGGGCCCGCCCGAAACGGCTTCGTCGCGCCTCACCCTGACGCAGGCGTTCAACTCGTTGGCCACGTTCATCGCCCCCATCGCAGGCTCGTGGCTGATTCTTTCGCACCTGCCCGACCTCAAAACCCTGACTCCCGCGCAGACGGCCTCGCTCGATGTAACGGCGGTGCAGTACCTGTATTTGGGCATCGGAGCGGTATTAGTGTTCATTAGCCTGGTGCTGAGCTTTATCAAGCTGCCGCACATTGCGCACGAGCCCGCCCCGGCCGGCGACACGCAACGCGCTTGGAACTACCGCCACCTGCTGCTGGGCCTGGTGGGCATTTTCTGCTACGTGGGGGCCGAAGTGGCCATCGGCTCGCACATCGTGAGCTACCTGGGCCAGTCGGAAGTAATGAATATGGCCGCCCGGGACGCGGGCGTGCAAGTGGCCTTCTACTGGGGCGGGGCCATGGTGGGCCGCTTCCTGGGCATCGCCATCCTGCGCAAGGTTAAGCCGGGCCGGGTGCTCGCCTTTAATGCCGTCATGTCGGTAATACTCGTCCTGATTTCGGTGAATTCTACCGGCGCGGTAGCTATGTGGAGCCTGCTGGCCGTGGGCCTGATGAACTCGATTATGTTCCCGGTCATCTTCACGCTGGCCGTGGCCGGCCTGGGCCGCCACACCGAAGATGCCTCCGGGCTGCTGTCGGCGGCTATCGTGGGCGGAGCCGTCATTCCGCCGCTGTTCGGCATCATTGCCGATAGCACCCTTGGCGGTGGCGGCGTACACGCCCTGCGGGTGGCTTTCGTGCTGCCCGTGCTGTGCTACCTATACATCGTGTGGTACGGCCTGCGGGGCAGCGAGCCCCAGCCGGCCGCCTAAACGAGTACCCCGAATTTCCAATTCGGCCGCCTGAACGAGTTGTTGGGATGTCGTTCAAACAGCCGAATTGGAAATTCGGGGTACTCGGTCTGCCAACTTCAACGGCTTTGGGTTGTTGGCTGGCTTTTCGGCTATACCGTGTGCAAAATCACGTAGAGCGAAGCCGTCGAAATCACCACCCACAGCACTACGCCCAGCACGAAGGGCCGGGCCCCCACCGCCTTCAGCACGGCGGCCGATAAGCCCGCGCCGATGAAAAAAAGCGTCACCGTGAGGCCGATTTTGGCCAGGGCCACTAGCCACGGGGCCAGCGGGAAGGTATTGACCAGCATGGCCAGAATGAAGCCGAAGATGAAATAAGGCAGCTTCACCTTCACGTCCTGCTGCTTAAAGAGCATGGCCGTGCCGATGGAAATCGGGATTATCCAGAGGGCGCGGGCCAGTTTCACGGTGGTGGCCACTTGCAGGGCCTGGTCGCCGTAGGCCGCCGCTGCCCCTACCACCGACGAGGTGTCGTGAATAGCAATGGCGCACCACAGGCCAAACTGGTTCTGCGTCATAGCCAGGGCGTGGCCGATGGGCGGAAACGCAAACAGCGCAATGGCATTGAGCACGAACACCGTGCCCAGCGCCACCGACATTTCTTCGTCTTTGGCCCGCAGCACCGGCCCCACGGCCGCAATGGCGCTGCCCCCGCAAATGGCGGTGCCGCAGGAAATCAGGTGGACGACGTGGCGGCCCAGACCCAGCCACTTGCCCACGAAATACCCCAAAATCAGGGTGCCAAAAATGGACACCACCGTGAACAGAATGCCCTCCTTGCCGGCCGCCATGGCGGCGTGGGCATTCATACCGAAGCCCAGCCCCACCACCGAGTATTGCAGCAGCTTGGCCGTGAGCCTTTTGGTTTGCGCAGCGAAGGGATTACCCAGCACCTGCGCCAGCACCAGCCCCAAGGCCAGCGCCACGGGCGGCGAAGCCCACGGCGTGAGGCAGAACACCAGCAGCAGCCCAAACACTACCTGCCGCCCCGTAAACTCGCGCCCCAGCACCACCCGCGGCGCGTGAAAATGCCGCCGGAAGCCGGTGATTTCGGGCTGGTCAGCAGCCTTCGCGACGGCGGTGTCTGGAGCGGGGGGAGGAAGGACGGGGTGGGACACGGCAGCAGGGTTTTAGCACCCCAAATTTACGGCCCTCCCCTGCCAGGGGGTAATCCTAAAAGGTTATTCGAAATTACCAGAAGTTATAGTGAAGCCGCAAAGTGGCCCTGCGCGAAGCTGAGAAACCGCTGGGCCAAGCGCGAGAGCGGCTGCCCCTGCACCCACACGGCCTCGAACTGGCGCGGCAGGTGCAGGCCGGCCACGGGCACTATTTCCAGCGCCCCGGCGGCCAGCTCCCGCACCAGGGCCCGGCGTGACACGAAGCCCAACGCCGTGGGCGAGGCTTCGAGGTAGGCCTTGATGGCTTCGGTGTTATCGAAGTAAAACACCACCCGCAACTCGCTGAGCTTGATTTTGAAGGCACGCAGGGCGAACTCCAGCACTTCCAGCGTGCCCGAGCCGCGCTCCCGCAGCACCAGCGGGCAGGCCAGGGCCTCGGCCAGCGGCAGGGGCTGCCTGGGTGGGCCGGCCGGGGTGGCGCGGCGCACGGCCACCAGCTCATCGGGCAATAGTAATTCGTAGTGCAGGTCGCGGCTTTTCGAGCGGCCTTCCACGAAGCCCAGGTCCAGCTCGCCGCGCAGCAGGGCTTCGGCAATGTGCTCCGAATTGGCGTTGAGCAGCGAGAGCTGCACCCTGGGGTGGCGGGCCTGGAAGGCGGGTAGCAGGCCGGGCAGCACGTACTGGGCCAGGGTGGTGCTGGCCCCCAGGCGCAGGCGGCCGGCGGCTTCGTCGGGGTCGCGCAGGGCGTGGAGCTGGTCTTCGAGCTGCTGGGCGGCGGCGGCCACGGCTTCGGCGTGGGCCTGCAGCAGCCGGCCGGCTTCGGTGAGGGCCACGCGGTTGCCGCGCCGTTCCAGCAGGCGCTGGCCGTACTGGGTTTCCAGCTCCCGAATGTGCTTGGTGACGGCTGGCTGCGTGATAAACAGCCCTTGCGCGGCTTTGGTGAAGCTCAGGTGCTGGGCCACGGCCTGGAATACGCGAAGGCGAAAATCGGACATGCCGCCAAGGTACAGGCGGCGGCGGCAACGGCCCGGCCAGCCGCCACCGGTACCCTTTCGTCTACCCGATGAAGTAGACCAGAAACGTGCTGCCGCTGCCCACTTCAGACCGGGCTTCGATGCGCCCACCCGCGTTTTCCAGCATCCGCTTCACCATGTAGAGGCCAATGCCGGAGCCCTCCACATGGTCGTGAAAGCGCTGAAACAAGCCAAAAAGCCGCGTTTCCTGCGTGGCATCAAAGCCCAGGCCGTTGTCCTGCACTTCCAGCACGACAGACGCACCCTCGGGCCGGGCGCGCAGCCGCAGCTGCGGAGGGCGGCCCGGAGCCCGGTATTTCAGGGCGTTGCTGAGCAGGTTGAAAACCACGCTGCGCAGGTTTTTCTCGGCAAACAGCACCGTGGGCGCGGCGGCCACGTCCACATCCAGCACCGCCCCGGTGCTTTGGATAAGTGGCTCCAAATCGAGGCACACGTCGCGAATAACGGCCGCCAGATTCACCGGCTCGATGGGCCGGCCGTGTTCCTTTTGCAGCTTCGACACCTCGGTCAGGTGCTCAATAGTGCGCTTGAAACGGTTCACGGATTCCTCCATCAGCGCCAGAATGGGCCGCACCTCGGCGCTCTGGGCCGTGGCGGCGGGCAGCTCGCTCAGCAGGGCATCGAGCAGGCCCTCAATGTTGCTGATGGGCGCTTTGAGGTCGTGCGAGGCCGTGTAGATGAAGTTGTCGAGGTCCACGTTGGCCCGGGTCAGCTGCTCGTTGTTGTCGCGCAGCTCGCGCTGGCCTTCGTCGATGCGGACCAGCGCCAGCTTGTGCTCGTGAATGTCGGTACAGGTACCAATCCACTGGACGATAGTGCCGTGCTCGTCGCGCGAGGGCAGGGCGCGGCCCAGCATCCAGCGGTAGTCGCCGGCACGGTTGCGAAACCGATATTCCACTTCGAAGACCTCGCCGGTCCGCAGGCATTGCTGCCAGCGGGTCCCGGCCGCGGCACCATCGTCGGGGTGCAGGTGCAGGGACCAGCCGTGGTCGAACCCAGCGGCATTTTCCTGGCCGATGTAGTCGAACCAGCGGCCATTGAGGTAGGAATTGTGGCCATCCGGGGTGGCCGTCCAGGCAATGTGGGGAATGCCTTCCAGCAGGCGGTTGGCGGCGGCGGCGGCGCGTTCCCCAACCTGGCGGGCCGATTCTTCGTGCTTCAGCTCTTCGGATTTGCGGTCCAGCAGCGCATTTTGCTCGGCCACGCGGGCCCGGATGGCCGTAATTTCGCGGCGGGCCGACAAACCCGTGACAATGACCGCCAGGGCGGACGTTTGGTTGAACCGCAGCACGTTCAGGGCCACCGAAAACGGCACCAGCTCCCCGGCCTCGGTTTGCAGCGGCAGCTCGCCCTTGCTGCGGCCCTGCCAGCCTTCCAGCAGCAGGCTGGCCCAGTAGGCCTTGTAGGCCGGCGGCACAAAATCATCGAAAGCACTCCCCATTATCCCGGCCAGGGGGCGGCCCAGCAGGCCCGCCAGGCAGGCGTTGCAGTAGAGCACCGTGGCCTCTTCGCCGAGCAGCAGGGCCCCTTCGTTCATCTGCTCGATGAGGGTGCGGTAGCCCTGGTCGGCCCCTTGCGGCGTGAAGATGCGCGGCCCCTCGGGGCCCTGCACGGCCAGCGCATCCACGGCCCCGGTCCGGATGGCGTGAATCAGCTCCCGGGCTTCCTCCAGCTGCGCGCGCAGCTCCTCGTTTTCCTGGGCCAGGGCCGCAGCCGTTGGTTGGGGCTCATTCATAGCTGATTCCGTTATGGACCGCGGCGGAAATACCCAGGGCTTTCAGCACCCGCTCGCGGTCCGAAAGGTCGCCCACCAGCCGGCGCACCAGCCCGGGGATGGCCAGAATCTGGTTGCCCTCGGCCAGCTGCGGGTGCACCAGCAGGTCGATTACTTCCAGCTTGTAGCGCCCCTTGAGATGCTGCTCGCAGTACCTGCTCAGGTTGGTCGGCGCGGCCACCGATTTGGGCGTTTGCCCGGCCACGTAAAGGCGCAATGCCCGGGTTTCTTCGTCGATTGTATTCATCATGGAAAAAATGCGGGCAGGTGTGCAGGCGCACCGCGGGTCGTACGAATTATTGGCCGCTTTCGTGGCGGGTGAGCGTGCCTTCGCCCCGCTCGGCCGCGGTGAGGGTGGTCACGCCCTTATCCTTGAGCCAGCGAAACAGCCGGCGGATTTCCGAGCGCAGCACGCTCTGGTTTGGAAACCCCGAAAACAGCGCCTCAATGGTATCGGGCACCACGCGCCTGGCCCCGATTGAATCGATGGCGTAGCCCAGGCGGATGAACAGCCCGTCGAGGTCGTACTCGCCGGTTTCCTCAATCTCGGAGCGGTGGACGTGGTCGACGCGCAGCAGCTGGCGGGCCTGCAAGTCCTTCAGGTCGAAGCCCAGCGAGGCCACGTTGGCGGCCAGCTCTTCGCCCGTTTCCTCGAAGGCCATGAGCACGCCCGGCTCGTTGAAGTCCTGAATGCCGCAAATCAGGGTGGACCGGCCCAGCGGCAGGCCGCCTTCGGTAATTTCATCCAAACCGTCGATGCCGGTCGGGGCCTTGGGTAGCTGGGGTAAAGGCGGGGCTGCGGATGGGGTTAGCACAGGCATGCAGGAGGGATTTAGAATCTTGCATGCCTAAACGCTAAAATGGCCGCCGGGTTATCGGCTGCCGGCGGCGAAATCGAGCCAGCCGGCGCGGTACTCCTCCGGCTCGGCCGGGCCGATGCCGTAGGCACTGAGCGCGTCGGCCCGGCTCAGCATCCCTTGTTCCACGGCATTGAGCACGGCCCACACCTTCAGCTTGCGCTCCGACGCGAGCCCCTCGGCGGACTAGGGAACGGGGTAGCCAAAAACTACACCATCGCCGCCGCTGCCCACCACCAGAAAACGATAGCGCAGCGCCCCTACCCCATCGAGCCCCGACCGGACTCGTGAAGCCATTGAACGCGCCGGGCCGGGTCGGGAAAATGCTGGGCACCTACCCCCGCTATCCTCAAAATCGACGCGCAGAATACCCCGGCCAACTCCTGGACCGGCGGCGTCTACCTCAAGCGCAAGGCCTGTTCCCCGGCCGCCCGCTACTTCGAGCGGGTCGTGAATCTGTACCCCTTCGATTATTCGGCCACCCACAGCCCGACGACCAGCCGCAACCCGTACCCCACCTCTTTCGGGATACTGGCCGCGGAAAAGCGTGAACTCAGCGACTTTTTAAACCTAACCATCGATTAGCCCTCTCATAATGAGCCGGCAATTTCCAACTTCAGAAAAAAGTTACTTACTTACATCTTCTCAACCACTTACACCGCCACCACTTCACCCTACTGCTCCCCTGGCATGATGACTGAATTTCTTGGCTACGGCACTACGCCGGTTAGCGGTTGCGCTTTTTCGCCCGACCTATCATCGGTGCCCACCCGGCCGACCAGCCTACTTGAGCTGGGGCAGAACTACCCGAACCCCCACGCTGGCGAAACCAGCGTGCCCTTCATCCTGACCACCACCGCCGATGTGCGCCTCACCATTCTGGACGAGCGGGGCCGCAACGTGGCCGGCGTGATGCACAAAGCACGCAGCCCAGGTCCACAGAGCATTAAGCTGAATCTGGCGGGCCTGGGCCTGCCCCCCGGCGAGTACGTGTATCAGCTGGAAGCCACTACTAAACGCGGCGTATACCGGCAATCGAAACGAATGAGCACCGTGTAGCGTTGACTCCGAAAAAGGTGGGAGAACTGTGCAGCCCGAGGCTGACCGCTGCAACGGTCAGCCTCTTTTTTTGCCCGGCCGCGTGGGTTTTGGCCGGCCCGGCGACACTCGTTTGGCCCGCGCCTTTCAGGTTAGGCAGCGCCGCCCGTACTTTGTGAGCCGGGCACCCGCATTGGGTGGCCTGGCTTTTCCCCGCTTTCTCTTGACCACCGCGGCCCCGCCGCACAACTTTTTTTTATGGCTGACCAAACCCTTACCGGCCTTCGGGCCGGCGTGCTGCACGGCGACGAAGTGCAGGCCCTCTTCCAGCACGCCAAGGCCCACGCCTACGCGCTGCCCGCCGTGAACGTGACCGGCACCAACACCGTGAACGCCGTGCTCGAAACCGCCAAAGCGGTGAATTCGCCGGTGATGGTTCAGTTTTCGAACGGCGGCGCGCAGTTCTTCGCCGGCAAGTCGGTGCCCAACGACGGCCAGCGGGCCAGCATCGCGGGCGGTATTTCGGGGGCCTACCACGTGCACCACATGGCCGCCCTCTACGACGTGCCCGTGGTGCTGCACACCGACCACGCCGCCAAAAAGCTCCTGCCCTGGATTGACGGCCTGCTCGATGCCGGCGAGAAATACTACCAGACGCACGGCCAGCCGCTCTACAGCTCGCACATGCTGGACTTGTCGGAAGAGCCGATTGAGGAGAACATCGAAATCTGCAAGCGCTACCTCGAGCGCATGGCCAAAATCGGCATGACGCTCGAAATCGAGCTCGGCGTGACCGGCGGCGAGGAAGACGGCGTGGACAACTCCGACGTGGACAGCTCCAAGCTCTACACCCAGCCCGAGGAAGTGGCCTACGCCTACGAGCAGCTCAGCGCCATCAGCCCGCGCTTCACCATCGCGGCCGCGTTCGGCAACGTGCACGGCGTGTACAAGCCCGGCAACGTGAAGCTCGAGCCCAAAATCCTGCACAACTCGCAGGAGCACCTGCGCCAGAAGCACAACATCGCGGAGGCGCTGCCCATCGACTTCGTATTTCACGGCGGCTCGGGCTCTTCGCAGGAGGAAATCCGCGAGGCCATCAGCTACGGGGCCATTAAGATGAACATCGACACCGACCTGCAATGGGCGCTGTGGGAAGGCATCAAGGACTACTACGTGAAGAACGAAGGCTTCCTGCAGGGCCAGATTGGCAACCCCGGCGGGGCCGATTCGCCCAACAAGAAGTACTACGACCCGCGCGTGTGGCTGCGCAAAGGCGAGGAGACCTTCGTGGCCCGTTTGAAGCAGGCCTTTGAGGATTTGAACTGCGTAAACCGCCGCTTCTAGCGCTTATTGAAAAGAAAAAGAACGTCATGCTGAGCTTGCCGAAGCATCTCTACCGGGGAAGTAACTAATTACTCTTCGCGGTAGAGATGCTTCGGCAAGCTCAGCATGACGTTCTTTTTTGTCCGTTATACCTACTTCCCAATCGACCCAATCTTGGGCTGAATCTGGATGATAAAGCGCTTGTTCAACGCTTCCTGGCTGCCGGTGTAGCGGCCGGCCCCGCGGAAGCCGCTACCGGCCGCCACCACTTCCAGGTTGCTGGGGAAGCGCAGCCCCGCCTGCTCCCAAAGCCGAATTACGGCCAGAGCGCGGCTGTAGCTGAGCTGGCGCACGGCCGGGCCGTCAAGGTTGTGCACGTCGTTGGGCGGGTAGCGCAGGTCTTTGGCGGCCCGGCCTTCTACCACGATTAGGTACTGTACGTTGTCGGTTTTCAGGGCCTGGGCCTGCATCTGATTCAGCAGGAAGCGCCCGGCTTTTATGAGCGGGGCCTGGGCGTTGGCCGGCAGCACATCGCTCTTGGAGGCGAACGTGACCGGGAATTTCAGCTCGTAGCGCTTGTAGGTGGCGTTGTATTCGAAGTAGTTGCTTTCGAGCCGCTTGAGGGCCGCCTTTATCTCATCGAGCTTACGCTTTTCCTGCACCTGCACTTTCAGGTCGTAGATGAGCTTGTCGTTGTCGCGCTGCTTGTCCTTGAACAGCTTGTAGCTGAGCACGAACAGCACGAGCATCGTCAGAAACAAGGCCGTCATAAGGTCCACGTAGCTGGGCCAGAAGAAGTCCTTGCTCTCTTTCATATTGTGGTTTTGCGAACGTCAACCTCACCCCCTGACCCCCTCTCCAAAAAAGAGGGGGCACCGGAAATGCGTGGGTAGCGCTCAATGAATAACGAATGATTTAAGAGGAATCGAACAAAGAGAAGAGTTACTTCTCAACCCTTGTCCGGTGCCCCCTCTTTTTTGGAGAGGGGGTCAGGGGGTGAGGTTGACGGCCGCTACTTCTTGCCCAGCACGTTGCGCTGAAACCAATTGGGCTGGGTAATCTTTTCCAGCACGGCATTCGTGCGGTCCACCTGCTGCAAGAGCTGCTGTTGCAGCTGGGCATCGGTCAGCAGGCGGGCTTCCATGCGCTGCAAAGCCTGGGCGGCCAGGGCAGCCTGGCGCTCCTGCAGCACGTTGAGGTCCTTTTGCTGGGCGGGGAGTTGGGTGAAGGGATTAAGGTACTCCGTGATTTTCTGGTAGATATTATCCTGGTTGAGGCGGCGGAAGTGCTGCTGCCACTGCTCGTGGGCGGCGCTGGCTTCCTTTTGCAACTCCTGCAAGCGGCCGTCGAGCTCGGTATCCATGCGGTGCACGCCCTCGCTCACGCCCTGCCGAATTTGCGCGCCCAAATCGGCCAGCAGCTTGCCGTGCTGGCTGAAAAACGCCACCTGCTGCCGCAGGGCGTCGTCGTGCTGCTGCAGGTACTGCGGCACGCTGGCCAGGCCCTGCTCCAGGGCGGTGAGGCGGTTGAGCAGCGCCCCAATAGTCTGGGCGGCTTCGGTGCTGTGGGTCACGGTGGTGTTCAGGGCCTGCTGGTAGCCGAGGAATTTCTCAAACGTCTGGGCGCTTTCGTCCACCCTATCGAACACCTTGATGGTAGCATTGGCCAGCTCCGAGTAACCGATTTTCTCCAGCTGCTCCAGGAAATTCTTCTGCACGCTCACGTTCTCCGTGATGCTGGCAATGAGCGGCGTAAACTCGTGGATTTTGCTGAAAAAGTCGTTCTGAATCTGGCTAAAAAAATCGGTATTGAACGTGTCCAGCACCGATTTCAGGTTGCTCATGCCGGCCTGCATGTCCGAGTTCAGCTTGGGCAGCAGGGCCTTTTGCAGGAAGGTGTAGTAGGCGTTTTTGTTGCGGTCGCGGGCGGCGCGGGCCTGCTTCAGCAGCTGGTTGCCGGCCAGCGTGAAAGCCAGGCCAAACAAGCTGCCAATCATGGCAATGAGCACGCCGCCGAGGAAGTGCTGCACGTCGCCGTTGCTGAACGACGTGTCCTTGGCCGGGTCGGCCTCCACGTCGGCAAACGGGTTGCCCACCAGCGACACCAGGCCCAGAATAGCGCCCGTGAACGTGCCCAGCAACCCCAGGTACAGCGGCGTCGCCACCTGCGCCTGAATCTCCTCGTCAAGCGCTTCGGCGTGGCGCTCAGAAATGTCTTTCAGAATGCCGAAATCGGCCGCCGCACCCCGGTTGTTCAGCAGGTATTCGTTGGTGTCGGTGACAATCTGGCCGAACTCCGGCGAGGCATCGCGGGCCATCAGGGCATCGTACTGGATATCAAAGTTCTTCTCAGGCTGCGCGGCGGTGAACGTGATGGGCTGCACGGCTATCGCGCCGGACGCCGGATACATCGCCTCCACCCGGCTGGTGAGCTGGCGATTGCGGACAAAAACCACCGCCTGCCAGGCCACCAGGGCCAGAATCAGTAAAATCTCAATTAGGAGCATAGGGGCTAAAAATGTAAGCGAAGGTACGTGAGCCCCACCCCTAGCCCCTCCCCGGTGGGGAGGGGGACTAGCTCTAGCTTTTTACAAACCAGAAAAATCAACGATTAGAATAATTAGAAAATAGTCCCCCTCCCCACCGGGGAGGGGCTAGGGGTGGGGTTAGCTCAGCGCGATTTCGGCCTTCTGCACCACGTGCCAGGCGTCGTCGCGCTTTTCGAGCTTGCCGGGCGTCAGGTTCTTAATGGTCGTAAACTGCTCCGTAGGCGGGAGCTCAAAGGCAAAAAACTCCTTCAACTCACGCACGCCGTTGCCGATGATGCGCGACTGGTCGGCCTGCGGGCTGAAGGAGAATTGTGCCGTATTCGCCTCGCCGTGCGGCAGCGTGATGATCAGCGGCATCTGCGGCAGCGGGTTAGGGCTGAGCTTGCGGTGCTCGATGCTGGGCACGTCCGGGGCCGGTGCATAATAATGAACGGGGCCGGAAGCCACGGCCGGCGCAGTCGCGGCGGCTTCCGTAGCGGGCGCGGCGGGCACCGCAGTCTCGGCCGCGCTGGCGTCCAGCATCTCCTGAATGGCCGGCGGGGTGGACGTAGGTGCTGCCCATTCCACGGTCTGGCCGGTTTCCAGGGGCTGGTCTTCGGAAGCGGCAGGTACGGGTGGTTGCGTGGGGTTCATAGCGGATGGGCGGTGCGGAACGTTGGCCGGCCAGGACTGGGCCTGGCGCGACGAAGGGGTTTTCTTGGAATTCTGCTTCGGCGGACTCTGCTTAGGCTTGCTGCCCGGAGCGGGTGGCCGGGGCGGCTGATTTGGCAGCGGAGGCACAGGTTGGTTGCCCTGCACTCCGCGGAGCGACTGCACCACGGGTGGACGAACCACCACGTTTTCAGCGGGCCGCTTCAGCGCGGTTGCGGGTACGGCCAGCGGGTCGGAAGCCGCTGGGGCAGCTGCCCCGCTGGCCACTGGTTGCGATTTACGGCCCAGCAGCCGCGCCCCCAGTACACCGAGCGCAATGCCGCCCACCAGCAGCCCCAGCATCCACGGCCAGTTGGAAGCCGGCTCGGCGGGAATCGGCACCCGCACCGATGAATCGCCGGCAGTCGGCTGGGCCTGCGCCCGCGGCCCGCTGGCCAGGGCCAGCAGGAGCAGCAGGGCCCACCAGCCCCGGCGGCTAGTTGAGCGGTTGCGCGTCATGAAGCACCTTGGATAGCTCATACAGGGCGTTTTTGAACGGCAGAAAGAACAGCGTTTCGGGCACGGTGTCACCGTCGCGCAGCACGTCGGCGTACTGCTGGCGGTAGAGATTGAAAGAGTCGCCGAGGCTGCGCTCCAGCGTGCTCATCACCAGTCCCTGGTCGTTTTTCACGCCCAAGTCGGCCTGCAAACGCTTCAGCTCGGGGTCTTCGAGCAGCAGCTTGAGGCAGGCGCGGGCGTTGGCCAGCACCGCCTGCTTGATTTCATCGGTCACGGCCGTGGCTTCGAGGTGGTGTTCGCCTTTGTCAGCCTGCGGGTTGTCGGCATCGGGCAGCACGCCCACGGGCCGTACCAGGGGCGGGTCCTGCGGAATCTGGCCGGTGGCGAGCACGCCGCCGTTGGCGGTGGTTTGCTTGGGGTCATCGGCCAGCTTGATGCGGAAATCAGCCGGCACGGTCTGGCCAGTAGCTTTTTCCATAATAAGGCGAGCCAGCTTTTCCACCGGCTGCAGGTTGGAGCCCGCCGCCAGCAGGCGCACGTACAGGCTGCCGCGCCCCGTGAAGCAGAGGTAGCGCGGCAGCTGCTGGCCGTTGGCCACCGTCACCTGCGCCACGTGGTAAATCAAGGCCCCGAAGTGCAGGTAGAACAGTACCCGAAGGTGCTCGGCCCGCAGCAGTCGTTCGCTGAAGCCCAGCAGCTGGTCGTAGTTAAACAGGAAGCTGGCCACGTCCTCGGAGCCGAAATTATCGGTTCCTTCGGCCACCAGCACGTATTCGCGGGCCCGGCGGGCAGCGGGTGAAAGCACGGCGCTCTGCACCCCGGCCACGCCGAAACGCACGAGGCCGTTGTCTTTCGAGCCACGCACTTCGGCCCCGCCATCGCCCCAGAGGTCGTTGCCGGCGAAGCGGAAAGAGGTGCTGAGCACCGGCTTGCGGTCGGCGTAGAGCAGCACGTCGGTGGTACCGCCACCAATGTCGATGAAGGCCGCGTTTTCGCCCGGCCCCAACGTCACGATGTTGCGGCGGGTGAGGTAGTAGTACGGCGCCGTCGATTCCACCATGCAGGGCATGGAGTTCGTGGTGTGGAAGATGCGGTGAAACAGCGTATCCCACTCGCGCTGGTACAAATTGCGCTGGTAAGTCGAGAAACTAAGCGGGGCAAACCAAGTGATTTGCGTGGCCGCCAGGTTGCCGCCATTCAGCGCCACCTTAGCGCGGCACAGCAGCAATATCTCCGCAAAAAACGCCCGCACGCGGTTGGTATTGGCAATGTTCAGCGAATTATCCCACTTCAGATTGGTGTGGTAGTTGGGCCGACGCTGCTCCTCGGTGATGATGCCGAAGGCCACGTTAATATTGCCCAATACGCTCAGCTCCTGGGTGGCATAGTTGGCCGCTTCGTAGGTGGCGGTGCGGGCGGGGAAGGCGTAGGGCGAGTTATCGGCCCCGATGATGGGCGGCACGAACTCGCGCTCCTGGTACTGCTGCCAGCGCTTGATTTGCACGAAGTTGGCCGGGTCGTCGTCGATGCCGCGGTACAGGCGCTCGTACACGCTGCGGTCGGGCTCAGTCGTGCTCTTTTTGAGCAGGGCCACGGGCGTATCACTCAGGCCGAAGCTGAACGGCTTAGGCTCCTGGCCAGGGCTGTCCTGCATGGCCACGTGGGTGTTCGTGGTGCCAAAGTCGATGGCAAAACGGTACTCCTTGGTGCCCTGACGCTGTTCAGGCCAGCGCGGGATGATGAGAGCACGCCCTTCGGCCGGGGCCGGGTTCAGCACTTCGAGGTAGTCGAAATGGGTGCCGCGCACCTCGTAGTACGTGCTGCCTTCGTCCTGGCTGGTTTTGGGGGTGCGCTCGTAGCGGGTGGCGCTCTGGTCGGTGCCGGTTTCGCTGAGCAGGTGGCCGTTGGCCCAGAATTTCAGGTCGACTTTCTTGGTCACCATGCTCGGGTCGATGTTATTGGCATCCACCAGCATGACTTTGTAGAAGTCATTATACTGGGCCGCGTCGGCCACTTTCACGAAGGGGAATACCGACAGCGCCACGTTGGTCACGCGCAAGCGGCCCACGCCGTCGCCCTGCGGGTTGGCGTAGTAGGCGCGCTCATAATCCACGAAATCGCCACCGCTAACGGGCACGCGCAGCTTCACGCGCACGCAGGCCGGGTCGAGCTCCAGCGTCAGGTGCTCGGCTAGTTCGTGGGTGGTGAAGTAGTCGAAATACGCGGGCTTGATTGGCAGCAGCGGCCAGCTGCTGGGCCGGAAGCCGGGCGCAATTTTCAGATTCCCGCAGAAAAAACGGGTTTCATCTACCTCGTAGGGCACGGCCAGCAGGGTTTCTTCCAGCAGGTCATTAACGGTCAGATATGGATACGGCAGCTCCGGACCAGGCAGTGTCCGCTCCTTCAAGGGCCGGGGGTCGATGGCCGGCACAATGGCTCCACTGTCGGCAAACAGCGTTTCGTTATAGTATTTCTTGCCGACTGCTTTCAGGCCCGGACGCAGCACAATGGGCAGCGGCCCCGCCACGCCGGCCCGCGTGGGCCGGATAAATAGGTCGGAACCGCGCACGGTGCCTTCGTCGGGACGCACGCGCAGCAGCACGCCGGCCACGTCAATCTGGTTGTTCGAGGCATCCGTCAGGACCGGAAAATTGCTGAGGCTGGCGTTGCCATCCATGGCCCATTTCTGCAGCAGCCCCCGGTCGAGGGTATCGCGCACGAGCGGAGCGAGGGCGGTCAGGGTCGGGTCGCCCACGAACTCCTGGTACACGTAGTCGCGGAAAGCGGCTTCGCGGTTGGCCAGCGGCACGTACAGGTTATCGAAATAATAGCCACCGCCCTGAGGCCGTTGCACCGGCAGCGGCTTGATATTCGGAGCCGGAAAAAACAGCGTGAGCGGCGAAGTACCGCCGATGAGCTGCGGCACGCCATTGGCACCTGGGAAATAGATAAGGTGCATCTCGGTCAGCTTCGTAAAGCGACCATCGAGGTATAGACTCAACACGTCGGCCAGGGGCCGGGTGGCGGGGTTGGCGCGCAGCTTGGTCAGTTCCTCGTCCTTGCGCCAAGCCCGCAGCTGCAGGCGCTGGCTGGCCAGCTTGCGCTGGTGGAAGTTGAACATCATCTCCCACACGTCCCAGAAGTGACTCACCAGCTGGTGGTACACCGAGTCCTGGCTGGTGCCGCCCTGGGTCACGAAGCGCAAGGCCGTTTCCACCAAGTGCATCCGCGCAAACGGCGATGGAATGGAAACCGCCACCTTGGCGGCGCGGCCGCCTTGCGGGTCCAGCAGGCGCTCCACTTCGTGGGGGCCAATTTTACCAGTCGGCCCCCAGCCCTCGTGGGTGCTGGAGCCGGTGTCGTGTAAGCGCAGGATTTTAGCCATGTTGTGAGTTGCAAGAGGCGCGGCCGGTTCACCTCACCCCCGGCCCCTCTCCCGTGGAGAGGGGAGCCACGGCGGCGCGGAGATGCTGGTTGAAATAGGCCTCTATTGTTAATTCAAGTTTGTTTTTTGAAAGAATGCCGTCAGGCTCCCCCTCTCCGCGGGAGAGGGGGCTGGGGGGTGAGGTGAGCGGCTACGAGTACTGAAGCTTCTTATCCAGAATCTCCCCCGTAGCCTCCTCAAAGGCCTTCACCACCCAGCGCAACGCCTCGTTCTCCGTGGGGTTGCTCAGCGTGGCCTTGCCCACCGCCTTCGTCAGCTCATCACGGAAGAAGCCCGGCGTGATGCCTTTGCTGAAAATGCCGGTTTCGACCGTTTTGTCGGCCACCATCTTGTTGAAGTCGCTTTCATCGGCGCGGATGGCCGTGTAGCGACGCTGGTTCACGCCCAGCTCGCGCAGCCACTCGTTGTATTCGCCAAAAAAGTCAGTTAGCTCGCGCAGGGCGCGGTTATTCCGCAGCTGGGCCGCGAGGTCGCCGGCCTCATAGTAGGGCGCCTTGGCGTCGTCGGGAGTGTGCTTGAGGAAGTAGCGGGCGAAATAGTGCAGCTGAATCAGCGGGCGGGCCACTTCCTGGCGCATATCGGCGGGCAGCTGGCCGAAGTCGATATCCGCCGAGTCCGCCTTGAGGCCGTATTCGTGGTAAAGCGGCTGGTTGCCGTCGAGTTGGTTGTCGGGCACCTCCATGAAGTGCGGTACGGCCAGGGCCCCCAGTAATTCCAGCAAATGCGCCTGGTTGCGCTGCTCGGCGCGGCCGGGGTGGTTGGCCAGGGGCTGGCCGGGCTGGTCGCCAAGGTAATACATGGCCTCCAGGCCCTGCAAATTATCGGCGTAGTACGAAAGGGCCGTTTTGGTCTTCGTAACGAAGGTGTTGGAGTCGATAAAATCCTGCCCGGCTGACTTCTCATCGGCCGAAGGCTCCTGCAACTTGAAGTACGGCAGCATCACCAAAGCCCCGGCTTTGAGGCGGCGGCGCACCTCCGGGTGGGCCAGGGCGGAGTTGGGGTCGCGCAGGTTTTTCACCAGCAGCGGGAAGCCGGCCGCGCCGGTCCCGCCAAAAATCGAGCTGATAAAGAACGCCCGGTCGCCGTCCTGCAGGCTCTGGGCGAGGTAGCGCATTTCCTTGGATTGCACCACGGCGTTCAGCACCACCGAGCCCACGTTGGGCGAGCCCCGGAAGCCCACGTCGAGGTTGGCCGCGAGGCTGTCCTGCGTAAACAGCAAATCGACCAGGCCCTGCGTTTCCACCGAGAGGTCGTTGTATTTCAGGTAGTCCCGAAACGGCTGACTGATGCCGCCGAAATCGTATACGAACGAGTCGCGCAGCTCCTCGCCGCCGCCGCTGGTGTTCAGGTGGGCCAGCGTGTTCATGGGCTGGCTGAAGAAGCCGGTTTTTTCCTTCTGGCCATCGCCGTACAGCGCTTCGTGAATGCGGGCGTAGCGCTTGAGCAGCGCCACGGTGCGCGTCACGTCGCCGTTCTGGGTGTCGGGGTCGATGAGGACGGGTACCACCTGGTCGCAGTTCGGAATGCGCACACCCGAGGCCAGCAGCATGGTGAGGGAGCGCAGCACGCGGGCCCCGGTGCCGCCCACGGCGAAGATGAATAATTTCATTTTTAGTGGTTAGTGATTAATGGTTAGTGGTTAATTCTCAACGGCTAACAATTAACAAGCAGGACCAAACGTAGGTATGCCATTAACCACTAACCGTTAATCATTAACTATTAAAAAGGCCCCACAAACGGCGTGGTGCGCGCATACGTGCTCCAACGCTTCAGCAGCACCGAGAACAGCAGGAACCACAGCGCCGCCACCAGCATGTTCACCACCATAAAGTAGCCGAGGTAGCTGCTGCCTTCCGCGCCGTGGCTTTTGCTGAGGCTGTTGGCGAGGAAAACCCCCAGGCCGGCGGCCAGCGCCAGCGTGAGGGCCCAGTGCGGCGTGCGGAACAGGCCCGTGCGTATGGCCGAATTAAAGACGTAGTAGAAGGCTACCACCAGCAGCAGGGCCACGCCCAGCGTGCTCCAGCCCACCAGCGAAAACAGGTCGGTTTTATACAAGCCGTAATCGGCCGGGCGCTGGCTTTGGAAAATGGAAATCAGGGCCGAGTACAGGCTGGTGAAGAAGGTTTGCATAGAAAGCAGGGCGGGTTATTTATCGTTTTTGAGAGGAAGCTGAACCGTAAATACGGCTGGCAGCGGCGTTGGATACGATTGGCGGACGCCGGCCAGTACCTGGTCGAGGCCGAACGTGCGAGCGGCCGGCGTATTGTCATTGGTGGTAGACCAGGCCGCTACCCATTCCGGCGTTTCCGGGGCGGGCAGCGCAATGGTGAGCGTGGCCGTGGGGCTGGCCAGCTTGCTCACCCGCAGGCGCGCTACATGGGTGTAGGGGGCCAGCACCGGCTGGCCGCTCTGCTCCTCTTCGGTGAGCGGACGCACCGAGTTGGGCAACAGGCTGGCCTGGCCGTTGGGCAGGCGCACCTGCAGATGTTGGGCCAGAAATGCGGGTTTCTGCCACGCGGCGGGCAATTCCTTCAAATTCATTCCCACCGAAAAGTCCACTGGGTCGTCGGAGGGGTTCAGGGTCAGGCCGTTGTTTTCGGCGTAGACGGTGCCGCCGCTCGACTTTAATTTGGGGTCGGTGAGCTTGGTGAGCAAGGGTGCAAAAGCTGGCTGGCTGGTTTTCAAGCCGAAAAATGCCTGCTGGGCCGGCGCATTCTTAAACACTTCGGCGGCGAAGCGGGCCACCTGCGCGGGCGGCCCAATCACCCACACGTAGTACGGCACTTTCTCGCCGTTGAGCGGGCGCTTGGGCATGGGCGTTTTCACAGCCGGGTGGTAGGTACCGTAGAAATGCGACGTTTCGCCAAACACGGCCACAGCCAGCTGCTGCTGGCTCACGGGCGCGATGGCGGTGCGAATGAGGTTGGGCAGCTGCGAGAAGTCCGATTTGCGCGCCGGGCCGTAGATAAAATCGGAAATCACCACGCTCACTCGTTGCGTGGCCTGCGGCATGGCCAGAATGCCCTCCAGCATCTGGGGCAGCTCGGTGCCCAGGGCGGCCTGGTTCACCTCGCCCTGCACCACGTCGCGCAGCTGCTGAAACGGCACGGCCCGGGGCGCGGCATTTTCGCAGAGGTAGAACTTACGCTCGGCCACGGCCCCGCTCACCTGGGTTTCGGTGATGAGCGCGCCGATGCGCTGCTGGAACTCCGTGGCCGGCTTGTCGGCCCCGCCACGCGGTACAAAGCCCTTCATCCCGCCCGAATATTCCAGAAAAACACTGACCTTAAGCGGAGCCATTTCAGTGGCAGCCGGAACTTCAGCTACTACTTTGGCCCCCTTGGCGGGCTTGCTGGCGGTAGTCTCGGCGGGCTCGGAAGTGCAGGCACTCAGCAGTGAAATCGTCCCGAAGAATACTCCGGCCAGCCGGAAACGACGAAAAAGGCACGACGCGGGCAAGCCCACGGAAACGGAAATCGGCATAGAGTAAGCGCTTGGCAAGGATTTGGGGCGAAGTATAGTCATTACGTAGCGGAACTGCCCTCCGGCCGAAATCATGCCAGCTAAACGCACCCACCGGGCTGGTGGTACCTGGCAATAGGCAGCAGGCGAAAAATTATCGCGCTGCCTGGCCCAAACCAAATAGTTCCGGCCAACCTTCTCGTCCCCTCGCAAGAGTACCTTTGAGACTTCCACCCGTCCCAAGTCGCAGCCAATGCGTATTGATGGTGAGCTATAAACCACTTATGAATTTTAGTCATAGGTAATGGATTAGTCCAGCTTTGCTATGCACCTCATCGCGCTCCGTCCTGAATACCAACTAATGGTAGAGCCAGCCCGCAACCGCGTTTTCTACCAAAACTTTGGGCCGATGCAGACCGCTACCGACCTGCCCCACTACGAGGCCGACTGGGCAGCCGCGCTGGCCGAAATGCGCCCGGAATTCCAGATTCTCAGTGACATGCAGGTGGTAAACCAGACCAACAGTGCCCTGCTTGCCCATTTTCAGGCCGTCGAACGCCTGATTGTGGCCCACGGCGTGCATATAGTAGCCGAAGTGCATGTGCCTGGCCTTCCTACCCGCCGCCTCACCGACGAGGTAACGACCAGCCGGGCCATGCCCGTGCGCCAGTTCCTGAGCATCTGGGAGGCCGCGCACTTTCTGGACTATCTATAGGATAAGCGAATCCGGGCCAACGTTTTTGCCCTGCCAACTGTTATAAATCCGGGCGTCGTTGGCGGCACCGGCCCCGAGGCGTACCTTTGCGGCCGCTTTTCTTCAGGCACCTACTGCGTTTATGTCCAATATTATTTCAACTGATATCTGCATCATCGGGGCCGGTCCGGTGGGTTTGTTTGCTGTTTTTGAAGCCGGCCTGCTCAAGCTCCGCTGCCACGTGGTGGATGCGCTGCCCCAGCCGGGCGGCCAGCTCTCCGAAATCTACCCCAAGAAGCCGATTTACGACATTCCGGGTTTCCCCGAAATCCTGGCCGGCGACCTTGTGGACAACCTGATGAAGCAGATTGAGCCCTTCCACCCCACCTTCACGCTGGGCGAGCGGGTGGAGCGGTTTGCCAAGCTCGACGACGGCTCGTTCCAGCTCTACACCACCGACGGCACCGAAATCCAGTGCAAAGCCGTGGCCATTGCCGGCGGCCTGGGCTCCTTCGAGCCCCGCAAGCCCGCCGTGGAAAACCTGGAGCGGTTTGAGGGCGGCAAGGGCGTGCACTACATGGTGCGCGACCCCGAGCACTTCCGCGACAAGAAAATCGTGATTGCCGGCGGCGGCGACTCGGCCCTCGACTGGACTAATTTCCTCGCCAACGTAGCCGCTGATGTTACGCTCGTGCACCGCGGCACCACCTTCCGCGGCGCGGCCGACTCGGCCGAGAAAGTGCAGAAGCTGCACGAATCCGGCAAAATCAAGCTGGTGCTGAGCTCCAACGTGACGCACCTGCACGGCAACGGCAAGCTGGCCGAAGTAACCATCACCGGCAACGACGGCCGGGCCGAAACCGTGCCGCTCGACCATTTCATTCCGCTGTTCGGCCTCACGCCCAAGCTCGGCCCCATCGGCGAGTGGGGCCTGGAGCTGGAAAACGATGCCGTGAAAGTAGATACCCTCGATTACAGCACCTCCCTGCCGGGCGTGTTCGCCATTGGCGACATCAACACCTACCCCGGCAAGCTGAAGCTCATTCTCTGCGGCTTCCACGAGGCCGCGCTCATGTGCCAGGGCGCATTCAAGTACATTTACCCCGATAAGAAGTACACCCTCAAGTACACCACTGTCAACGGGGCACCTAGTATGTAGGCTGAAAAGCCGAACGTCATGCTGAGCGGAGCCGAAGCATCTCGCGTGCTGCCATTAATTCTTTCCTTGCGATTGAGTTATTACCACAGGCGAGATGCTTCGACTCCGCTCAGCATGACGTTCTTTTGTTTCAGGCAAGCACCCAACTGTTATTATGGAAGAAGATATCCGCATCTACGTCGAAGACGACGCCGGCCAACGCACTGAGCTCATCGGCCCCACCGACATGGGCCTGAGCCTGATGGAGCTATTGAAAGCCAGCGACTACGACATTCAGGCTACCTGCGGCGGCATGGCGCTCTGCGCCACCTGCCACGTGGAGGTGCTGGCCGGCCCCGCCCTGCCCGAGCCCGGCGACGACGAGCTCGACATGCTCGAAACCCTGCCCGTGGTGCACGAAGGCTCGCGCCTGAGCTGCCAGATTCGCCTCACGCCCCGCACCGATGGGCTGGTGGTACGCCTGGCCCCCACCGGCGCGTAACTGTCATTGCGAGGAGGCCCGACATCCCGCGAATCAAGCGGCGTCAATCCGCCCTCTCAAAACCACCCCCTTTTATAACGTGACAATCGAAAGCCAGCGAAGCTAAGCCCCAGTACCGCACAGTACCAGGGCTCAGCTTCGCTGGCTTTCGGTTGTCTCGTTTTTGGATGAGTAGCTGGAAACAGGAAGGACTGCGTCGTCGCCGCTTGATTCGCGGGATGCTCGCAACGACCTGCGATTTACCCCGCGGCGGCCAGCCGTTCGCGCATCCGCTGCTTGGCATTATCAGATAACACGACCTTGGAACTGGCGCGCGACGCGGCCGAGGCCCGCGCCCATTCGGCAATGAGCACGGTTTGTTTGGCGTAGCGGTTGCAGTAGGGGCAATAGTGCAGGTGCAGCCACAGGCTGGCCCGCAGGGCGCGGGCCATGGGCTGGTCGGCCTGCTTTTCCAGCAGCATCGTCGCGTTTTGACAGGTGATAAGACGTAGCATATCCAATAGTTAATTCTTGCCCAGGCCGTGCTTTTCGAGGCAGCGGCGCAGTTGCAGCTTGGCCCGATGCACGATAACCCAGTAGTTAGCCGAGCTCAAGCCGAGCTCCTGACAAATTTCTTCGGCCGATAATTCCTCCACGAAGCGCAGTGCAAACACTGCCCCCTGCTGAGGCGGCAGCCGCTCCTGGCAGCGCTGCAGAATCTCGTGCAGCTCCTGCTGTTCGAGCGCAGCATCGGCCCGAAACCAGCTGGCCGGGACTTGCTGGCCGTTCCAATGGCCATTTTCGGGAGTAAAATAATCGGCTTCGGCTGAGCCACCGTCGCTGATTTCGTCGAGCCCGACATGAGTGGCGCGGGCCTGCCGCCGGTAGTGGTCGATAATTTTGCGGCGCAGGATGATGAATAACCACGTGCGCTCCGACGCCTCGGCCCGGAAGGTGGCCAGGCCATCGAGGGCGCTCAAGAAGGTATCCTGCACTACTTCCTCGGCTATGTCGGCATCGCTCACGCGGCTCAGGGCAAAACGGTAGAGCTCGTCGCCGTAGCGGTCGGGCCACTGGGCCGGCACAGGGATTGATGGGGTCATGCGGAGCGGCAACTGGGCGATGAAAATCGCCTCGCAATATTACGCTTCGCTCAGCGAGGAATGAAAGCGGCTTGTCACGTTGCGCATTCATTATTCGCTCTTTAAGGCAACAGCGGCCGCCCCTACAATACGGCGCGAGGCAACTTCCTGCACCAGGGCCACCGCCCGCAGGTTGGCGCGCTTCCAGCTGGTGTGCAGCGCTAGCGGTGGGCTGGCGCTGAAGGTGCCATCGGCCCCTACGTGGCCCAGGGACAGCAGCTGGCGCACCACGGCCGCGTGCTGCAACAGTAGGCCCGCGTTTTCGCCCCGCCCAACCTGGGAGGCCAGGCCGCTTTCGGTGATGGCCAGCAGCACTTCGGTGGCGGGCGTGCCGGTGGGCACGCTGCTCACGCGCACCTGCGCCGCGCTGCCGCTGGTGGCCACGGTCAGCACGGCCTGCGGAGCCTTGGCGGCTTTGGCCACGATGGCGGCCAGCTCGCCGGTGCGGCTCCCCACCAACTCGTAGCGGCCGCTCACCACGGCTTGGGGCGTGTAGGAACCCGTGCCAAACCCAGCGGCGTACTGGCGCTGGCGCGCGGTGTAGGCCGGCGACGAGAAGCCGTCCTTCCAGCCCAAGCGGTTCCAGTAGTCGACGTGCTCGCCGAGGGCGATGACTTCGACCCCGGGCACCGACTGAGCCGCGGCCAGCTCGCGCAGGGTGGCATCAGCCGCCGGGCAGCTGGAGCAGCCTTCGGACGTGAATAGCTCCACTACCACCGGCACGCGCCCGGCCACGACCGGCCGGGATTTGGCCGCTGGCCGGGCCGCGACCAACACGGCCAGCAAGCCCATGAGAGACATGGTCAGAAACAATAGCGCTTTCATAAGCAGGAAGAAGTAACAGGTGAAAACCGATGGGCCGGCGCCGCTGCCACCCACCTCCTACCAGACGCCCCCGGTGGCTCAGCCTTACACTGCCCCCCCCCGTATTGACCTGGCAAAGGCATAAAAAAAGGCCTCACTGCAACCAGCGAGGCCTTCCTTACTATTTGCAGGAAATACGTACCGAGACTACTGCCCCGACTTGGCAGCCGGCAACTGGCCGGCAGTGCCCTCGGGGGTGGAGGCCGCGGCGGGAGCCATCGAGCCCGGAGTCAGGTTGAATACCTCGACCACCAGGCGCCAACCGGCGACGGCTTCGCGGCGCCAGATGCGCAGGTAGCTGCCATTTTCTTCGGGATGCTTGGCCCCGGCAGCGGCGCGGCGCAGGGTGCCCACCACATAGCCCAGGTCGCCGGCAGCGGCCAGGTAGCAGGTAGTGGCGGTGAAGAGGTAGCTGCCATCCAGGTTTTTCATGTTGGCCGAAGCCGCCGCGCCCTGCATCACCGACAGGCCGGGACGGTAGAGGCGGGCCTCGGCGCTAAGGTATTGCTGGTAGGTAGCGCCGGGCTTGAGCAGTTCGGCGGCCGCAAACTTGCGGTCGAGGTCGAGCAGGATGTTAGACGGCGCGGCACTGGGCGTAGCGACAGCGGCCAGCAGGCGCGGCTGGGCCACGGTGGCCGCGGCCGGCGCGGTACCCACGCGCTCAATACCCATGTCGACCACGAACTTAAACTTGCCATCGGGCTGCTTGCGCCACACGGTCACGTACTCGCCCGCGGCCTGCGGCCGGTTGTTCTGGAAGGTCGTCCAGGGGCCGGTGGTGTAGCCGAGGTCGCCCGTCTGGGACACATCGGCCAGCACCGGGTACCAGGCCAGGCGCTGGCCGGGCTTGGCTGGGCGGCCGGTCCACAGCTCCTGGGCATTCACCAGCTTGCCTTGTTCCGCTACCAGGCCATTGGGGGCGCTATTGGCCACGAATGCCGCCGCCGTACCAGCCTGCGCGGCTTGCGCGGCAAAAGAAGTTTCGGCTGCTTCTACGGCGGCCCGTGCCGACTGCGCCTTGGACACGCCTGGTAATAAACAGGCCAGGGCCACCCCGATAGTCAACTGATTCTTCATAGGATACAAGCAAAAGGGATTGATTAAGCTAAGATACACATTACGGGATAATCATAATTCCAATCCAATTTTCGTTTGGCGTTCTATGCCGTTCTTGCACCATGATTCGGTAACTATTATCGAAAATTCACCTCTTTTCGCTCGCCCAGCTCCACATTTGCCTTTATGAAATTATCCAACCTCACTGCCCGCGCCCGCCGAATCCGCCTGGTACTGACCGATTGCGACGGCGTGCTCACCGACGGCGGCGTGTACTATTCGGAGCGGGGCGAGGAAATGAAGCGCTTCAACATTCGGGATGGCATGGGCGTGGAGCGGCTGCGCCACCACGGCATTGCCACGGGCATTATGACGGGCGAGCTTTCACCGTCGGTGCGCACCCGCGCCGCCAAGCTAAAGATTGAAGAGCTGCACCTGGGCATTAAGGACAAGCCGGCCTGCCTGCACGAAATCCTGGCCCGCACCGGGCTCACAGCCGAGGAAGTCGCCTTCATCGGCGACGATACCAACGATGTCGAAATCCTGAGTCTGGTGGGCTTTTCGGCCTGCCCCGGCGATGCCACGTCCTTTGCCCGGGCAGTAGCCGACTTTCACTGCCAGACACCGGGCGGTCACGGCTGTTTCCGCGAGCTGGCCGAATTCATCATTGCCGCGCAGAGTGGTGAGTAAGTAGCCTACGGCACGTCATGCTGAGCGGAGCCGAAGCATCTCTACCGCATCAGTAAATGGATTACTTGCGCAGCAGAGATGCTTCGACTCCGCTCAGCATGACGTTCGGTTTTTAAAAATATTCCGCCACCTACTCCGGCAGCAGGCCCTGGCGCACGGCCAGCTTAATCAGCGCGGCGGTGTTGCGGGTATGGGTTTTGTCCATGATGTTCTGGCGGTGGGTTTCGATGGTGCGCTTACTGGTGAAAAGCTTGCTGGCGATTTCGGCATTGGTCAGGCCATCGGCCACCAGGCTGAGCACTTCCGTTTCGCCCTTGCTCGGGCCCAGGGTGGCGCGGGCGGCATCGCCGACCACGGAGCTGGTGGTGTAGTACCGCCTGAGCAGGGCCAGCCCGATAGCGGAGCCCAGAAACGGCCGCCCGCCCGCCACGGTAGTCAGGCCGTGGACCAGCTCGGTCAGAAGCGAGTTTTTGGTGAGGTAGCCGTGCGCGCCCAGCCCGGTACGCAACGCCTCCCGCGTAAGGGCGTGGCCGTCGGTGAGGAGTAATCGAATTATAGTTGCGGGTAAAGCGGGCCGTTGTGTCGAAGATATCAATTTATAAACCGGGAAAATCACCACTTATCTTGCGAGCCCCGAAAGTACAGGCACGAGCAAGCTCAGGAGTAGGCCCGACCATAAAAGCCGTATAAATCCCTTCAAAAAGCGGGAACGTCTCTCCCTGTTTGGTACAAATACGGAGGGGGTGTGCACGTACCTATTGGGGGGGGCCAACTTTGTTGGCTACTGCCCGTTTCGTCACCAATGTTCTTCTGTTCTTCTTTGCACCATGACTCGCTTACTTCTGGCTGATGACCACACTATTCTGCGCGACGGCATCCGGGCGCTGCTTTCGGCTGAGCCTGACCTGGAAGTGGTGGGCGAGGCCAGCAACGGGGCCGAGGTGCTGCATATTCTCGAAACGACACCGGTAGACGTGGTGCTGATGGACGTGCAAATGCCCGTGCTCGACGGCTTTGCCACCATGCCCGAGCTGCGCCGCCGCTTTCCCGAGGTGCGGGTGCTGGTGCTCACCATGCTCGACCACGAGAACTACGTGGCCCGCATGATGGAAGCCGGCGCGCTGGGCTACGTGCTGAAAAACGCGACCATCAGCGAAATCACGCACGCTATTCGGACGGTATCGGCCGGCAACACTTTCCTGTGCACCGAAATCGGGCTCAATATGCTGTACAAAGCCGTGAGCCAGTCGGCCAGCCAAACCGACGAAGCCGGCGGCCACACCGGGGCCGACCTCACCGCCCGCGAGCTGGAAGTGCTCAAGCTCATCGCCGAAGGAATGACCAACGGCGAGATTTCCGACAAGCTCTTCATCAGCAAGCGCACCATCGAAACCCACCGCCAGAACATCATCGCCAAGACCCAGGCCAAGAATACGGCGGCCCTCATCAAGCTGGCCGTGAGCCAGGGACTGATTTCTTAAAAGAGTTAAGAGTTGAGAGTTAAGGGTTACTGTTTTGCCAACCCCCAACTCTTAACTCGTAACTCTTAACTCTTAACTCAAATAAGCCCGCTCAGGGCGCTGATACTGAGAGCGACGATGGCGGTGTTGAAGCCGAACGAGATGATGGCGTGCAGCAGGGTGGTGCGGCGCTGGCGCTTGCCGGGAATGGTGACATCGGCGGTTTGGGCGGCCATGCCGATGGTGAAGGCGAAGTAGGCAAAATCGAGGTAATCGGGCTCGGGGTCGTCGCCGGGGAACTCCAGGCCGCCGGTGTCGCCGCCGTATCGTTCGTCCTGGTCGTAGTAAATGTGGGCGTAGTGCAGCGTGAACACGGTATGCACCAGTATCCACGATTCGAACACGGCCGCGATGCTCAGGGTGACATGCCGGGCCAGCAGCCCGCCCGACAGGGTTTTCATGGTCCCCATCAGGGCGACCACGGCCAGCAGGCTGGCCAGGGCCGCCACCAGCACGAAGATGAAGGCCAGTAGCCGGCTGGGGTCCTCGTTGTTGGCCACTTTGCGGATGCTGTCGGCATCGGCCGTGAAAATGCCGGCCCCGATGAGCAGCAGCGTGCTGGCCGCGTACACATCCCAGGCCGCTACCCAGCGGCTGATGAGCCCCGCGTCGGGCGGGGCCAGCACCCAGGCCACCGCCCCCAGCGCAACGCCCATCAGCAGCCGGTACCGGGCCGAAAGCTGGCCCACGCGGTGAACGAGGCGAAAAAGCGCGGAAGAAGCGGGCGTTGATGGCACGAACACGAGAAAAGGGATGGAGAAAGCCGGGAAAGGTAAAGACTTATCCTGCGGCGGGGGCTTCCTTTGTGGCACTTAACTACCGGCCCGCCCGCCTTTGCTCATGAATTCAGCCCCGCTCTCCGGCCTCTACGCGCCGTCGCTCGCCCTCGTTACCGATTTGTATCAGCTCACGATGGCTTACGGCTACTGGCAGCAGGGCATGCAGGACCGGGAGGCCGTGTTTCACCTGTACTTCCGCAAAGCGCCTTTTCAGGGCGGCTACGCGGTGGCGGCCGGGCTGGCGCTGGCCGTGGACTGGGTCGAAAACCTGCATTTTTCCGACGATGACCTGGCCTACCTCGGCAGCCTGCGCGGCAGCAAAGGCACGGCCATGTTCCCGCCCGAGTTCCTGGAATACCTGCGCCAGCTGACATTCACCTGCGACATCGATGCCATTCCGGAAGGCACCGTGGTATTCGGCAACGAGCCGCTGCTGCGGGTGCGCGGGCCGCTGCTGCAAGCCCAGCTGCTGGAAACGGCCCTGCTCACGCTCATCAACTTCCAAACCCTGGTGGCCACCAAGGCGGCCCGCATCCGCGAAGCCACTGGCCCGGCCGACCAGATTCTGGAGTTCGGACTGCGCCGCGCCCAGGGCTTCGATGGCGGCCTGGGGGCCAGCCGGGCCGCCTACCTCGGCGGGGCCGATGCCACCAGCAACGTGCTGGCCGGGCAGCGTTTCGGCATTCCGGTGCGCGGCACCCACGCCCACAGCTGGGTGCAGGCGTTTGGCGATGAAGCGCAGGCGTTTTCGGCCTACGCGCAGGCTTTCCCCGACGACTCGGTGTTTCTGGTCGATACTTACGATACCATTGAGGGCGTGCGCCAGGCCATTAAGGTGGCCCGCGGCATGCGCGCCAACGGCCACGAGCTGGCTGGCATCCGGCTCGATTCGGGTGATTTGGCCTACCTCAGTCGGGAGGCGCGGGCGGTGCTCGACGAGGCCGGCTTCACGGAAACGCGCATCGTGGCCAGCAACGATTTGGAGGAAAACCTCATCACCAGCCTCAAGCAGCAGGGGGCCCGCATCGATACCTGGGGCGTGGGCACCCAGCTCGTGACGGCCTACAACCAGGCCGCGCTGGGGGGCGTGTACAAGCTGGCCGCCCTGCGCAAGGCCGACGATTCGGGCTGGGATTTCACCCTCAAGCTCTCCGAGCAGGTGGCCAAAACCAGCATCCCCGGCATCCTGCAGGTGCGCCGCTACCTGAACGAGTACGGCAAGCCCCGCGCCGACATGCTCTACAACACCGCCGAGCCCCTCCCCGACCACCTCACCATCGTCGACCCGCTTGACCTCACCCGCCGCCTGACCATCAAGCCCGAAACCAGGTTTCGCGAGCTGCTGGAGCCCGTATTTCAGCGCGGTAAGCGCGTGCTCGACCTGCCGACCCTGACCGAAAGCCGCGCCCTCGCCCAGCGCGAAGTGCAGAGCCTCGACCCCGGCATCCGCCGCTTCCTCAACCCGCACACCTTCCCCGTGGGCCTCGAAATGAGCCTCTACGAGTACCGCACCCAGCTGATTCTGGAGAAGCGCCCGGTGCGCGGGGCGTAGGGGCGGGGCTTGTCCCCGCCCCCCGTTGAACGGGAATCGTGGCAACGGCGCGAACGACGGGCGGGGGCAAGCCCCGCCCCTACCTACCCCGTCCAAACACTTACGCCAGCCGCGTGGTCGGCACCTCGCAGCGGCCGATGGCCAGCAGCCAATCCTCGCCCCAGCGGGTGAGGCGGTATACCCGGCGTGGGCCTTCGTAGGCTCCGCGCAGCAGGCCGATGCGGACCAGCTCGGCGTGGGCACGGCTGCCCGCTACCCGCGCTACACCGGCGGCGCGGGCCAGGTCGTGGGCCGTTTGGGCTTCGTGCTGCATAAACTGGTAGAGCATTCGTACCCGACTGGCGCGGCTCAGGCGGTTGCGGCCGGGCAGCAGGGGGGCGAGGTAGTCATCGAGGCGGCGCAGTACCTGGCCGGGCTCAAACCGATTGGCATCGGCAGCGGCGGGCGGCAGGTCGCGCCGGGCAATACGGGCCGCCAGGCCTTCCAGCAAGGGCTCGACGGTAGTCACAGCGGGTTCTTTCATCGGGCAGGGCTTTGGGTCAGGTTCGGCAGTGCTAAGATATGCCTGCTTTTTCTGCCGATGTACTACTTAACGCTTACAATGTTCCAGACTGCATTGGCAATAGGCTACTAATTGCCAGTTGGGGACCTATCTGTTTTCTTGTCAGACTACTTAATCGCATAAGTAGCTCTGCTTTAGTTATTGATAGTCTGCTGCCTGCACTGAATGTACTGCCCTTTATCGAAATCATACCTAAAACCCGGCCCGATGTATCATCCTGGCCGGGTTTTGGGTCGAATTTGTGAATCAGCAGTGCTCTACGCGTACCGCAGCTCGCCCGCGCCCACGCGCAGCGTCACGCCGGGTTCGGCGGTGAGGCGGCCGGCCACTTGGGTATCGTAGCCGCTGGCTTGCAGCGAGGCCACCACGCCAGCGGCCGAAGCTTCTTCCGTCACAATGAGCATACCGGTGCCCATGTTCCAGTAGAGATAGGCGGTTTCGGGGCTGATGTCGCCGATTTCCATCAGGCGCTGCATGGCGGGCAGGGGCTCGAAGAGGTTGTCGAGCACCGCGCCGAGGCCGTTTTTGAGCACCCGCGAGAAGTTATCGGCCACGCCGCCGCCGGTGATGTGGGCGATGCCGTGCAGCGGCAAACCCGCATCGAGCAGGGCCGTGATGCCGGGCGAATAGATGAGCGAAGGCGCGAGCAGGGCCTCGCCCCAGGTTTTGGGTTCAGTTAAAAGTGAAGAGTTAAAAGTTAAAAGCTCATCGTGGCCTTTTAACTCTTCACTTTTAACTTTTAACTCAAACGGAGCTTCGTGCCAGTCATCGCCAAATACCTTTTGCAGGGTTTTGCGGGCCAGCGAGTAGCCGTTGGAGCGAAACGAGGGCGAGCGCAGGGCCACCACGACGTGGCCGGCCCGGGCGGTTTTGCCGCTCAGGGGCTGGGCCAGGCTGGGGTGCAGCACCCCGATGGCCGTGGAGCACCAGTTGAAGTTCATCTTCGCGCCCGGCCAGCCGCCGATGCGGTTGCCCAGCTCCGCGATTTCACCGCCGGTGATGGCGATTTGGGTAAAGTTGGCGGCGTCGTGCAGGCCGCGCATCAGTTGGTCCACCACGTCGTAGTCGAGGTGGTTCACGTCGATGATGTTGGAGAGGTTGGTGGGCACGAAGCCGGCGGCGATGAGGTCGTCGGCCGTCATGGCGATGAGGTCGTAGCCGAGGGTATCGTACTTATTGAGGCGCTCGGCCACTTCAATCTTGGTCCCGATGCCGTCGGAGCTGATGCCGAGGCGCTCGCTGCCGAAGCGGATTTCGTTGGAGAAGCCGCCGTCGAGGTCCTGAGCGGGCTCGCCGGGCTTGCCGGCGCGGTTGGCGAAGGTTTTTTTCGACCAGCTGTAGGCGTTGCGGGAGGCGGCGTTGCCTTCTTCGATGGAGTAGCCGGCGGGGTTGGCGGGGGAAGTGGACATGATGTTGGAACGACAACTCCCCTCCTCAGATGAGGAGGGGATGTTCGCGCTTTAGCGCGAACGGGGGTGGTTGAATTCGTTGAACGATGGCGAAACGATACAGCACAAACAACGGCCCCTGACGGCGCGGACGGCGTCAACCACCCCAGCGTCCGCCTCGCGGCCACGTCCCCTCCTCATCTGAGGAGGGGAGTTTCGTTCTGCTTAATGCTCCGTCGGCTCGGGTGCCTTGGCGCTCACCGACAGGTTTTTCTTACCTTTTTTATCGCCCCGGTGGCTGGCCCGCTCCTCCTGCACGTGGCGCAGGTAGTGGGTCACGTCGCCCGTCGGGTATTTGCCCGAGAAGCAGGCGAAGCAGCTGCCGCCGTGGTCCTGGTCTTCGGCAAACAGCTCCTCCAAATCTTCCAAATCCTGGTAGATAACCTTGTCGGCTTCGATGTAGCGGCAGATTTCGTCCTCCGTGTAGTTGGCCGCGATGAGCTCGGTGCTCATGGCCATGTCGATGCCGTAGATGCAGGGCGACACGATGGGCGGGGCGCTGGAAATGAAGTACACCTCGGTGGCCCCGGCCTCGCGCAGCAGCCGCACAATGCGGCGCGAGGTGGTGCCGCGCACGATGCTGTCATCCACCACGGCCACTTTTTTGCCCTCCACAAACTCACGGATGGGGTTGAGCTTTTTCTTCACCACGTCCTCGCGCCCGGCCTGGGTGGGCACGATGAACGAGCGGCCCATGTGGTTGTTTTTCACCAGGGCGCGGCGGTAGGGCACCCCAATGGCCTCGGCCAGGCCGGAAGCGGCGAAGTAGCCGCTGCTGGGCACGTCAATCACCATGTCGGGCTTCAGGCCGGCATCGGCCACCTTGCGGGCCAGGCGCTTGCCCAGGCGCACCCGCTCGCGGGCCACCAGCCGGCCGTGAATCACGGAGTCTTCGCGGGCAAAATAGATGTGCTCAAACGCGCAGAAGTGCTTCGGCACCGCGTACGGGTTTTTGTAATGCACCTGGAAGTTGTTGTCGATAAAGATGGCCTGGCCCGGCCCCACGTTCTTGATGAACTTAAAGTCAAGGTAATCGAAGCAGGTGCTTTCCGAGACGAAGGCGAACACCGGGCCGGCGGGCGTGTCGCGACGGCCCAGCACCAGCGGCCGGATGCCCAGCGGGTCGGTGAAAGCCAGCAGGCCGTGCCCGGCGATGATGGTGATGGTGGCGTAGGCCCCCTTCACCAGCTCCTGGGTGGTTTCCACGGCATCGAAAATATCCACCACCGAGAGGTGGTCGAGGTCTTTCACGCGCAGCTCCGAGGCGAAGGTGTACATGATAAGCTCCAGGTCGTTGGTGGTTTTGGGCAGCACGTGGTACTTCTCATGCAGGCGCTTGGCCACCTCGCGGAAGTTGATGACGTTGCCATTATGCACCATGGCCAGGCCAAACGGGTAGCTGGTGGTGAAGGGCTGGGCGAGGTCCGAGTCATTCGCCCCCTGCGTGGTGTAGCGCACGTGGCCGATGCCGGTGTGGCCCTTCAGCTTCTTCACATGCTTGGGCTTGAACACGTCGTTGACGAGCCCCTGCCCTTTGTGCAAGTGGAAAGAATCGTCGAACGTGGCGATGCCGGCCGCATCCTGCCCCCGGTGCTGGAGGGCGGTGAGGCCGACAATCATATCGGCCGCAACATTATCGGGACCGTGAAAACCTACTATTCCGCACATAAGCTTCGATTTTTTACTTGTCAATAGGAACGTCATGCCGAGCGCAGTCGAGGCATCTCGCTTGCTTCGTCGCAACGGTTTAATTACTTCAGCACGCGAGATGTCTCGGCTGCGCTCGACATGACGGGCTGTTTGCTTTTAATTAATTCGACCAAAGCCCACGCGTATAACTCATGCTCCACGGCCAGCCCGCGCCGCTCTACTTCCGCCAGCGTATCGGCCCCGCGCAAATCCACCGTTTGCTGGGCGAGGATGGGGCCGGTATCCAGGCCTTCATCCACCAAATGCACAGTGATTTTGGTTTCGGTCAGCTTGTTGTCAAAGGCCCACTCGTAAGCGTGCAAGCCCTGGTGCTGATGAGTGTCAGCGGGATGAATATTGAGAATTCGGCCCGCAAAAGGCTGAATGAACGCCGGCGACAAAATGCGCATATACCCCGCCAGCACCACAAAATCGGGCTGATACTGCTGGAGCAGCTGGGCCGCTTCGGCATCAAAAACTTCGCGCTTGCGGCCCTGGCTGGGCAGCGCCGCTACGGGGCACCCAAGGGCCGCCGCCGTTTCGAGGCCAAAAGCATCGGGCTTGTTGCTGAATACCACGGCCACTTCGGCAAGGCCTTTTAACACGCCCGTTTTTGTCGCTTCGACCAGGGCCATCATGTTGGAACCCCGGCCCGAAAGCAGGATGGCCAGGCGGGCTGCTCTCCCTCCCAGCCCCTCGCCAAAAGAGAGGGGAGCCTGACGAAATTGCTCGAGGGAGGTGAGGACGTTCATTTGGTAGGGCTGAGCTTCTGGCTTCAATTTACAACGCTGGCCGTCAGAACCGGGGCCGGACGCTGGGCGATGTCGGTTCGGAAATACGACTCCTGGAACGTGACGCGGGCGCAGGCTTCGTAGGCCAGGGCGGTGGCTTCTTCCAGGTCGTATCCGTGGGCGGTGAGGACGAGGACGCGGCCGCCGTTGGTCACCAGCTGGCCGGCTTCGTCGCGGCGGGTGGCCCCGTGGTAGGCCCGCACGCCGGCCGGTAGATTATCGAGGCCGGAGATGGGAAAGCCGATGGGGAATTTCGGGGCCGGGTAGCCGCCCGAAGCCAGCACCACACCCACGAATGCCCCCGGCCGCTGCCGCACGCCCTGCTGGGCCAGCGTGCCATCCAGGGTGGCTTCAATCAAATCGAGCAGGCTGCTGTCCAGGGCGGGGAGCAGGACTTCAGCTTCGGGGTCACCCAAGCGCACGTTGTATTCCAGCAGCCTGGGGCCGATGGGCGTGAGCATGATGCCGAAATACAGGAAGCCCCGGAACTCGAACTGCTCATTTTGCAGGCCGCGCAGGGTGGGGTCCACGATGTCGCGGGCAATAGCGGCCAGCACATTGCCATCGGCGAAGGGCACGGGGCAGTAGGCGCCCATGCCGCCGGTGTTGGGGCCGCGGTCGCCGGCGAGCAGCTGCTTGTGGTCCTGCGAGGTAGCCAGCAGGCGAATAACGTGGCCATCGGTGAGGCCGATGATGCTGATTTCGGGGCCGGTCAGCTTTTCTTCGAGCAGGAAGGAAAACCAGCCGGAGTAGCTTGTTTGCAGGTCGTCGAAAGCCGCCTCGGCTTCTTCCGGCGACGAGCACACGTACACGCCTTTGCCGGCGGCCAGGCCATCGTATTTCACCACCACGTGCCCGCCCAGCTCGGCGGCTTTGGCGCGGGCATCGGCAATGTTATCGCTCCGGAAAGGCCAGGCCTGCGCCGTCGCCACGCCGTGGCGGCGCATGAATTCCTTGCTCCACACCTTGGAGCTTTCCAGCCGCGCCGCCGCACGGGTAGGGCCGAAAACCTGGATGTCGGAATCCGCGAAAAAGTCGGTGATGCCGGCCGCCAGCGGCGCTTCGGGCCCCACCACAATCAGCCTGGCTTCGTGGGCCTGGGCGAAGTTTTTCACCGCCTCAAAATCCAGCGGGTTGACTTCGGGGTGGCTGTTGGGGATGCCGGCGTTGCCGGGCAGCACGAGCACCGTGGCCCCGTCGCGGGTCAGCTTTTCGGCCAGGGCGTGCTCGCGCGCGCCGGAGCCGAGGAGGAGAAGGGTTTTAGTATTTGACATCGTTCTGGCATAACCTCACCCCCCGGCCCCCTCTCCCGTGGAGAGGGGGAGCCGAGGCGGCGCGGATTATAGTTGTTTAAATTCCTCGTCGGCGGCGCGCAGCTTGGCTTTGGTGGTGAGAATATCCTGGCTCAGGCGCTCGCGCAGGCGGGGCAGGTTAAGGGCGCGGAGGGCACCTTGGGCAGCGTTATCGGGGCGCACTACCGTCAGGTTGGGCGTGCCGCTGGGCATGACGACCGAGGAGTTCAGGTTCATCGCCAGCTCGGCGTAGTCCTGGTAGAGCGGGCAGGAGATGACGGGCACGTTCACGTTGGCCGCCAGCGCGCCGCCAAGGCCGTTGCTCAGGTCGGCCACGGCGATGATGACGCCGGGCTCGATGCTGTTGTTCCAGATTTCGGCCATGCCGACGATGGCTTCGCCGTTTTTGTGGGCCGAGGTCACGCGCAGCTGCGTGAAGACGTCGTAGCCTTCGAACTGCTGACGGATTTTCTCGCAGTGCTCCTTGTCGGCGGGCGAGCCCATCACGATGTTCACCCAGGCATCCTTAATCAGGCCGGCGGCCACGAGGTTGGCCAGCAGGCGGGCGCGGGCATCGTGGCGGCCGGAACCGGGGGCATCGGTGGTTTCGGGCTCGGCGGTGGGCAGGGCCTCGCCCGTGATGCGCTGGTAGATGTCGAGGTAGCGGCGGCTGGCTTCGCGGGCTACTTCCGGGGTGAGGGCGCGGGGGTACTGGCCGTCTTTTTTGTTGGCTATAAGCCACTGGCGGACGTACTCCTTGTCCATCTGCTCGGCCGTTTCGGGGTTGCGGGCATAGTCCTCGGCGCTCCAGAAGCGCGACGAATCGGGCGTGTGCATCTCATCAATGAGAATCAGCTTGCCGTTGAGCAGGCCAAACTCATACTTGGTATCCACCAGGACAATGCCCTTCTCGGCCAGCAGCTGCGAACCCACGGCAAACAGCATCAGCGACTTCACGGCCATCTGGTCGTACAGCTCTTTGGTCACCCAACCCTCGCTCACCAGGTTGTCGGGCGTGATTTCGCGGTCCGATTCTTCCTTGGTGGTGGGCGTGACAATAGCCTGCGGGAAGGGATGGTTTTTGGTCAGTCCGTCGGGCACCGTCACGCCCGAAAACGTGCGCTGCCCGGCTTGGTACCCGCGCCACATCGAGCCAGTGAGGTACTGGCGCACAATCATTTCCACCTTGATGGGCTCGGCCTCTTTCACCAGCATGGCGTTGGCATCCACAAGCTTGATGACGTGGTTCGGGATGATGTGCTGGGTCTTGTCGAACCAGAAATTGGCCAGGCCGTTCAGCACCGCGCCTTTGTGCGAGATGGCGGTTTCGAGCACCGAATCGAACGCCGAAAGACGGTCGGTGACGATGATGAGGCGGTCGCCGCTGGGCGCGCGCAGGCTGTCGCGCACTTTGCCGCGGTGCAGCAGGGGGAGTTGGGGGGAGGCGAAGTGGGTGAGCGTATTCATGCGTTATAACCCCACCCCCCCGGCCCCCTCCCCGATGGGGAGGGGGAGCCTGACGACGATGAGCTGGTTTGGAGAGTTAGTCTTTGGGGTTGATTTGCAGCAGGTTTCTCTGGATTTCGCGCACTACCGTTTGGGTTTCATGTAGTACCTGGTAGTTGGAGAAGCGCAGGACTTTGTAGCCTAATTCCTGCAAAATTTCTGTCCGTCCGGCATCATATTCTCTTTGGTTGGCTTCGTCGTGGATTCCACCGTCTACTTCAACAACCAGCTTGTCGGGAATGCTCACGAAGTCCACAATAAAGGAATCAATGGCATGCTGCCGACGGAATTTAGCCCCGGTTTTTTGCCCCCGAAGCTCGTTCCATAATAGTTCTTCCGCCTCGGTTGGCACTTTGCGCATGGCCCGGCCAAACTCTTTCAGGTACTCCCAATTTTTACCAGAGGTGGTAAAAACATCATCCTGCACCGTGCCGCCTTTTTCATCTAAGTCAGCCCGTCGCTCCCGAGCAGGTCGCATCCTCTTTTCACCATCACCTCCATAAAACCCCGTCGGCTCTTCAGCAGTCGTCAGGCTCCCCCTCCCCATCGGGGAGGGGGCCGGGGGGTGGGGTGCGCGGCACAGTGCCACGTGCGCCACAATATTCCTAAAAATCTGCAACCCCTGCCCCTCCTCATCGGTTTGCCCGGCGCGCCGCCGCCGCGCCCAGTCGGGGTGGTTATAAGCCGATAAAAACGCCTCGGGGTGCGGCATCAGCCCGAACACCTGCCCGGTGGTATCCGTCAGACCAGCGCAGTTCAGCGCCGCGCCGTTGGGATTGAAGGGATAAACATCCGTTGCACCGCCGTCGAAATCGGCGTAGGTCAGGCAATTCAGCCCGGCCGCTTCGATGGCCGCCTGAGTTGCGGCATCGGGAATTACCAGCCGGCCTTCGCCATGGCGCACGGGCACTTCCAGCGTGTCGATTCCTTTCAGAAATGGTGTGCTCGACAACGGATTCACGCGCAGCGTCACCCACCTGTCCTCGTAGCGGCCGCTGGCGTTGTGGGTGAGCGTGACTTCGGGCGTCACGCTGCCGCCCAGGTTGGGCAGCAGCCCCAGCTTTACCAGCACCTGAAAGCCGTTGCAGATGCCAAACACGAACTTGCCATCGGCGATGAACTGCTTGATGTCGTCGAGCAGCGTGCGGCCGTCGGGGCCGTTCTGGCGGTAGCGCAGCTTATTGGCCAGCACCACGCCCGAGCCCAAATCATCGCCAAACGAAAAGCCGCCGGGAAAATTCAGGATGTCGAAATCGTGGATGCTCACCTGCCCGTGCAGCACCTGGTTGAGGTGCACAATGGTGGCTTCGGCCCCGGCCAGGCGGTAAGCTGCGGCGAATTCCTCCTCGCAGTTGATGCCGAATCCGGTCAGAATCAGCGCCCGCACCGCGCCCGCCGGTTCCGAACCCTCGGCTTGTGCCTCCGATTGAACTTTATGTGCTCCTTGAGCAGCTTCTTGTACCATTTCAAAAGTCTTTTGGGCCAATGGAAAAGGGTCTTGTGCTTTTAGAGCGAATTTGAGTGGCTTAGGTTGTCCCTGGAAACTACGCCGAGTAATCGATTCACCGGCCCGTTAGTCCAGGCGGCGCGCAGGGTGGCGGTGCTGGCCGAAACAACGGTTTGGCCGGCGTGGCGCGCGGTCAGCTGGCCATCCAGCGTTACGCGGCCCAGGCGGGTGGCGCGGTTGCCGAGCAGCTGCTCAAACGCCACTACGTCTTCCGGCGCTACGGTTGCTAAGAAACGGGAGTGCGACTCCGAGAACAGCTGCGTAGCCAGTGGCAAGCCGCCAGCGGGCAGCTCGATTTCGGCCCCGTAGCCGTAGCCAAACGTCGTTTCGGCCAGCGCCACGGCGAGGCCGCCGTCGCTCAGGTCGTGGCAGGACTGGATGAGGCTCTGGTCGTTAGCGTTGCCGATGAGCGTGTACAGCTCCTTGGCTCTGGCAAAATCCACCTTCGGCACATTGGCCCCCAGCTGGCCGTGCAGGGCGTAGAACTCGGAGCCGCCCAGCTCGTCGTGGGTTTCGCCGAGTAGGTACACTACGTCGTCGTTCTGCTTGAAGTCGCTGGTTACGGCGCGGCGCACGTCCTCCATTTTGGCCGTCATCGAGTAGAGCACGGTGGGCGGCACCGAAATCTTCACGCCGTCGGCCTTGAAGTCGTTTTTCATGCTGTCTTTCCCGCTGGTGAGCGGGATGCAGTAGGCGGCCGTGGCGTCGCGCAGGGCCTCGCACATGCGCACCAGCTTGGCCAGCTTCTGCTTGCCATCGGGGTTCGTCGCGGGGTCATACACCGAATCAGGCACGCAGAAGTTGTCGTTCACCGACCAGAAAATCCCGTCACCCGGCGTCAGGTTGGGGAGCTTCCCTCCCACTGCGATAATCTGGCGCACGGCCTCGTCAAATGCGCCGGCCGACATGTGGTAGGCGTCCAAATCGCCGTAGCGCGGGATGATGCCGTTGCTCACCGCCACGCCTTCCCAGCTCTCGAAATTGAAGCGCACCACGGCCGCGTCCTGCGGGGCCTGCCCGGTCGCGCCCATCAAAGGCTTCACAATCGTGCGGCCTTTCACCTCGTGGTCGTACTGGCGAATGACGGACTCTCGCGAGCAGATATTGAGCGAGCCCAGCAGCCGCGTCAGCGTCTCCGTCAGGTCCAGCGGCACTTCGATGGAAACCCCATCCCCTAGCCCCTTCCCCGATGGGGAAGGGGAACTAGATTCTAATTTTAGATTAGAATCCACATCAAGATTAGAATTAGCGCTAGAAACTAGTCCCCCTTCCCCATCGGGGAAGGGGCTAGGGGATGGGGTTAGCACCGGCTCCACCAGCGCCGGCCGCGTCCACTCCGCCTCCAGGATTTTGCGCGGCACGCCTTCGTGCAGAAACTCCATATTGAGCCGGGCCACCGGCGCGCCATCAAAGCGCACGTCCAGGAAACCGTCGGCGGTGAAGTGGCCGATATCGGTCAGCTCCACTTCCATTTCCTGGCCCAGCGCCGTAATTTCGGCCATTTTGCCGGGCTCCACCACCAGCGTAAACCGCTCCTGCGACTCGCTAACGAAAATCTCCCAGGGCCGCAGACCGGGGTATTTCAGGGGCACTTTTTCCAGCTCAACCACCGCGCCCCCCGAAATGCCGGCCAGCTCGCCCACGGACGATGAGAGGCCACCCGCGCCGTTGTCGGTGCTGCATTTCAGCAGGCCCCGGCGGGCGGCCAGTAGCAGGAAATCCATCGCCAGCTTCTGGGTGATGGGCGAGCCGATTTGCACGGCCGTGGCGGGCGCGGTCTCATCGAGCTCGATGCTCGAAAACGTGGCACCGTGGATACCGTCCTTGCCCACCCGGCCACCGGCCATGACGATACGGTCGCCGGCGTCAATCTTCTTTTCCCACGAGTCCAGCCCGGCAAATTGCATGGGCATCACCGCGCCGGTGCCGCAGTACACCAGCGGCTTGCCGGCGTACCGGTCATCAAACACGATGGCCCCGTTCACGGTAGGAACCCCCGATTTATTGCCGCCGTCCTCGATGCCCTTGCGCACACCTTCCAGAATGCGGCGCGGGTGCAGCTGCCCGGTCAGCAGCGGCCCGTCGTACTCCGGGTTGCCGAAGCACAGCACGTTGGTATTGAACAGCAGCCGCGCCCCGCCAATGCCAGTGGCCAGCGGGTCGCGGTTATTCCCTAAAATGCCCGTAATTGCCCCGCCGTACGGGTCGATGGCACTGGGCGAGTTGTGCGTTTCCACCTTCCACACAAACAGAGAGTCGGCGTTGATGCGCACCGCCCCCGCGTTGTCGGAAAAGACTTTCACCAGCCAGTCGTTGCCGTTGGCCCGCAGCTGGCGGTCTACTTCGGAAGTGGCGTCTTTGATGTAGGTTTTGAAGAGCGAATCGACCTGCTTTTCCTCGCCCGTTTCCAGGTCTTTGTAGTTGATGAGCGCCGAAAATTCCTTGTGCTTGCAGTGCTCCGACCACGTTTGCGCGATGATTTCCAGCTCGCAATCCGTGGGGTCAACGGGTGAGCCCGCGGCCTGCCGCTCGGCCTGCGTATCAGCGGCGGCGAAGTAGTCACGCACGGCCCGCATTTCCTCCAGGTTCAGCGCGTAGATATTCTCCTTCGAGAGCTGAAGCAGCTCCGCATCGCTGCGGCCGGTCAGCGAAATAACTTCGGTAATGGCCTCGGCCCCGCCGCCGGGGCGCGGCGTGTAGTCGCGGATGCCGTCGGCCACGCGGCCCACTTCCAGCCAGTTGATAAGCTTGTTGCCGAGCAATTCTTCGGCGATGCGGCGCAGGTCGGCTTCAGGCAGGTCGTTTTCGAGCAGGTAGAGTTTCTTGCTGAAAATATGCTGCGTATGCACGTCCAGCGGCTCATTCAGAATATCGGCCAGCGCATTTTGGGCCGAGGTGCCTTCGTCGTCGGTCACGCCGGGGCGGCGGGCAACGAGGATGTAGGTGGCGAAGCCGGGCGCGGCGGTCAGCTCATTCAGGCGCACCTCGTGCAGCACCGGGTCGGCGAGGCAGCGGGTGGCAAAATCACTCAGCTGGGTTGCGCTGAGCGGGTAGCGCACCGTGTAGACGGCGGCGCTGCGTACGCGGCCGGTGGTCAGGCCCAGGTGGCGGGCGGCGGCCTCGGCCACGCGCTGGCCGTCGCCGTCGTGCTGGCCGGGTTTCAGCGTGAGCTGGATGGTGTGGGTGGTGTTATCGGGCATTGATGATATTCAGAACGTCAGAGAAACAACGTCATGCTGAGCGGCGCGCAGCGGAGTCGAAGCATCTCTACCTCATTAGTAAATCTTATCAATTGCGACGAAGCGGTAGAGATGCTTCGGCTGCGCTCAGCATGACGTTCAGGCTGGGCTCTTTGGCTTTTCACCTGCTTAATCAAAACACTTTTTCAGGCCGGCTGCCGGGCTTCACTACCGGCACGCCGGCGGCGCACAGGGGGCAGCTCTGAGGCGCAAAGGTCGCGGCCACGACCGGAAGCAGCGCGAAATGCGGGAAATCCAGTCCGCCTTTCCCGCCCGTGCGGTCGATGAGCGAGGCCACGGCCAAAACCTCCGCACCCATACTGCGCAGCACTTTCGCTACTTCCAACGTGCTTTTGCCAGTCGTCACCACGTCTTCGGCAATAATGACTTTTTCGCCGGGCTCGATGGTGAAACCGCGCCGCAGGCTCATCTGCCCATCAGCGTCGCGCTCCGTGAAAATACCGGGCACGCCCAGCTGCCGGGCCAGCTCGTAGCCAATGACTACGCCGCCCATGGCGGGGCCGACTACCACATCGGGCTGCAAGCCGGCCGCCTGAATCTGAGCTGCCAGCGCAGCCGCAGCGGGCGCGGCCAGCTCCGGCCGGCGCAGGTAGCGGGCGCACTGCACATAGGTATCGGAGTGCAGGCCCGACGACAGCCGGAAGTGCCCACGCAGCAGCGCGTCTTCCTGAAGCAATTGCTGCTCCAGCAACTCGGCATCGAGGGCAATGGGCAAATGGGTTTCGGGGGTCATATTAGTCATTTTCTAGTCTTCTCCTTCAGTCGAAATCACTATAGGTTCTAAGCCGATGTTTAAGCCCAGCATCAAATCGATACTTTCGGCATCCCCAGCAACAATGAGCAGTTGGTATTCCTGTGTCTCATTAGCTATTTGCACCGTTTCAATCTGAGTGATTCTGAACGTAATGGCAAAGCCAGGATTTAGGGCAATATGAGCGAACCATTGCTCCTGCACTTCTCCTTCCTGCAGAAGGCCGATGATGTAAAACTCATTTCTCCGCCTTATCGCGAAGCTGTCGATTGCTTGAAATCGACCACGAACGGGAGAAGCCATTGGTACTTCAGAATCAGGCATTTTTTAAGAGGCTAGAATGCAAAAAGCCGCGGTGAGGCGGCTTTTTTGTTCAGGCGTGGGCTGAGTGCGTTACGGTGCGGTGCTCGTTTATCTGCTCCATCAATTTCCGGGCTTCCGCGCCGGCATCCTGGGCCTGCCAGATTCCCCGTGAGGAGTTGATGAGCAGCCCGCTGCCATCAGCCCGCAGCCCGGCCCGGAGCGTGGCCGACAAGTCGCCACCCTGCACCCCAATGCCCGGCACCAGAAACCACTGGTCGGGGCAGGCGGCCCGGAGCTTGGCCACCGTGGCGGGCTCGGTGGCTCCCACCACGAGGCCCACGGTGGACTCTGGCATTTCCTCATCCACGAGCCGGGCCAGCCGGGCGGCCCAGTCGCTGATGGAGCCGCCGCGGGTCATGGCTGCGTCCTGCAGGCCGTGCTGGGGCTTGTTGGAGGTTTTTGCCAGCGAGAATACCAGCTTGCCGGGCCGGGCGAAAGGCCGGATGGTGTCGTCGCCCATGTAGGGGTTCACGGTCACGCCGTCGGCGCCCACCACGTCGTAGGCGAAGCGGGCGTACTGCTCGGCGGTGTTGGCGATGTCGCCGAATTTGCCATCCAGAATCACGGGGATGTCGGCCGGAATGCTGCGCACGGTTTCCTGGAGCAGCGCCACGCCGTTTTCACGACTCAGAAAGAACGCAAGGTTGGGTTTGAAAGCGGCGGCGAAGGGTGCCGTCTCGGCAATTACTTCGCGCAGCCGCCGGGCCACGGTAGCATCGTCGCCCGTGGGGTCCAGGCCCACACAGAGCAGAGAATTAGCGGTTTGAACGCGGGTGAGGAGCTTTTGCATAGCGGCCGACAGGACTAGATAAAAAGAGAAGAAACGAGGTAATTAACTGCATCTTAGAACGTCATGCAGAGCGCAGCGAAGCATCTTTACCGCTTCGTTGAATTACCATTGATTAGTGTCGAGGTAAAGATGCTTCGCTGCGCTCTGCATGACGTTCCGGGTAGTCAAAAGTTAATGAGTTACTGAAGCATTCCGGGCGACTTCCGACGCCAGCCGCGCCGACAGGCCCGGCGAGAGCCATTCGCCACTCGCCACCTGCACGGCCTGGGCCCCGACGCGCAGGTAATCCTCCACGTCGCGCAGCGTGAAAATACCACCGGTGCCGAAGATGGGCAGCGTTAGCAGCTCATCGTGCGCCAGCTCCCACACGCAACGCAAAGCCAGCGGCCGTAGTGCCTCGCCCGAGAGCCCGCCCACCAGCGGAGCAGCGTTGCGGTCAGTAGGCAGGTGCAGCACCTTCAGCGTATTGGTAGCCGCCAGGGCCGTAGCCCCGCCCTCCTGGGCACCCAGGGCCAGGCCCCGGATGTGGTCGGGCCACGGCGGTAGCTTCACAATCACGGCCGCCTCGTCGTGCAGCTCGTTGCGCACGGCCTCGGTGGCTTCGCGCACGAAGCGGGCCGTCACGTCGGCCCCCGAGCCGCCGGGCGGCACGGTGATGTATACTTCCAGCCCGGCCAGCTGCTCACCCGCTTCGCGCTGCAAATAGCGCGCAATCTTGCGGAAGCCCGGCACGCCGGGTGCCGTAATGCTCACAAATACCGGCACGCCGAAACGGCGCAGGCGCGGCAGGTGCTCCTGCACCAGCAGCTCGGCCCCCTCGGTGCGCATGTCGGTGCGGTTGAGCAGGGTTTGGTCGGCCACTTGCAGAATGCCGTCGTCGTCGGGCAGGCCGGCGCGGGGCTCCATGGTCACGGTTTTGGTAAAAATCGCGCCCAGCTGCTCGTAGCCGGCCCCGTCGAGGTCCCACGGAGCGGTGGCCAGGCACACCGAATTCTGTAACGTAATGGCGCCGAGTTTCATAGTATCTGGTTGTCAGTTGCTCGTTGTTAGTTGTCAGGCTATTACTAGCGCGTTCAACCGGGAAATTCCGCTTCCTGAAGTTAACACAGCGGGAAAACAATTGCTGGTTGTCAGTCGCCAGTCTTGAGCCGGGCCATGCCCAACTCACTCACTAACAACTGACAACCAGCAGCTGATAACGACAATTAAATAACGTTGTCGCGGTTAATCAGGAAGGGCACGCAGTCGCGGATGTCCGTCTGACCTAGGATGAACTGGGCCACGCGGGCCATGCCCACCCCAGCACCCGAGTGCAGCTTCACGTCGTGCTCCTCATGGAAGCCAAGGTACCATTCGAAGTCTTCCAACTTCATGCCCTGGCGGATGAGGCCGGCCAGCATCGAGCTGGTTTCCAGCTTGTGGCGCAGCTTGGCCCCGTCGAACTCACGCTCGGCCGAACCGGCCGACTCGCCGGCCAGCGGCAGCAGCAGGTCGGAGGAGTTCACCACGCGCGGGTCCTCATCGTTGTTGCGCATGTTGAAGAACTTGATGTCGGCGGGGTAGTGGGTGATGAAAATCGGGCCCTCCAGCTCGGTGAGGCGGTTCTCCTCGGTCGCGCCCAGGTCGTCGCCCCACTGCAGGTCGGGGAAGCCCTCGGGCTTGAGCCGCTCAATGGCGTCGGCATAAGTCATCCGCTTGAAGGTAAGGTCTTTGATGTCCTCCGCGTCGCGGCCGAACAGGGCCAGCTCCTTGGCGCACTTGGTGGCTACTTCGTTGGCCACCGTGCGCACGATGCCGCTCAGGTGGCCCAGCAGCTCGTCGAGGTCGCCGAGGTGCTCAATTTCGAACAGGGTGAACTGCGCCAGGCGGCGGTTATCAGCGTTCAGCTCCTTGCGGAAGCTCTGGATTTCGCCGCACACGCGGCCGCCTTCCACGGCCTGGGTCAGCATCTCAATGTAGAGCTGGTTGCTCTGGGGCAGGAACATCTTGCGGCCGTCGTACCAGTCGAGGGTGAACAGCGTGTCGGTGTTCTCGCAGGCACCGGTCACGCCCACGATGTGGGGCATGTTGTGGATGGTCACGAAGCCTTCCTGCTCGCAGTACTTGCGGGCGCCGCGCATCATGGCGTCCCATACTTTGATTACCGCCATGCGCCTGGGGTCGGTACTCAGGTTGCGGTTGCCGGCGTGAGCCGAGGCAAGGGTAGCAGCGGCTACGGTTGGGGCGAGGGTGTAGGTGTCCATTGGGAGTGAATGAGTGACCGGGTGATTGAGCGGCGCCTAAGCGCAGAATGACTTATCCATCCGACCAGCACGGGCACAAAAAAACCGTTTCGGAATCCGAAACGGTGGCAGGGCAACAACCAGAAAAAACAGCGGAAATACCGGAGGCAAAATCGGAAAAACCGATGGCGGTGAAGACCTTCCGGTCCTCTCGCGGGTCACTGCTGAGGAGTGTCCCGCGCTTCATCAACAAGTTTTTTGGTTGAAGCACGATGCAAAATTACGGAATGTTTACGCCGGACAAACATTGGTAATGTTACCTTTTTGTTGGCGTTTTTTTTGAGAAATATTTCACCTACTATTTTCTGCGATTTGAAAGAGATAGCCGTGATTTTTACCCTGTATACGCTTGATAATCTTTTTCTAACAAAATTTTGCGCTTGCTCCGCATTCGGATGCAGCCGTAACTTTGACTGTTTATTCGGCTACCGAAGCACTCGCTTCTTCCAGCCACAAAAAAGCCCGTGGCACTCGACTGAGTACCACGGGCTTTTTTCATGTAGTGCTGGCTTTCAGGGCCCCGGCGCTGCTCAGGAAGTCGGGCCGCTGTCCACGCGCGACTCGATGGTGCTTTGCACGGTGCTGCTCACGGCCGAGAGGATGTTGTAGCCCGTGGCCGCCTCGATGGCGTCCACCGAAGTGCGGTACGCGCCCCAGGCCGTGCCAATGGAATTGGTGTTGGGCATATTCACGGCGATGATGCGGGTAGCGGTAGTCACGCGGCTGGCGTCGCCGGTGCCTTCGGGCAGCACTACCAGTACTTTCCAGCAGTTGCTGGGCACGGCAATGCGCCCGCTGCTGATGGTGGTGGCGTAGCCGTTGGTGCCGGTGCCGCCGCTGCCGTAGCTGCCGGCCACGATGTAGCACTCGTAGCCCTGGCCTACCAGCGTGCGGGCGTAGTTTTCGAGGCCGGCCCAGGTTTGCTGGTTATTAGTGGGGGCCTGGGGCATCATGTTGGTCATGAGGAACGTAGCCGAGTTGTCGGCCACCGAGCCAGTACGGTCAGCGCTGGGGCACACGTGGCCGCGGTCGAAACCCGAGCCGCTGTAGCTGGTGCTGCCGGCGCGGAACCAGCCCGAGGGCAGCGTAGCGTCGGAAGCGAAATTGTCCTGGCGGGGGGTGCTGCCCAGCCAGGCGCTGCTCAGGTGCCAGCTCACCCAGTTGGGCTTCCCCTTGTCGCGGCTATACGACATGGTGTACTGGGTTTTGGTCATCAGGTAATTGTTGGGCGAGTTGGTAGCGTCGGTCACGGCCCCGCTGGGGTTGCCCATGGCCAGGTTGTTGTCGCGGGAAGCGACATCGCTGCTCACGCTGGTGGCCGTAGGGGTCGCGGGGGCAATGCCCTGCTCATCACGCGAACAGGAAACTGCTACGGCAGCCAGCAGCACTAGGCTGCTGATGCGGGTAAAGGTGAAGTTCATGAAAAAATGTAAAAACGTGAATGTGTTGAATGGTGCCGCAAAATTCCTTTTATTGGATTACCTCGACGCTACTACAACATTACGCAATTGTTAAGAACGATATACCTTGTTCAATTACAACATTTTGTCCTTTTCATTAAAATATTGTGAATGCTATTTTATAAAACAATTCTTATATACACCAAAGCCCAACTCCCCGCCTCGTTCCCGTTCAAAATCAATTACCGCTGTAATGCTCTACTACGCCATCTGCTCCCCTGATTTTTTACTTTCACCGCTTCCCCCTTCCTTTTCAGGGCTGTACTCTTACGATTTTCCGCCTTTTTAGCCTTTATACAGCTGTTTTTTGCCGGGTCGGCGAGAGCCGGCGCTACCCTGGGCAACAACCGCGACCGCGTGGCCCGGCGCGGCTATCGCGCCTGTTCAGGCATTCAGCTGCCTCCCATCACGCTGGAAGTACCGCACCGGGAGCGGCAATTAGCACGGCGCTCGTTGTGCAGGTGTGTACCGCCGTAACAAGCCGGCAGTACTACGCTACTTTCTTGGGGGTAAGTAGGTCAGGCAAATTACTTTGCAATAAAAAAGAACGTCATGCCTATCTGGCGTCCGCGCAGTCGAAGCATCTCTACCGCTTCAGTAGGGCCGTTCAGCGAAGCGGTAGAGATGCTTCGACGGGCTCAGCATGACGTGCTATTAAGTCAAACTAATTCCCACGACCTACTTAACCCAAGTTGCGGACTATATGCCGGCTTGGTCGAGGGCGTGCACAAAGATGAAGAGGACGATTTTGAGGAAGAAACCTTGGGCCGTAACGGCATGAATTTGCTTGGGAAAGCGGGCCGTGAGTTG
>NZ_BAABDI010000006.1:0-169508 GCF_039539545.1 Hymenobacter antarcticus | reverse complement strand
CAACTCACGGCCCGCTTTCCCAAGCAAATTCATGCCGTTACGGCCCAAGGTTTCTTCCTCAAAATCGTCCTCTTCATCTTTGTGCACGCCCTCGACCAAGCCGGCATATAGTCCGCAACTTGGGTTAGCTAACAGCTTAAAATGAACAAGCTCATTCAAGGCATCGTCGGGTTTTCGCTGAAAAACCGCTTTCTTATCTTCTTCCTCACGGCCCTGCTGGTGGTGGGGGGGAGCTACAGCTACCTGCACACGCCGATTGAGGCGTTTCCCGACGTTACCAATACCCAGATTATCATCGTGAGCCAGTGGCCCGGCCGCTCGGCCGAGGAAGTGGAGCGCTTCGTGTCGGTGCCCATTGAGGTGGCCATGAACTCGGTGCAGAAGAAGAGCAACATGCGCTCCATCAGCATGTTCGGGCTGTCGGTACTCAAAATCAACTTCGACGACGACGTGGAGGACTTCTACGCCCGGCAGCAGGTGAACAACCTGCTGGCCGGCGTGAACCTGCCCGAGGGCTGCGAAAACCACGTGCAGCCGCCCTACGGCCCCACCGGCGAGATTTTTCGCTACACCGTGCAGGGCCCCGGCCGCTCCACCAACGAGCTGCTGACCCTGCAGGACTGGGTGGTGGAGCGCCAGCTCAAAGCCGTGCCCGGCGTGGCCGACATCGCCGCCTTCGGCGGCACCCGCAAGGTGTATGAAATCACGGCCGAGCCCGCCCTGCTCCAGAAGTACGGCCTGACCCCGCTGGAAGTGTTTCAGGCCGTGCAGCGCTCCAACGTGAACGTGGGCGGCGACGTGATTGAGAAAAACGGCCAGGCCTACGTGGTGCGCGGCATCGGCCTGCTGGAGAACGCCGAGGAAATCGGCAACATCATCGTCAGCCAACTCAACGGCACGCCCATTCTGGTGCGCAACGTGGCCCGCGTGAGCGAAGGCCACCTGCCCCGCGTGGGCCAGGCCGGCCTCAACGCCGACGACGACGTGGTGGAAGGTATCGTGATTATGCGCAAGGGCGAAAACCCGGCCGAGGTGCTGGGCCGCGTGAAGGCCAAAATCGAGGAGCTCAACACCAAGGTGCTGCCCAAGGGTGTGCGGCTGGTGACCTTCTACGACCGCGACGTGCTGATGAATAAGTGTACGACCACCGTCATTCACAACCTGCTCGAAGGCATTGTGCTGGTCACGCTGGTGGTGTTTCTGTTCATGGCCGACTGGCGCTCCACGCTCATCGTGGGGCTGGTGGTGCCGCTGGCGCTGCTGTTTGCCTTCATCTGCCTGCGCCTGAAGGGCATGAGCGCCAACCTGCTCAGCATGGGCGCCATCGACTTCGGCATCATCATCGACGGAGCGGTGGTGATGGTGGAAGGGATTTTCGTGGTGCTCGACCACAAGGCCCATCAGGTGGGGATGCCCGTGTTCAACAAGCTGGCCAAGCGCAGCCTCATCAAGCGCACCGGCGGCGAGCTGGGTAAGGCCGTGTTCTTTTCCAAGCTCATCATCCTGACCTGCCTGCTGCCCATTTTCGCCTTCGAGAAAGTGGAAGGCAAGATGTTCTCGCCCCTGGCCTGGACGCTGGGCTTTGCCCTGATTGGGGCCCTGCTGCTGACCCTGACGCTGGTGCCGGTGCTGGCCAGCATCCTGCTCAACAAAGACGTGCGGGAGAAGAACAACCCCATCGTCAACTTCTTCGACAAAATCGTCGTCAACGGCTTCGCCTTCACGCTGCGCAACCGGGCCCTGAGTCTGGTGGTATCCTTTAGCTTGATGGGCGCGGTGCTGTACTCGTTCAACTTCCTCGGCTCGGAATTTCTGCCCGAGCTGAACGAGGGTGCGCTGTGGGTGGAAGCCAAGCTGCCCATGTCCACCTCGCTGACCGAAACGACCAAGCAGGTGGGAGAATTTCGCAAAATCCTCGGCTCGTTTCCGGAAGTGAACGGCGTACTGAGTCAGACCGGGCGCTCCAACGACGGCACCGACCCCTCGGGCATGTACTACGTGCAGTGCCAGGTGAACCTCAAGCCCCAGGAGGAGTGGAAACGCAAAATCACCAAGGAGCAGCTCATTGACGAGATGGACGCGCGGCTGCGCCAGTACCCCGGCATCATCTTCAACTATTCGCAGCCCATCATCGACAACGTGGCCGAGGCCGTGGCGGGCATCAACGCCTCGCTGGCCGTGAAAATCTTCGGCCCCGACCTGGAAACCATCGACCGCAAGGCCGACTCCGTGGCCACCATCCTGCGCGGGGTGCGCGGGGTGAAGGACCTGGGCATTCTGCGCAACCTGGGCCAGCCCGAGATGAGCGTGGTGCTCGACCAGAACCGCATGGCCACCTACGGCGTGGTCACCGCCGACGCCCAGGCCGTGGTGGAAATGGCCATCGGCGGCAAGGCCGCCAGCCAGCTCTACGAGGGCGAGCGCAAGTTCGACATCCGGGTGCGCTACCCGCAGCAGTACCGCAGCACCGAGGCCGAAATCGGGGAGCTGCGCGTGCCCACCCTGCGCGGCGGCCGGGTGGCCCTCAAGGAAGTGGCCACCCTGCGCACGCTCAACGGCCCGGCCTCCATTTACCACGACAACGGGCTGCGCTTCATCGCCGTCAAGTTCAGCATCCGCGACCGGGACATGGGCTCAACCATTGCCGAGGCGCAGAAGAAGGTCAACGCCCAAATTCACCTGCCCAAGGGCTACCGCATTGCCTGGGCCGGCGAGTTTGAGAACCAGGTGCGGGCCACCGAGCGCCTGACCCAGATGGTGCCCGTGGCGCTGGTCATCATCTTCATCCTGCTCTTTATCACCTTCGGCAACGGCAAGGACGCGGGCCTGGTGCTCATCAACGTGCCGTTTGCCCTCATCGGCGGCATCGTGGCCCTGCACCTCACCCGCGTCAACTTCAGCATCTCGGCCGGCATCGGCTTCATCGCGCTCTTCGGCATCTGCATTCAGAACGGGGTGATTCTCATCACCGTCTTCAAGCAGAACCTGCGCCGCAGGCTGCCGCTGGATGAAGCCCTGCGCCAGGGCGTGGCCTCCCGCGTGCGCCCCGTGGTGATGACGGCCCTCATGGCCATGATTGGCCTGTTTCCGGCCGCGCTGAGCACCGGCATCGGCTCCGAAACGCAGAAGCCGCTGGCCATTGTCGTCATCGGCGGGCTGGTGTCGGCCACGGTGCTCACGCTGCTGATTTTCCCGCTCGTGTTCCGCTGGTTTTATCGCAGTGGCAACCAGGCCCCGCCACCGGCCGTGGCCGCCACGCACGACGTGCCCCACCTGCAGCCCGCCTGAGCCGAATGTATAAAATGGCAGGCCCAAAAGAAGGCCGGCAAGCAGGTATCGAGGGTCTCAGTGGAGGTGTTCGACACATTGACCATGACCTCTTTGCGCTACACGGCCGTGGGCCGAGGATGAGCCGGTTTAATGAAGTAGTGCTCAATGCCGTGTACGTCGTAGACCTGGTCAAAGACGTGGCGGCCGCAATGCACGTGATGGGGTATGTTGCCAAATTGCCCCTCGTTATCGGTCAGCACGGTATGCCCCTGGCCGCCACACCAGCACCTGGCGCAGAAAGCCCGCGGCAATGGCTGGTGTGGCGGCCAGGGGCAAACGCATCCACATCCAGGCAGGGGAATCGGGCATTTACCGCCAGATGGGCCAATGGCAGGCATGGGGTCGCCCACGCGACGAAACACACCTGCGATTACTGCTGCTCCAGGCGCTTAATCATCGCCTGCATCTCGCCGATTTCCCGCTTTTGGGCAGCGATAATGCCATCGGCCAGCTTGCGGACTTCGGGGTCCTGGATGGTGGCCCGCTCGCTGGTGAGAATGGCGATGGAATGGTGGGGAATCATGGCCTTCATCCAGCGTGTGTCGTTCACGAAGGTCTGGCTGCGCACCATTATCAAGGCGCCAATGAACAGCGTGAGGCTGGCCCCCATGATAATTCCGTTCAGGGTTTTGTTGGGGTACATCATGGGCATCATCAGCAGCATGACCACGGCCATGGCCGTCACCATCAGCACCGTCATGTAGAAGCGGGTGAGGCTGAAATAGACGTGGCCGAGCTCGTAGGTGTTGAGGTACATCACCACGTACATGATGACGAAGGAGATGCCCAGCGTCAGCAGAAACTTGCGGTAGTGGCCCTGGGCCATGGGGGCGGCAGGCGTGGAAGGATTCATCATCGAAAAAGGGAATAAACGGGAAACGCGCGCTGATTCCAACTCTTGGAATGGAGGCCTTTATTACCCCAACGGGCGTTGAATGACGATGGTTATGTCACCATCCGGCCGCCAAACTGGTTAAGAAACAGCGGCCGTGGCGGTGTTGCCGCCCAGATTACCCGCACCTTTGCCTATTCTATGCCCGATTCTCCCTCTCGCTATGCCCGCGCGCTGGCCTGGTTCGACCGCGTTTTTATCCAGCCGCTGTATACGGCACGGGTGCGGCGCCTCATCCTGCAAAGCTTCCCCTTCTGGATTGCCTCGCTGCTGACCGGACTAATGGCCGTGGGCTACGAAAAGGTTTTTGCCTGGGCCGAGGAAGTGAGCTTCGCCTGGCTGCGCCGGGAGCCGCTGCTGGCCTTTGGGCTCACGCCGCTGGCCTTCCTGGGGTCGTGGGCGCTGGTGAAGTGGCTGGCCCCGGCGGCGCGGGGCAGCGGCATCCCGCAGGTGATGGCCGGCATTGAGCTCTCGAACCCCGCGCAGCACCGCCACACGGCCTACCTGCTGAGTTTGCGGGTGGCCGTGGTTAAGGTTCTGAGCAGCGTGGTGCTGCTGCTCGGCGGCGGCGTTATTGGGCGGGAGGGCCCCACCATTCAGGTGGCGGCGGCCATTTTCCGGACCATCAACCGGCTGCAGCCGGCGGGCTGGCCGCAGCTCTCGCGCCAGATTGCGCTGGTGACGGGCGGGGCGGCGGGCCTGGCGGCGGCCTTCAATACCCCGCTCGGCGGCATCGTGTTCGTGGTAGAGGAGCTGACCCAGATTCACCTCTCGCGCTTTCGCATGGCCGTGTTCAGCGCCGTCATTATCGCCGGGCTCACGGCCCAGCAGTTTCTGGGCTCCTACCTGTACCTGGGCTTTCCCAAAATCACCTCCCCCGCCGGCTGGTACCAAGTGCTGGTGATGGTGGCAGCCGTGGCCTGCGGCCTGGCGGGTGCGTATTTCGCCAAAACCCTGCTCTGGCTCAATGGCTACCGCAAGCGCTTTGCCACGCCGCTGGCGCAGGCCGGCTGGGTGATGAGCTGCGGCCTGCTGCTGGCCGGGCTGGCCTACCTGGTGGGCCCCGATGGCGTGGGCACGGGCAAGCCCATCATCAACCGGCTGCTGTTTCAGAACGATGGCGTGACGCCGGGCTACCTGTTTCCGGTGCGCTTCGCGGGCATGGCCCTGAGCTACAGCAGCGGCGGGGCGGGCGGCGTATTTGCCACCTCGCTGAGCGCGGGCGCGCTGCTCGGGGATGCCATCGCGCAGCTGGCGCACGTGGCCGTGGCCGACCGCAACCTGCTGATACTGGTAAGCATGGTGGGCTTCCTCACCGGCGTGGTGCGCTCGCCGTTCACGGCCGCCATCCTGGTGCTGGAGATGACGGACCGGCACTCAGCCATTTTCCAGCTGCTGATTGGGGCGATGCTGGCCCAGGCCGTGGCCGCGCTCGTCGACCCGCACTCGCTCTACGAGCACCTGCGGCAGGGCTTCATCCGCGAAACGCTGAGCCGGGAAGGCCCGCCGGCAGCAAGGGCCGCAGCCATCCCCGCAGTTTCTACCCCGCAGCCGTAGCCGGCCGTTTCCACAAACTTCAACCGCCAAGAGCCGTTATTCTTAAAGATGAGTTTATTTTCCTTTTCAGCCGCGCTCCTGACGCTGGCCGCCCTATTTTCCTATTTGAATGCCCGTTTCTTGCGCCAGCCGGCGGGGATTATGTTTTTGCTGCTGGGCGTGGTCGCGGCGGCTGGTGTGCTGGCCGGGGGGCATATCGTGCCGGGCTTCACGGTCAGCGTGCGGGCCGCGCTGGTGCAGTTCGATTTCACGGAGTTCCTGATGGGCTCAGTGCTGAGCTTTCTGCTCTTTGCCGGCTCGCTGCACGTGCGGGTGGAGGCGCTGAAAGCCGTGTGGCGCAGCATCGCGGCTTATTCTACGCTGGGCGTGCTGCTGGCCACGGGGCTGGTGGGCGTGGGCACCTACGGCCTGCTGCACCTGGCCGGCGCGGGGCTGCCGCTGCTGCCGTGCCTGCTATTCGGGGCCCTTATCGCGCCCACCGACCCCATTGCGGTGCTGGGCATTCTCAAAACCACGGACCTGGACAAGAACATCGAAACCAACCTGGCCGGGGAGTCGCTCTTCAACGACGGCTTCGGGGTGGTGGTGTTCGTGACCTTGCTGGAGCTGGCCACGCCGGGCCAGGTGCCGAGTGTGGGCTCGGCAGCGCTGCTGCTGCTGCGCGAGGCCGGGGGCGGCCTGCTGGCCGGGGCGGTGCTGGGCTACGTGGGCTACCGCCTCATCCGTTCGGTCGACCACTTCCAGACCGAAGTCATGCTGACCCTGGCTCTGGTGATGGGCGGCTACGCGCTGTGCCACACGCTGGGCGTGTCGGGGCCGCTGGCCATGGTGGTAGCGGGCCTGGCCATCGGCAACGTGAGCCGCAGCGAAGCCGTGTCGGACACCACTCGCGACTACCTGGAGAAGTTCTGGGAGGCGCTGGATGAGGTGCTCAACGCCGTGCTTTTCGTGCTGATGGGCCTGGAGCTGGTGGTGATTGGGTTCAGCCCGTTCTACCTGGGGCTGGGCGTGGTAACGGCGGTACTGGCCCTGCTGGTGCGCTATGTGGCCCTGGCCCTGCCCACCCGGCTGCTGGGCCTCTCGAAGCAGCTGCCGCCGCGCACGTTGGTTATTCTGAGCTGGGGCGGGCTGCGCGGGGGCATTTCGCTGGCCCTGGCGCTGGGCCTGCCCGCGGGCCTGCACCCGGAAGTATTTGTGCCGATGACGTTTGCCGTGGTGTTGTTTTCGGCTGTGGTGCAGGGGTTCACGTTAAAGCGGCTGTTAGGCCTGCTCGCCCCGCGTTCTGCCTGACCGGGCCACCGGTCCTACTGTTGATATTCGTACCAATTCTAATGACTCCCACCCAACACTATTTCTCCAACGCCGTCGGCTCGGTCGATTTTGTACCCGAAGACGGTTACTTGCTCCTCCATTGGTCGGGCGCGCCCATGACTGGCCCCGAATTTCGGGCGCTCTATGCCCACGCCCATAACCTGCTGCGGCGCTACCAGTTGCGGGGCATTCTGGCCGACCACCGCGCCATGCCCGCCGCCCCCGCCCCCGCCGACCGTGATTGGCTGCTGACCACCTGGCTGCCCGCCGTGCTGGAAGACACCGCCTTCGAGCGCTATGCCGTGGTGCCCGCCATTGCCCCCGATAACCGCCTGCACACCCCCGCCGTGGCCGAGCACATGCGCCGCGTGGTAACGACGGCCTTATTTACCGATATTTCGCCCGCCGCCGAATGGCTACGGAACGATGCACCAGCGACCTAGCGTGTGCTTATAGTAGCCAGAAAGTCTGTCAAACTGAAAAGGACAGCATGCTTTGACTTCGCGGATACCAGATGAAGCACGACCGTTCTTGAGATGGATTTTAGTGACTTTCCCCCCACCTTAGTAAAGAATAAGCCCCCACTCGCCACCTATGCTGCAAGTACTGCGCCGCTTTCTGCACACCCGCTTTCTGCTCACCAACGAAGACATAGCCGGCCCGGCCCAGATTCAGGCCGACGTGGTGTCCGGCATTTCCTTCCGGGGCCCTAACCTGTGGGTGCTGATTTTCGCCATCCTGGTGGCCTCGGTGGGGCTGAACGTGAATTCCACGGCGGTTATCATCGGGGCCATGCTCATCTCGCCGCTCATGGGGCCCATCGTGGGCATTGGCTATGGCGCCGCTACCCTGGAGCTGGGCCTGATTCAGCGCGGGCTCAAGAGCCTGTTCACGGCCTCGATGTTAAGCCTGCTGGTGTCGGCGTTCTACTTCCGCCTCACGCCCCTCACCGACGCGGGCTCCGAGCTGCTGAGCCGCACCCAGCCCACCACCTGGGATGTGCTCATTGCCCTGTTTGGCGGCGCGGCCGGGGCTGTGGCCCTCGCCCGCAAAGGCCACAGCAATGCCGTGCCGGGCGTAGCCATTGCCACGGCCCTGATGCCGCCGCTGTGCACGGCCGGCTACGGGCTGGCCACGGCGCACTGGTCGTTTTTGTTCGGGGCGCTGTACCTGTTTTCGATTAACTGCGTGTTCATTGCGCTGGCCACGTTTCTGGTGTGCCGGGTGCTGCCGCTGCCCAAGCATACCTTCGTCAGCGTGAAGCGGGCGCGGCGGGTGCAGCTCAGCATCTGGGCGGTGGCCCTGCTCACGGCCGCGCCCAGCGTGTACCTGGCCGTGGGCATCGTGCGCGACGGCACGTTCACGCACAACGCCCAGCGCTTCGTGGAAGAGCAGCTGAACCTGCCCGGCACCTTCGTCGTCACCAGCCGCATTCTGCCCCGGCCGCGCACGCTCAACGTGCTGCTGGCCGGCCAGCGCCTCACCCCGACCCAGCTGCAAAAAGCCCGGACCCAGCTGCCGCGCTACCGCCTGGCCGGGGCCGTGCTCACCGTGCGGCAGGGCCTGGCCCGCCTCGATTCGGCCGACACCCAGGCCCTGCGCAGCAGCGTGCTCGAAGACGTGCGCAGCCGGCAGGAGCAAACCCTGGTGGGCTACGAAACCCGCATGGCGCAGCTTCAGCAGCTGCTGGCCCACCCCGATAGCGCCACCGCCGGCCTGCCCGGCACGGCCGCCCTGCTGCGCGAGGTGCAGGTGGAGCACCCCGCCGTGCGCCAATTGGGCCTGAGCCGCCTGGTGCGCCCCGCCACCGACTCGCTGCGGGCCGATACCACCCTGCTGGTGGCTGTGCGCACCCGCCGGCCGCTGCCGGCCGCCGAACAGCAGCGCCTGACCACCTGGCTGCGCCTGCGGGCCGGCGGCCGGCTGCCGCTGCAACTACTCGTAACGCCTATTGCCCCGGCCAAAAGGCGCTGATTTCAAGGCTGGGGCCCTCGCATCGCTGCCACAGGCCGGGGTTCGTCCCGGCCGCACCCACCTGTGCCGGAACGAACTTACCCCTCCCAACCCCGTAACACTAACTAGTCTTACGTGCTTTCAAGCGCATTTTCAATAAATAATACCCCGCATTATGAAGTGTTTTCCCACAGGCCTCAACTACTTATTTGTCCTGGTCTGCCTCGCCGGTAGCGGCTGTTCGCTGGGTCGTTCGGCGAGCGACGACCTCAAATCGACCAACCCCGCCGTGGCCCTCCAGGCCCAAAAGGTGGTTGACCTTCAGCAGCAGGTAGATGCGCAGGAGAAAGTGTACAACGACCAGAGAGACGCCGTAAGAGACCGGGAGAAGGCCGTAGACAAACAGAAAGAAGAGGCCGATGTCGAGAAGAAGCGCCTCGAAGCCCTGAAGAATCAACTCGACGGTGCCAAGCAGAACCTGAAGGGCGTGAAAACTCAGGCCAAAACGCAGTAGCGGGCGGGGTATCAATGGTCGGTTGTGCAATGGTCGGTTGTCAGGAAAGAATTGGCACCCAGACAATTGATGCCGAATAACTACCTGCCAACTTCTTACTCATGAAGTATTTCCTAACCGGGCTGCGCTACCTGCTGGCCACGCTGGGCACGTTGGCGCTGCTGGTGACCCTGGTTTCGGTGGTACCATCCAATGAATGGTGGGTGCAGGTGCTGGGCTTCCCCCGGCTGCAACTGCTGGTGGTGCTGACTGTAGTGCTGCTGGGGTGGGTGGCGCTGGGCTGGCCGGCGCATCGGCGGGTACGGCAGGGGCTGCTGCTAAGCTTAGGAGCTGGCATATGCGTACAGGCCTTTTTCCTGTGGCCCTACCTGCCCTTCGCGCCCAAAGATGTGCCAGATGCTCCTGCGGGTGCCACCACTCGATTAAGTATTTTGGTAATCAATGTATTGCTAAAAAACCGGGAGGGTGAGCGCCTGCGGCAGCTGGTGCAGAGCGTGCAGCCCGACGTGCTGCTGGCCCTGGAGCCCGACGCCTGGTGGGCGAAGGCCCTGCGGCCCTTGCAGCCCGACTACCCCTACCGCATCGAGCGGCCCAACTCCGATGCTTACGGCATGATACTCTACTCGCGCCTGCCGCTGGCTGATACGCAGGTGCAGTACCTGCTCCAGGACGGCGTGCCGTCCATTCGCACGCGGCTGCGGCTGCCCGATGGCCGCCAGGTCACGTTTTTTGGCATTCACCCCACGCCGCCCGTCCCCGATACCTACCCCGATGGCGTGGGCCTGCGCGGGAAAGCGCTGAAAAAGGTGACCAATGCGGTGCAGCAGAATGAGCGGCCCACCATCGTGGCCGGCGACTTCAACGACGTGAGCTGGTCGAGCACGATTCACGAGCTTACCCGCGACGGGGACCTGCACGACGTGAACCTTGGGCGCGGCCTCTACAACACGTTCAGCGCCCGCTCGTGGCTGATGCGGTGGCCTATCGACCACTTTTTTGTCAGCGAGCCGTTTAAAGTAGTGGGGTTGAAGCGCCTGCCCGACGTGGGCTCCGACCATTTTCCGCTGTATGTCGAGCTGGCACTGCCTGATAAGTAAGCGTTTCACTGGTAAGCATGCAGTTACACAGACTCACATTTCTAACCTAACCCATTAACCCGATGCCCACCTTTTCTTTCTCCCATACCTTGCTCTTGGTCAGCGCCTTTGCCTTGGCCAGCTGCCAATCGGGGGCCGACACGCCCGTGGCTACAGACCTCAACTCAACCAACCCGGCTGTGGCCGAGCAAGCCCGCAAAGTGCAGGAATTATCCACCCAAATAGAACGTCAAAAGGCCGTTATCGAAACCGAAAAGGCCAAGCTCACCGCCATTGAGCAGCAGCTGGAAGGGTCGCGGCAAAACCTGGAAGGCATCAAAAAAGAAGTGCAGGCAACTCCCTAAAGACCAGCTGCCTGACCGGTTGACGCGGGAATAATCTCCGCACTTCTTTACTCTCTTGCACTTCCTTTTTAGCTAATGGATTTTTCTATCGCCTGGCAGAAAATCAACCAGATGGGCCGCGATTTTATGGCCCTGCTGCCCAACCTGCTCTTTGGGCTGGTGGTGTTTGTGGTGTTTATTTTCATTGCCCGCGGGGTGCAGTCGCTGGTGGAGCGGCTGGTGCAGAACCGGGGCCAAAGCCAAAGCCTGAAGCTGCTGCTGAGCCGCTTGTCCTACGTGGCCGCCCTCCTGCTGGGCATTCTGATTACGGTCACCATCGTGGTGCCCAGCTTCACGCCGGCCAGCCTCATCAGCGCGCTGGGCGTGGGGGGCGTGGCCATTGGCTTTGCCTTCAAGGACATTTTTCAGAACTTCCTGGCCGGGGTGCTGCTACTGGTGACCGAGCCCTTCAGAATCGGCGACCAGATTAAGTACAAGGACTTTGAGGGCACGGTCGAAACGATTCAGACGCGGGCCACAACCATTAAAACCTACGATGGCCGGCGGGTGGTTATCCCCAACGCCGAGCTGTTTATCAACGCCGTGACGGTGAACACGGCCTACGAGCAGCGCCGCCTGCAATACGACATCGGCATTGGCTACGGCGACGATATCGGCAAGGCCCGCCAGCTCATTATTGAAGCAATGAAGGGCGTGGATGGTGTGCTGGCCGACCCCGCGCCCGAGGCGCTGGTGGTGGATTTGGCTGGCAGCAGCGTCAATATCCGCGCCCGCTGGTGGATTAATCCGCCGCGCCGCGCCGACATCATGGATGCGCAGGACCTGGTGCTCGAAGCCATCAAAAACACGCTCACGGCCCACGGCATCGACCTGCCGTTTCCCACCCAGCAAATCCTGTGGCACAACCAGACCGAACTCACCGATGGGGACCGCAAAAGCCAGCGCGAAGGCTGGCCCACCGGCAAGGGCGACGTACCTCAGTCGCGGGCCGAAGGGCGGCAAGAGAAACAAGAGCAGCAGTAAGAGCAGCGCGCTGCCACCGATGCCGCCCCACCGGAGCAAGTGGAAAAGGCTGCTGATTGAAGCCCGCACCTGGCCCGTAGCAGGCAAGCGGAAGCAAAGCGAATGCACCGGGACCAAGTGCAGCCACGTATCAGCGGGTATACCACCGCCCTGTTTTTTACTGCATGATTGAGATTCACCGCACGTTTGACTTGCTTTCGAACAAGCTTTTGGGCTGGGTGCAGCAGTTTATTCTGCTCCTGCCCAACCTCCTCATTACCCTGCTGGTACTTGTAGCCACGGTGTTTGCCGCCCGGCTCACGCGGCGGGCCCTGGCCAGCGTGCTGCCCCGGGTATCGCCGGGGGCCGTCACGCTGCACAGCCTCATCAGCACGCTGGCCTACGCGGCGGTGCTGCTGGTGGGTGCTTTTTTCGGGCTGGAAGTGCTGGGGCTCGATAAGACCGTGACCTCGCTGCTGGCCGGGGTCGGTATTATTGGTTTGGCGCTGGGCTTTGCCTTTCAGGACATTGCGGCCAACTTCATCAGCGGCATTATTATCGCCGTGCAGCGGCCTTTCACGGTGGGCGACGTGATTCAGACCGACTCCTTTTTCGGCACCATCGAGCGCATCAACCTGCGCACCCTCGACCTGCGCCAGGTAACCGGCGAGCTGGTGCGGGTGCCCAACCGCAAGGTGTTCGAGGGTGCCGTCACCAACTTCACCGTCACTACCCGCCGCCGCGTGGATGTGGAATGCGGCGTGGCCTACAGCTCCGACCTGGCCCAGGTGCGCGAGGTGGTGCTGGCCGCCATGCAGGATTTCCCCGAGCTGCTCACCGACCAGCCGCCGCAGGTGATGTTCACCGCCTTCGCCGACAGCGCCATCACCTTCAGCCTGCGCTTCTGGATTCCGTACCGCCGGCAGGTGGACTATGTGGGGGCCAAAAGCGAGGCCATTATGCGCATCAAGCGGGCTTTTGACGCGGCCGGTATCGTTATTCCCTTCCCCATGCGCACCCTGGAGCTGCCGGCCGAGGTGCTGGCCCGGCTGGGCAGGGGCTTGTAGTATATGCTTCAGCTTGTGCGGCGTTGAACAGCCAGTCTGATGTTTTTGGCGAAGCGCAGCCGCTGCACAAGCTAAAGCATGTGCTACAAGGCACAACCCCAGCCCCCCGAACGGGGTACCCTATACCGAACCCGCCCCGCCCGCCGGGGCCAATGCATACCAATTCCGCAACCTGATGACGAAACATACCTATGACATGGGCCTGGTAGGCAACTGCGCCTTCCTGGGCCTCATTGGCACCGATACGGCCGTGCGCTGGCTCTGCTGGCCGCGCTTCGACAGCAGCTTTGTGTTTGGCAGCCTGCTCGATGAGGACAAGGGCGGCGAGTACAGCATCCGGCCCGCCGCCGGCATCACCGCGCCGGGCCGGCAGTATTACCAGCCCAATACCAACGTGCTGTGCACCGAAATCGAAACCGAGGACGGCCGCTACCGCGTCACCGATTTCGCCCCCCGCTTCCCGCAGTACGAGCGCTACTACAAGCCCCTGATGTTTATCCGGAAGGTGGAGCCGCTGAGTGGCGCGCCGCGCATCCGGGTGGCCTGCCGGCCGGTGGGCAAGTACGGCGAGCTCGCCCTCACGCGCCGCCGCAGCTCCAACCACATTGCCTTTCTGGGCCTGGAAGAGGAAATCCGCCTCACCACCAACATCCCGCTGACCTACATTTTCGACGAGGAAGACTTCGTGCTCAACGAAACCAAGTACCTCGTGCTCACCTACGGCGCGCCCCTGGAGGCCCCGCTGGAAAGCACCGCCGAGCGGTTTCTGCTGGGCACGGCGGCTTACTGGCGCGACTGGGTGAAGAGCACCAGCATCGGCAGCTTCCACCAGGAGCAGGTCATCCGCTCGGCCCTGGCCCTGAAAATCCACCAGTACGAAGACACCGGGGCCGTGATTGCGGCCACCACCACCAGCCTGCCCGAAGCGCCCGGCAGCACCCGCAACTGGGACTACCGCTTCTGCTGGATGCGCGACACCTACTACATCCTCACGGCCTTCAACAACATCGGCCACTTCGAGGAGCTGGAGCGGTATTTCCACTTCATCGCCAACATCAGCACCAAGGTCAAGGACAAGTTCCAGCCGCTCTACGGCATCGGCGGGGCCTCGGAGCTGACGGAGACGGAGCTGCCGCTGGCCGGCTATCTGGGCAACCAGCCCGTGCGCATCGGCAACGACGCGTACACCCACATTCAGAACGATGTGTACGGGCAGGTGCTGGTAGCGCTGCTGCCGCTTTATGTGGATAGCCGCTTCCGCGACCCCGAGCGCGTGGCCCCGCTGGGCCTGGTGGAAGAGTGCCTGCGCCTCATCGAAACCACCATGGACCAGCCCGACGCCGGCCTTTGGGAGTTCCGCCACATTGCCCAGAAGCACTGCTACACCTACCTCTTCCACTGGGCCGGCAGCCACGCCGCCCGCCGCGTAGCCCAAAGCATAGGCGACACCGCCATGGAGGCCCGCGCCACCCGCCTGCTGAACATGGCGCAGGAGCGCCTGGAGGAATGCTTTAACGCCGAGCGCGGCGTGTACACCAACGCCATCGGCTCGCCCCACCTCGACGCCAGCACCATTCAGCTCATCACCATGGGCTACCTCGACCCGTCGTCGGAACGCGCCAAACACCACCTGGCCGAGCTGGAAAAGGAGCTGATGACGCCCGAGGGCCTCTTCTACCGCTACCGCCACCCCGACGATTTCGGTACGCCCGAAACCACCTTCCTCATCTGCTCCTTCTGGTACGTGGAGGCCCTGGCCTGCGTCGGCCGCGTGGATGAAGCGGTGGTCGAGTTTGAAAAGCTGACCAAATACGCCAACCACCTGGGTTTGCTGAGCGAAGACGTGGACGCCAAAACCGGCTCGCAGTGGGGCAATTTCCCGCAGGCTTACAGCCACGTCGGGCTGGTGAATGCCGCCTACCGCATCGCGCACCGGCTGGACAAGCCGAGTTTTGTGGGTTGATTTTGAACGCGCCAACGAAGCGTTTCTACCGCTTCGCCGGCGCGTTCATCTTGCTGCCCAAGGCTTCGCGCACGAAGCAAACCCGGACCGGGGGTGAGCCGCCGGCGCTACGGCACCAACTCGTGCAGCGGGCCGGGCAATGCCCCCCGGCCCGGTACCGAGCCGTTGGGGCGGGCCCAGGGCTGGAGCGGCTCCAGCGGCAGGGCCAGCAGGCGGGTCACCGGCAGCTCCGCGGCTTCCGGGTAGGCCGGCACCCCGATGGTAATGGCCTGCTGCGGCACGTTCAGGCGCAGGGTGCGGTGCAGCCGGTCCCAGAGGGTGAGGACCACGCCGAAGTTGCTGTCCGTTTCGCGCTGCACCTGCGAGTGATGGATGCCGTGGGTGCGCGGCGTTACCATTAGGCGCACCAGTTGGCGTTCCACGTCAAAGGGCAATCGCCAGTTGCTATGATGAAAAGCCGTACAGGCTTCAAACACCGCTTCGAAGCCCAGCGCCGTGGCCGGCCGCACGCCCAGCAGCGCGGGCAGGGCCGCCCGCCAGGGAATGCTGGCCAGCATCTCGCCAAAGTGAAAGCGCCAGGCCGTGGTCAGGTCCATGTCCAGGTCGGAGTGGTGCACGCGGTGCAGCCGCCACAGCACCGGGGCGTGCAGCAGCCGGTGCCAGGTATAGCCCAGGTAGTCGAGCAGCAGCACTTCGGCCGCCAGGCGCAGCGGGGCGGGCAGGTGGGCCAGCACCGGCCGGCGCGGGGCCCAGTTTTGGGCCAGGCCCACCATGGCCGGCAGCAGGGTGAGGCGCATGGCTGGGAGCGAGGGCGCGGCCAGGGCCACGTTGCGTAGCCACCGCTCGGGCCGGGGGTGGGTACGGCGGCGCAGGGGCCGGCGGGTTTCCAGCAACAATAGTCCCAGGGCAGCCACAGCCAGGGCGGGGCCGGCCCAGCGGTCGAAGCGGCGCAGCAGGGGGGAGAAAAGGGGAAGCAGCGCCACGGCGATAAGACTAAGTGAGTGGAAGAGAGGATAACAATGAAACCTAATACCCCGCCGGAGCCGCCGGGGTTGCCTGGTGAGCCCCGTGGTAAGTACCCGGCCCGCACGGCTGCTCAGCCATTAATTGCCCCCTGGCCTGCCGGGCGGCCTGGGGTTGCGACGTAGCGTTGAACGCGGGCGTGTCGTACCCGGTCATACCTTCGTGACGGGCACGTCGGCTTTCCGGCGGCTGGTTCCCGGCAGCCCGCGCTGCACACCGCCGGGCACGATGGGCCGCCGGGGCCCGAACATTTGTCCGGCCGGGCAACGCCCCGCGCCGGGCGGGCGTATTCGGGGAAGCAACAGCGGGCAGAAAAGTCCCGGTCATCCGCTTTTGATGCCGCAAAGCGGGCGTAGACCGGGCGCTGGCACACCCTCATTCCCAACGCTGATTTATGTGGTTTACCGGCCCCGCTCCTTCGCTGCTGCCCCCTGTTTCTGGCAGAGCGGGGGCGGCGTTGGCAACGGTTAGCATCATCATCCCAGCCTACAACGAAGCCGCCGGCATCGGGGAGCTGCTGGCTTACTTGCGGCGGGCCACGGCTGACGAGCCGGACCTGGAAATCATGGTGGCCGACGGGGGCAGCACCGACGACACCCGGGCGCTGGCCCGGCGGGCGGGCGCGGCCGTGGTGCGCAGCCCGCGCAAGGGCCGGGCCGCCCAGCTCAACTACGGAGCCAGCCAGACCACCGGCGATATTCTCTATTTCCTGCATGCCGATACTTATCCCCCGCCGGGCTTTCTGGTCGACCTGCGGCGGGCCCGGCGGCAGGGCTACGGCAGCGGCTGCTACCGCCTGGCCTTCGACCACGGGCACTGGTTTCTGCGCTTCAGTGCCTGGTGCACGCGCCTGCCGCTGCTGCTGGTGCGCTTCGGCGACCAGAGCCTGTTTGTGCAGCGCGAGCTGTTTGCCCGGGTGGGCGGCTTCCGCGAGGACCTATTGGTGATGGAGGACCAGGAAATGGTGCGGCGGCTGCAGGCTCAGGCGGCCTTTCAGGTGCTGCCGCGCGCCGTCACCACTTCGGCCCGCAAGTACTTGGCCAACGGCGTGTTTCGCCTGCAGGCCGCGTTTGCCCTCCTGACCGGACTCTACTGGCTGGGCGTCTCGCAGCCCCGGCTGGTGCGGCTCTACCGGCGGCTGATTCGGCAGGATAAGCTGTAGGCCTCACCGGCGCGTTGGCGGGCTCGGCCAGCAGTAGCGCAGCGCTGAATTTTCAAAAAAAGCAGTCCATGCTACCCTGGTGCCCGCCGGCTGCGTAAGCAGGCCGATGGTTACCCGTCGCTTTGTGTTGTCCTCGCTCGCCCGGGCCACTGCGGCCGTGGCCCTGCCCCTTGCCTTACCCGCCATGTCGCTAGCTCCCAATCGTCCCAAGCTGCTGATTTTTGATGTCAACGAAACCTTGCTCGACCTGGGCAAGCTTCAGCGGGCCGTCAACCAGGAATTTCAGTCTGAAACAGCTTTCAAGCAGTGGTTTGCGCTGCTGCTCCAGTATTCGCTGGTCGATACCGTGACCGGCCACTACCACAACTTCGGGCAGATTGGCGACGCCGCCCTCGACATGCTGGCCCAGGCCCTGGGGCAGCCCGCCCGCCCGGCCGGCCGCAAAAAAGCGCTGCTCGCCATCATCACGGAGCTGCCCCCGCACCCCGATATCATTCCCGGCCTCACGGCCCTGCAACAGGCGGGCTTCCGGATGGTCACCCTCACCAACTCGCCCGATGCCACGGGGCAGAAGCAGATGGCCTACGCCGGCCTCACCGGCTTTTTCGAGCAGCTGCTCAGCATCGACTCGCTCCGGCGCTACAAGCCCCACCCCGACACCTACCGCACCACCTGCGAGCGGCTGAAAGTGGCCCCCGCCCAGGCCATGCTGGTGGCCGCCCACGGCTGGGACACGGCCGGGGCGCAGCGGGCCGGCCTGCAGGCTGCCTTCATTGCCCGCCCGGGCCAGCAAACCTACCCGCTGGCCCCCGCGCCCACCCTCACCGGCCCCACGTTGTCCGACATTGCCCGCCAGCTCATCTGGTAAGCCGCCCGGCCGCCGTTGGACGGGTTTGCCAAAGGCCAACGCTACGAGCGGCGAGGTGCCGCCCGTGCTGGCCACTTCCGTCATCGGCCGCGACGGCCGCATCAAGTTTACCTGCTTCAACCCCGACTACTGCCGGCGCATATCGGTGCGCCGGGTGGCTGCCGCGCTGTAGCCGCAGCCTTATTGCAGCTTATACGCCACGTCGAGCGCCGTTTGCAGCAGCGGCGATACTTCCTGGTGCTCCACGATGAGCTTCTGGTTGATGCGGGCCGCCACGGGGTACGGGTACACCTTGTCGAATATTTCGCTGATGCCCAGCCCGCTGGCATTGGCCAGTATCAGCTCCTGAATAAGCTCGCCCGCGCCGGGGGCCACCATGGCCCCGCCCAGGATGCGGCGCTTGCGGCCGGGCAGCGGCAGGGCATTCTTCTCGATGAAGAGCAGCAGGCGGCCGTCGCGGTAGCTGTCCACCACGGCCCGGTCGTCGTCGGCGAAATCGGTTTCCCAGCGCTCGTAGGCCGTGCCGCGCCGGTCGAGCTCGGCGGCATCGAGGCCGAAGTGGGCGACCTCGGGGTCGGTGAAAGTGACCCAGGAAAAATGGTCGTAGCTCAGCTTTTTCTTGAGGGGCGAGAAGAAGTTGAACAGCAGCAGGCGCACGTGCAGCTCGGCCCCGTGGCTGAACTTGAGGGAGTTGGCCGCGTCGCCGGCCACAAAAATATCGGGGTTGGTGGTTTGCAGGTGCTCATTGAGTTTGATGTGGCCTTTCTCGTCCACCTCCACCCCGGCGCGCTCCAGCTGCAGCCCCTCAAAGCTCACGTGCCGCCCGATGGCCACGTACACCAGGTCGAAGTCGACGGAAAACGAGTCGCCGGCTTTGGGCTTCACGCGGGCCTGGGAGGCCGAGGCAAAGGCCTCCACTTCGGCTTCCAGATGAATGGTGAGGCCCTCGGCCCGCAGCCGCTCAGCCAGCACGGCCCGGATGGCGGGGTCTTCCTTTTCGAGGATGCTGGCCCCGTGGTGCACAATGGTTACCTGCGCGCCCAGCCGCTGCATGGCCTGGCCCAGCTCCACGCCGTTGGGGCCGCCGCCCACCACCAGCAGGCGCTTGGGCAGCTCGCGCAGGTCCCACACATGCTGGTTGTCGTAGAGGCGCACCTGCGCCGCGCCGGGCACCTGCAGCTGCTGCGGGCGCGAGCCGGTGGCCACCACCAGCTTGCGCCCGGTGTGCGTGTGGCCGTTGATTTCCACGGCGTGGTCGCCCACAAACCGGGGCCTGCCGATTTCGACGGTGATGCCCAGCCCGCGCAGGTAATCGGGGTTTTCGTGGTGGCGAATGATATCCTGCCGGCCCCGCACGTAGTCCATGACCTTGGCCATGTCGGCCGGGCCGCTCACCTGCAAGCCAAACTGAGTAGCCTGCCGGGCCTGGTGCACCTGCCGCGCGGCATGAATAAGGGCCTTGCTGGGCACGCAGCCGTGGTTGAGGCAGTCGCCGCCCACGTCCTCGGCCGTGAGGTCGATGAGCAATACGCGCAGCTTGATGCGGGCCATAAACAGGGCCAGCCCCAGCCCGGCCGAACCGGCCCCGAGCACAATCAGGTCAAAATCAGCAGCATCTTCGGCCATAGTATCTTCAGGAATCAGCGTGGGGAAAGGGCTTGGCGGCTAAGCCGAACAGGCGGCCATGTTCAACCGGTATCCGCCGGACGAAACTTCTCTACGGCAATACAGCGGTTCTCAGGTTAGTATACAGGGTTAAAAGTTGAGATTTAAAGGTTAAGATGCACTACGTCTGATTTTTAACTCTCAACTTTTAGCTCTGCAAATGCACTCTTAAGCTGCTCTGGTAAACCAGCAGATGAAGATGCTTTGACAAGCAGAAGCCGGTTGAGCATGGGGTTCTTTATTTTTGGGGTTACTGTCCATCGGTTCAAAGCAGCGCTATTTATTTTGACGCAGCTTTGCGCAGCCGTTCGTCACCCTTTTTTTCCTCCCATGTCCCTCCCGCTCGTAGCTCCCCTCCCACCCGATGCCAATCCCGAAGTGGCGCAGCTGGCCACCTTTTTCAACGAAACGCTGGGCTTCTGCCCCAACAGCGTGCTCACCATGCAGCATCGGCCGGCCATTGCCACGGCTTTTATCGAGCTGAACAAGGCCGTGATGGCCAACCACGGCCGCGTGAGCAGCGCCCTCAAGCGCCTCATCGGGTACGTGAGCAGCCTGGCGGCCGGCTGCCAGTACTGCCAGGCCCACACCATGCTGGCCGCCGGCCGCTACGGGGCCGAGCAGGAGCAGATGGACCACATCTGGGAATACGCCACGCACGCCGCCTTCGCGCCAGCCGAGCGCGCGGCCCTGGATTTTGCTGTGGCTGCCTCGGCCGTGCCCAACGCCGTGAACGAGGCCATTGCCCACAACCTGCGCCAGCACTGGAACGAGGGTGAAATCGTGGAAATGCTGGGCGTCATCAGCCTCTTTGGCTACCTCAACCGCTGGAACGACTCGATGGGCACGCACCTGGAGCCCGGGGCCGTGGCCCTGGGCGGGCAGCAGCTGGCCGGCCACGGCTGGACGCCCGGCAAGCACGCCTGAACGATGTAGATACGCGACACTTCGCGTCTCGTCGTTGAACGAAGACTGGCCATTTGGCGCGGCCAGCGAGGTCCAAGAATACTGCCTCGTTTCTAACTCTACTTTGGCAAGTCATAACCGGCTGCTTGCAGCGGCTTCCAATACCGCTATTTTCACCGCAGAAGACGCAGAAGGTTTCGCAGAAGAGTCGCAGAAGAACGGCCTCTGCGTTTCTTCTGCGACTCTTCTGCGTCTTCTGCGGTGAGAACACGCTAACCTGCCAAAGTAGAGCTAAGCAGTCGTTCAAAAGTAAACGGGTTGTCAGTTGCTCGTTGTTAGTTGTCAGTCAGATGATTGTCATCCTACCAATAACTGATAACTAATGACTAACAACTTAACGCTAAAAAAGCCGATTCAACCAGCTTGTAAACGACATCAGCAACGAATAAAGACGCACAGTATCGTGTCTTTATTCGTTGCTGATGTCGTTAGTATCCGTCGTGGTTTTAGTCGTTCAACTTGCATCGTTCAACGACGAGACGCGAAGTGCCGCGTCTCTACCTCGTTCTCACACAATCAATTGGCGCAGAAGCTTCCGTACGTCCGTAGGCGAAGCTATATGGAAGCGGGCGGCTGAGTGCTGCGCCGAGCCCACGCGCACGGTGTAGGCCTCGGGCGGCAGGGCACGGAACGTGTCTTCGTCGGTGCGGTCGTCGCCGAGGGCCAGCATGAAGCCGGGCTCGTACTGGCCCAGCCAGCGCACGGCCGCCGTGCCCTTGTTGATGCCCGCGTTCTTGATTTCGAGTACTTTATTGCCTTCCAGCACCTGCAAATCGGTGTTGGCGGTGATGAAGCTGAGGTGGCTGAGCAGCTCGCGGGCGCGCACGGGCCCCAGCTCGGCATCGGCGCGGCGGTAGTGCCAGACCAGCGAGTAGTCCTTCTCCTCAATGAAGGAGCCGGCGGTGCGGGCCACGTACACCTCCAGCACCGGGCGCAGCTCGCGTTTCCAGTCGTTGCGCAGGGGCTGGAAGAGTTGCCAGTCGTCGGCATCGGCGGCGCGCAGCCACACGCCGTGCTCGGCAATGAAGTGCAACGGCAGATGGCCCAGCCACTGCTGCAGGGTGGTACGGTCGCGGCCCGAGATGATAACCACCCGGTTCTGCGGGTTGTCGGTGAGGGCGCGCAGCAGCAGGCGCAGCTCCTGGTCGGGGGCGGCGCGGGTGGGGTCGGGGTGGAAAGGCACCAGGGTGCCGTCGTAGTCGAGCAGTAGCAGGCGCTGTTCGGCGGCGTGGTAATCGGCCAGCAGCTTGGCGGTGGCGGCTTCGTCGAGGTTGGCCGTGGCCAGGGTTTCTTGCTTCATCTTGGTATAGGCCAGCTGGTTCATAAAAAGTTTGGTCCAGGAAAACACGTTGTAGCGCTGCACCAGCGCCTGCATATTGCGCATGCGGCGCTCCTGCTCGTCGTCGGGCATCACCAGGGCCTCGTGCAGGGATTCGGCCAGGGCGCGGGTGTCGGTAGGATTGATGATGAGGGCATCAGACAGCTCGCGGGCTGCGCCGGCCCGCTCGCTCAGGATGAGCACGCCCCGGTGGTCGAGCCGGCTGGCCACGTACTCTTTAGCTACCAGGTTCATGCCGTCGCGCAGGGGCGTTACCAGGCCCACGTCGGCCATGGCGTAGAGCGCGGCCAGCTCGGCTAGCGGAAACGAGCGGTAGAAGTAGTGCACCGGGCTCCAGCTGATGGTGCGGTACTGGGCGTTGATGCGGCCCACCAGCTCGTCGACTTCTACTTTCAGGTCAGCGTATTGGGCTACCTGGTCGCGCGAGGGCACCACCACCATAATCAGGCTCACCTGCCCGCGCCACTCGGGGTAGCGCTCCAGCAGCTGGTTGAAGGCCCGCAGGCGCTGCGGAATGCCCTTGGTGTAGTCGAGCCGGTCGATGCTGAGGATGACGCGCGTGTCGTGCAAGGCCTCGCGGTAGGCCGCGATGTGGGCCTGGGCTTCGGCCGAAGCGGCGGCCGTGGCGTAGCGCTCGTAGTCGATGCCCATCGGGAAAGCATCGACGCGCACGGTGTGGCTCGGCGTCTCAATCTGCCCGTTCTGGTTGGGCAGCCCCAGCTGCTGCGACACCGCGCTGAGGAAGTGCCGCATGTAGCCAAAGGTGTGGAAGCCAATCAAATCGGCCCCCAGCATGCCGCGCAGCAGCTCGGTGCGCCAGGGCAGCACCCGAATCAGCTCATAGGAAGGAAACGGGATATGCAGGAAGAAGCCGATGGTGGCCCGGGGTCGGGCGCGCCGCAGCAGCTCGGGCAGCAGCAGCAGCTGGTAGTCGTGCACCCAGATGATGTCGTCGGGGCCGGACTGCGCCAGCACGGCTTTGCAAAATTTTTGATTCACAGCCACGTAGGCGGCCCAGTGCTCGTCGAGGTAAGTGGCAAACTCGGTGAAATAATGAAAAGTGGGCCAGAGCGTGGAATTGCTGAAGCCCTCATAATAGTCCCTGATTTCATCTTCGGTGAGGAAAACCGGGGCCATGTTATCGGCGTGCAGCTCCTGGGTGATGACGCTTTCCTCGGCTTCGTCGTGCACAAACAGGCCGGGCCAGCCCACCCACACGTTGTCGCCCTGGCGGTAGATGGAGCCCAGGCCAGTGGCCAGGCCGCCCTCGCTGGGCTGAAAAGTAAGGCCGTCGTCGGTGCGCTGAACTTTGGTGGGGAGGCGGTTAGAAACAATAATCGTTTTTGACATAGCAGAAGGGCTGAGGCAGCCAAAGGCAGAGGGTGAGAGAAAAAAGGAACAGGCAGAGGCCCGTTCTAACTGTCAGCGTGGCGGAATCACCGGTCTGACTGCCCTAAGCGGTCTGACCGGTTGAAGTGAGTTCGATTGAAGTGATTACGATTTCGCCCTGACGACAACCGGTCAGACCGCCTAGGGCGGTCAGACCGGAACCGGTGAAGTATAGGCAGCTTCGCGTACCTGCCGGGCCCGCAGGGCAGCATTGATGCGCCGGTGCTTCGCCCGAAACCGGACCCAGCCCAGCGCAACCAAGGCCAGCCCAAACGGCACGAAAAAGGCTCCTATCCACACAAAAACATGCTCCCGAAAAAAATTGATTAGCGAAAAACCCGCAATCACCAGCGCCATGCCCGTGCGCAGGTACGCCAGCCAGGTGCGCTCGTTGGCCAGGTTGGTGCGTTCCAGCGCCAGCTCGTCGCGGAGTGTAAGATGGAGCGCAGGCGGCTGGGGCAAAGTGGGCATAGGAAAAAGATGTACGTAATAGCGGCCGCCAGAAACGGATTACCCGCGCTTTTGCCGGCGCGGGCTGGCAAAAGCGCGGGTAATCCGTTTCTGGCGGTTATTGCGCCACCGTCCAGCCGCCGCCGAGGGCGCGGTAGAGGTCAATGAGCAGCAGGAACTGCTGGCGGCGGACGGCCGTCAGGTTCAGCTCGGCATCGAGCACGCTGCGCTGGGCGGTGATGACTTCGAGGTAGTTGGCGTAGTTGGCGCGGTAGAGGTCGTTGGCCGTGGCCACGGCATTGGTGAGGGCGTTGACCTCCTGCTGGCGCAGGTCGGCCACTTCGCGGTAGTTTTCGAGGCCGCGCAGGTTGGTGGTCACTTCCTCGAAACCGGTCTGGATGGTTTTCTGGTAGTTGAGGTAGGCGGCGCGCTGCTCGGCGGCGCTGCGGGCATAGCCGGCCCGCACGGCGCTGCGGTTGAGCACCGGGGCGGCCACGCCGGCCAGCAGGCCATAGGCCAGCGAGCCGGGCGTGCTCAGCAGCAGGGCCGGCGTGTAGGCATTAATGCCGAAGTAAGGCCCCAGCGTGAGCGAGGGCAGGAAGGCGGCGCGGGCGGCAGCCACATCGGCGCGGGCGGCCACTAGCTGGAGCTCGGCCTGCTGCACATCGGGCCGGCGCAGCAGCATGGCGGCGGGCATGCCGGCCGACACGGCCGCGGGCACCGTTTGCATCGTGAGGACCCGGCCGCGCCGGATGGGCTGCGGGTAGCGCCCCAGCAGGCGATTGAGGGTGTTTTCGGAGGCCGCGATGCGCTGGCGGGCTTCGGCGGCCAGGCTGCGGGTGCGCAGCAGCTGGGCGGCAAACTGCTGCACGGCCAGCTCGGTAGCCCGCCCGCCCAGCTTCTGGATTTTCACCACTTCGAGGGCGCGCTCCTGGTAGGCGCGGTTTTTTTCGAGCACGGCCAGCTGGTTATCGTAGGTCAGCAGCTCGTAGTAGCCGCTGGCGACCTGAGCCACGAGTTGCGTTTGCACCAGGCGGCGGCCCTGCTCGGTGGCCAGCAGGCGGGCATAGGCGGCTTTGCGACGGCTGCGGAGCTTGCCCCACAGGTCAATTTCCCAGGTGCTGCGGAAACCGAGAAACAGGTCGGGCACGATGCTGGGCAGCTGGCGCAGGCCGTCGTTGGTATCGGAGTTGCCCACGCCGCTGTAGTCGGCAAACTTGTCGAAGCTGCCCACGGCCCCGGCGCTCACCTGCGGAAATAAGGCACCCCGGGCCACCAGCAAGCCGGCGCGGGCCTGCTCCACGCGTTGCAGGGCAATGCCGAGGTCGGGATTGGCCCGCAAGGCCGTGTCAATCAACGAAACCAACGCGGAATCGGCGAAGAACTGCTGCCAGTCGAGCCGGGCGATGGTGGCGGTGTCGGCGGCCGGGTTCTGGAAGGCGGTGGGCACGGCCGTGGCGCGGGGCGTGGTGACGAGGGGCAGGGAGGCCGTGCAGCTCGTTAAGAAAAGCAGGATGCCACCTAACGTCAACCTCACCCCCCGACCCCCTCTCCCGCGGAGAGGGGGAGCCTGACGACTTTGGAGTGGGATTTTTAGAAAGAAAAAAGAGCGAATCAATGACATAAATCAGGTTGAAATTTCGATACACAAGCTGAAGCATGTGCTACAATCGTCTGGCTCCCCCTCTTTTTTGGAGAGGGGGCCGGCCCCATAGGGGTCTCGTGAGGTTACGCGTGGGCCGCCTCCCGCACTTCGTCTTCCGAAAGCGGCTTCTCCACCTCCTTCTCCTTCTTGCCCCGCGAAAACAGCACGTACAGCCCCGGAATCAGAATAACCCCGAATATCGTCCCGATGAACATGCCGCCGGCCGCGGCCGTACCGATGGAGCGGTTGCCCATTGCGCCCGCGCCATCGGCGATGCAGAGCGGAATGAGGCCGGCCACGAAAGCGAAGGAAGTCATCAGAATGGGACGCAGGCGGGAGCGGGCGCCTTCCACGGCCGCGTCGAGGGCCGATGCGCCTTCCTTGCGGCGCAGCACCGCGAATTCGATGATGAGAATGGCGTTTTTACCCAGCAAACCCACCAGCATGACCAGCGCCACCTGGGCGTAGATGTTGTTTTCGAGACCCAGCAGCTTGAGGGCCAGAAAGGCCCCGAAGATGCCGGTGGGCAGGCTCAGCAGTACCGGCAGGGGCAGCAGGAAGCTCTCGTACTGCGCCGCCAGCAGCAGGTACACGAAAATGAGCACCACGCCGAACACGTAGAGCGCCTGGTTGCCGGAGATGATTTGCTCGCGGGTCATGCCGCTCCATTCGTAGCTGTAGCCGCGCGGCAACTCCTTGGCGGCCACGGCCTGAATGGTTTTCACGGCATCGCCCGAGGAGTAGCCGGGGGCGGCGTCGCCGTTCACTTGGGCCGAGGTGTACATGTTGTAGCGGGTGAGCTGCTCGGGGCCGTACACGCGCTCCAGGCGCAGGAACGTGGCGAAGGGCACCATCTCGCCCCGGTCGTTTTTCACGTAGAGCTTCAACACGTCTTCGGGCTGGGTGCGGGCGTTGGGCAGGGCCTGCACCATCACCTTATACATCTGGCCGAAGCGGATGAAATTGGAGGCGTAGTTCGCGCCCATCAGGGTTTGCAGCGTGCCCATGGCGCGCTCCACGGTCACGCCTTTTTTGGCGGCCAGGTCGGTATCGAGGTGGATGAGGTACTGCGGGAAGTTGGGGTCGAAGCCGGTGAAGGTGCCCTCAATGGCCGGCGTGGCATTCAGGGCCTTAATGAAGCGCTGGGTAACCTGCGCGGTCTGCTGCAAATCGCCGCGCCCGGTGCGGTCCAGCACCCGCAGGTCGAAGCCGCCAGCGTTGCCGAAGCCCGGCACGGTGGGCGGCGTGAAGAACTGAATCTGGGCATCGGTGATACCGCGCGTTTTGGCTTTCAGCTCGTTGATGATGTCGGTGGTCGACTGCTCGCGCTTGTCCCAGGCGGCGAGGTTAATCATGCCCATGCCGTAGCTGGCGCCCGACACGTCGTTCAGCAGGCTGTAGCCGGCCAGGGTCGAAACCGACTCTACCGGGCCGAGCTTGCTGGCCACCCGCTGCACCTTATCGAGCACGCGCTGGGTGCGCTCCACGGTGGCGCCGGGCGGCGTGGTCACGTTGATGTACACCATGCCCTGGTCCTCGCTCGGGATGAAGCCGGTGGGCAGAATCCGGCTCACGCCCCAGGTCGCGGCGAAGAAAAACAGTAGCATCGCCACCGTAATCAGGCGGCGCGAAGCCACCGCGCGCACCAGCCCCTGGTAGCGGTCGGCAAAGGCTTCGTAGCGGCGGTTGAAGCCGGCGAAGAAGCGGCCCATCAGGCCCGTGCGCTCACTATCAGCTTTCGGCTCTTTCAGCAGCAGCGCGCAAAGCGCCGGCGTGAGCGTCAGGGCATTCACGCCCGAAATGACAATGGCAATGGCCAGCGTGAGCGAAAACTGCCGGTAAAACACGCCCACCGGCCCGCTCATGAACGACACCGGAATAAACACCGCCGACATCACCAGCGTGATGGCAATGATGGCCCCGCCGATTTCACCCATCGCCGCCAGCGTGGCGTCCATCGCGCTCAGGTGCTCCTCGTGCATCTTGGCGTGCACGGCTTCCACCACCACAATGGCGTTATCGACCACAATGCCAATGGCCAGCACCAGCGCAAACAGCGTGAGCAGGTTGATGCTGAAGCCCATTATTTTCATGAAAAACAGCGTGCCCACCAGCGCCACCGGCACCGCCAGCGCCGGAATCAGCGTCGAGCGCCAGTCCTGCAAAAACAGGAACACAATCACAAAAACCAGCAAAAACGCCTCGGCCAGCGTCCGCAGCACTTCATGAATACTGGCATCGAGAAAGCGCGACACGTCGTAGCTGATGCTGTAGCGCATGCCGGGCGGGAAGTTGGTTTTTTGCAGCTCGGCCATGCGCTTTTTCACGGCGTCAATCACGTCCGACGCATTGGAGCCGGGCAGCTGCTTGAGCATGATGGCGGCCGAGGCCTGGCCGTCCGATTTGGAGGTCATGCGGTAGGTCTGCGCGCCGAATTCCACGTCGGCCACGTCCTCCAGGCGCAGCACCGAGCCATCGGGGTTGGCCCGCACCACCAGCTTCCGGTACTGCTCGGGCTCGAATAATTTGCCGGTGTAGCGCAGCACGTATTGCAAGGCCTGGGCCTTCTGGCCCGAGCTTTCGCCCGAGCGGCCGGGAGCGGCCTCAATATTCTGGGCCTGAATGGCAGTGACAATCTCATCGGCCCCCAGCTTGTAGGCCAGCATGCGGTCGGGCTTCAGCCACACGCGCATGGCGTATTCCCGCGAGCCCATAATCTCGGCCAAACCCACGCCCTTGATGCGCTTGAGCTCCTGCAACACATTGATATCGGCGAAGTTGTAGATAAACTTCTCGCCCACGCTCTTGTCGTCGCTCACCACGTTCAGGTAGAGCAGCATGGAGTTTACCTCCTTCTCGGTGGTCACGCCGGCTTTAATTACCTCCTCCGGTAATTCGTCGATGATGGTGGTCACGCGGTTCTGCACGGCCACGGCGGCCAAGTCGGGGTCGGTGCCCACTTCGAAGAACACCTCCACCAGCGTGGTGCCGTTGTTGGTCGTCACCGTGTTCATGTAGGTCATGCCCGGCACGCCGTTGATGGCGCGCTCCAGCGGCGTGGCCACGGCCTTGGCGCACACTTCAGCGTTGGCCCCGTTGTACTTGGCCCGCACCGTCACGGACGGCGGCACGATGTCCGGAAACTGCGTGACCGGCAGTACAAACAGCGCCCCCAGCCCCAGCAGCGTGATAAACAGGGAAATAACGAGCGATAGAACCGGCCGCCGGATGAAGATATTGAACATAGAATCGTGGGGTTTTTAGTCGTTCAGCCCGTCATGCTGAGCGCAGCCGAAGCATCTCTACCGCAGTAGTAATCCTGGAAAACTAACCGTCATTGCAGCGAAGCGGTAGAGATGCTTCGGCTGCGCTCAGCATGACGTTCTTTTAGTGCGATGCGAAGCGTCTACTCGTTCGCCGCCACGCTTTTCAGCGTCACCGCGCGGCCGGCGATGTGCGTGCCGTCGCGCAGGTCCTGGATGCCTTCGCACACCACCTGCTCGCCCGGTTTCAAACCCGATTTCACCACGTAGTAAGCGGCCAGGCGGCTTTGGGGCATGAAGCTCTGCTGATGCACAATGCCTTTGTCATTGAGCACATACACATAATACTTGTCCTGCTGCTCGAACACCGCTTTCTGCGGCACCAGCACGGCATCGGCCACGGTGTTGGCGAGGCGCACCTTGCCGGTCGCGCCGTGCTTGAGAATGCGCTTCGGGTTGCCGAAACGGGCGCGGAAGGCGATGGCACCGGTATTGGATTCGAACTCGCTTTCCACGGTTTCAATCTTGCCGGGCGGGGTGTAGAGCGAGCCGTCGGCCAGCACCAGCCGCACCTTGTTGGTGCTGCGGGCCGAGTCCTGGGCGCGGGTTTTGATGAACTCCAGGTAATCGGCTTCCGACACGTTGAAGTAGGCGAATACCTGGCTGGCATCCGACACGGTGGTGAGCAGCGTACCATCGTCCACGAGGCTGCCCACTTTCAGCAGCTCGCGGTTCACCACCCCATCAAAAGGGGCGCGCACCAGCGTGTAGCTCAGCATGAGAGCCGCGTTGCTTTGGGCCGAGCGGGCCTGGGCCACGTTGGCTTCGGCGGCGTTCAGCTGGGCCCGGGCCACGTCGAGCTCCGAGGCGGTGATGATGTTCTTGGCGGTGAGCATTTTCACGCGGTCCAGCTGCAGGGCAGCCACGCGGGCCTGGGCAATGGCGTTGCTCAGGCCCGCGTGCAGGCGGGCCAGCTTGGTGCGGTACTCGGCGGCCGAAATCTGAAACAGCGGCTGGCCTTTCTTCACCTTTTTACCTTCATCGACGAAGATTTTTTCGATGTAGCCTTTCACCCGGGCCCGCAGCTCCACGTTGCGCACGGCCTGAATTTCGGCCACGTACTCGCGGGTCAGCACGGTATCGTGGGCGGCGAGGCGCACCACGGGCAGCTCCAGCGGCTGGTCGTCTTTAGTGGGCGTGTTGGCTTCGCCGTTGCCGCAGCCGGTGAGGGCGGCCCCGCCCAGCACGGGCAGCAGCAGAAACAGCACGGGGCGCAAGCGGCGAAAAGAGGTAATCAGCATAAAAAGAATAGTGGGGTCCACGGAGGGAAAAAATCGACAGAAAAAGGGCCGCCGGCCCGCCGGCTCAGGGCAGCAGGGCCAGCAGCTCCTCGTCCACGGCATCGGGCGTGGCGGCCGAGGCGCGGGGCGTAACCAGGTAGCAACGGGCCATGAAATCGAGCAGCGTCTGGCCCCGGCGCACAACGGCCGTGTGCTGGTCGGCCGACCATTCCAGCACCGGGTCGGCGGCCAGAATGGCGCGGTGCCACCACGAGATGGAGGCCGCCGAACGGCCCAGACGGCGCACCATGTCGCAGCGCAGCTGAATAACGGCCTGCCACTGGGCGGCGGGCGGAAGGGCGGAGAAGCTGGTCGTCGTCATGGCAAGGGCGGGAAAAGGATGGGTGAGAAGGGCGAGAAAGCGGGGCGCTAGTAGCTGGTGCGGCAGGCGTCTTCGGCCATGCGGCAGGCCTCGGTGCAGCGGCGGCTCAGGCTGCCGGGGTGCTGGGTGGTTTCGTCGGCGCAGGCCCGGCACAGCTCGGCGCACTCGCGCAGGATGTAGCGGAAGTGCTCGGAGCCCCGGGCCACGAACACGCCGGCCAGCTGGCACAAATCGGCGCAGTCGCGGCCCAGGCGCATGCTGCGCGCCCGGCTCGGGAGGTCGGGCTCGTTCCAGCTATAGGCAATGAACTCGTTGCAGGCCGTGACGCAGGTAAAGAGGGCATCGAGCAGCGCCTGCTGGCGGGGCAGCATTTCGGGATTTGCCGGAGCGGTTGAATAGGAAGGCGAAAGCATGGTGGTGGGCTGGGTTAAGAATAGCGTGAGGTATCAGGGGCGAACGGCCAGCAGCGAATCGGCCGGCGCGGCGGCGGGCGGCCGCAGCGAATCGGGCGGCAGCAGCAGGGCGGCCGGCACGCGCAGCTGGGCCTCCAGCGCCTGGTCGAAGGCGTGCGTTTCGAGCCGCAGCAAACAGTAGAAGTTGAAAGCCGTCGACAGCACCAGCGCCCCCACCAACAGGTAGAGCAGCATGCGCGGACGGGTTTGAGCGGTTCTCTTCATAGCAACGCCAGTGGCAGTGTTGGCTACAAAGGACCTGAACCGGTATTAACCTGGCCTGAACGCGAGATTAAAAAACATTAAAATGTGCTTGGCGGGTAGGGTGAAAAAAGGAACGTCATGCTGAACGCAGTGAAGCATCTCTACCGTGGGAGTAATCCAATCGTCGGATTTACTGCTGCGGTAGAGATGCTTCACTGCGTTCAGCATGACGTTCCTTTTTACCCTCCTACCCTCCTACCCCCCTACCCTCCTACCCTCCTACCCTCCTACCCCCATACCCTTCTCCCAGACATCACCCCACCACCGGCAGACGCAGCGTGGCGGTAGTACCCTGCCCCGGCTTCGAGGCCAGCGTCAGCGTGCCGCCGTGGCGCTGCGCAATTTTCTGCGTCACGGCCAGGCCGATGCCGTAACCGGGCTGCTGGCGGCCATTTTCGGCGCGGTACAGGGGCTCGAACACCCGCGCCAAATCATCGGGGGCGATGCCGATGCCGGTATCGGCCACGGCCACCTGCACGGTTTCGGGGTTGGCGTAGCCCAGAGTGGCGCGCACCTCGGCGGCCGAGTATTTGCAGGCATTATCGAGCAGGTTGAGCAGAGCCGTGGTGAGGAGCTGGGCATTGCCGGCCACGGCAAAAGGCGTATCCAGCTCGTCGGGCACATCGCCGAAAGCCACCTGCACCAGGCGGCCGGGGTGGCGGGCCTGGCACTGGGCCACGGCCTGGGTCAGGCACTCGTCGAGGCGCACGGGCTCGCGGCGGCCGCCCATCTCGCCGGCCTGGGCCAGGGCCAGCAGCCCGTTGGTGATGCCCACGAGCTGGCGCAAATCCTCCACCGCCGAAGCCATGCTTTCCTGGGCGTCGGGCAGGGTCTGGTCGTAGGCCAGGGCGGTTTGCAGGGTACCCAGGGCCACGGTGAGGGGCGTGCGCAGCTCGTGCGAGGCGTGGCTCACGAAGCTGCGCTGGGCCTCGAACGCCTGCTCCAGCCCGCCCAGCATCTGGTTGAAGGTGATGGCCAGCTGCGCGATTTCGTCGGTGCCGTTGCCTTCGTCCACGCGGCGGCTCAGCTCGCGGGCGGTTATTTTCTTCACCTGCTTCACCACCCGGGCAATGGGTTTCAGCGACTCGTCGGCGAAGTACCAGCCGGCCAGAATAATGAGCACCAGCGCCCCCATGTTACCGGCCAGCAAAATCAGCCGCAGGCTGGCCAGCTGGGCCCAGCCCAACTCATCGTAGCCGGCCGCAAACAGCCGGTAGGGCTGCCCCGCCGGCCCGTAGGTGAAGCCCACGGCATCGAGCGGCCCGGTGCGGAAGCGCACCAGCGGCGCGCCCGTGGCCAGGCGCGGCAGCTGGCTCAGGTTGGCTAGCTGCGGCACGGTATCGGCGCTCACGTAAATCAGCCGGTTATCGGGGGCGTAAATGCTGATTTCCTCCTGCTCGATGGTAAGCAAATCGCTGCGGCTGAAGGCCCGGCGCACGGCCCCGACCGAGTCGGCGGGTGCCGTACTCAGGTGGAGGCGCGCCGTCATAATGGCCTTGCCCGCCAGCCGCCGCGTGAAACGCTGCTCCCGCGCCGCCGCGTGGAAGTAGTACACAAACGCCGAAAACCCGAGCTGAATGGCCAGCACGAGCAGCGTAAAGCGCAGAATCAACTTATTGCGAATCAGCATGAATCGAGTGTAAGCAGAACGAGCAAGGAAGAACAGTCATGCTGAGCTTGCCGAAGCATCTCTACCGCAGTAGTAATTATTTACTTGCGCGGTAGAGATGCTTCGGCAAGCTCAGCCTGACCGTTCTTTTGCGACTTCACCCGCCTTCCCGAGCCACGTAGCCCATGCCCACCACGGTATGAATCAGCTTCATCCCAAACCCCTTGTCCATCTTCTTGCGCAGGTGGCTCACGTACACGTCGATGATGTTGGTATTGGTATCGAAGTTTAAATCCCAGACTTTCTCGGCGATATCGACGCGCGAAATTACCCGGTTGCGGTTCAGCAGCAGGTATTCGAGCAGGCCGTATTCCTTGGTGGTCAGCTCGATGCGCTGGCCGGCGCGGGTTACGGCCTTGGTGTTGAGGTTCAGCTCCAAATCGGCCAGGCGCAGCACTTGCTTCACGGCAACGGCCTCGGTGCCGCGCCGGGTGAGCACCCGCGCCCGCAGCAGCAACTCCTTGAACTCAAAGGGCTTGACGAGGTAGTCATCGGCCCCGGCCTCGAAGCCGGTCACCTTATCGTCGAGGCTATCGAGGGCCGTGAGCAGCAGAACCGGCAGGCGCGGGTAGTCGGCCCGGATGAGCCGGCACAGCTCGAAGCCGTTGATGTGGGGCAGGTTCACGTCCAGAATTACCAAATCGTACGGCTGCTGCCGCACCATCGAGAGGCCCATGCGGCCGTCGTAGGCCACGTCCAGCTCGTAGCCTTCGTGCCGAAAGCCTTTGCTGACGAACGTGGCGAGCTTGGGCTCATCCTCAACGAGTAGTAGTTTCATGGAAAGGGAATGGCAATAAAACTACTTCGGAATTCCCCAGAACGTCATGCTGAGCTTGCCGAAGCATCTCTACCGCAATAGTAAATGATTACTGCTGCGGTAGAGATGCTTCGGCAAGCTCAGCATGACGTTCTGGGTTATTTACTTGATAAAAACCTAAGCCCCCACCTCCGGCAAAGCCATTAAATCGTCGCGTAGCTCCCGGTAGCGACCCTGCACCTGGTCGAGGTCGTAGCGAGTGGTGAGGGCAGCTTCGGCCGCTGCCAGGGTCAGGTCGGCCTGCTGGCGCAGGGCCGCGCGGGCGGCCGTGGCGGGACATTTGGCCGCGATGGTGCGCAGCGCCGCCAGCTGACGCAGGTAAATAGCCAGCGCGCTGGCCGCGTTGGTGCGAATCTGGTCGAAAGCCGTGCCCAGGTAACCGGCAAAATCGGGCCCCAGCGTGAGAACGCGCACCTGCCCCTGAGCCGCGCGCAGGGGGCTGGCGAGCTGCCGGTCGGCCAGCAAACGCAGCAGCGCGCCCAGCCGGTCCACGCACATCACCGCCGTAGTGGTGTCGTTGATGCCCGGCGAAAGGGCTTTCAGGGCAATATCCACCAGCTGGCGCAGGCCGAAGCCCACGTCCTGGTCGAGGGTGCGCTGGTCGCCGAGGCGGTAGCTGTCGGCCAGGCTGCCGGCGAGCTCGTCGGCCGGGGGCAAGTCGTGCCCGTCGGGGCTGGCGACGGCAACCAGCGGCGCGCCCTTCACAATGAAGCTGCCGATGGCCTGCTCCATGCGCACTACCACATTCGCCTGCTCGGCAAAGGCCAGCAACGCCCCATAATCCACACCCTGCACATAGCCCGTAGCCGGGGCCGGCACCTGCTGCCAGCGCAGGTCCGGGCCGGTGGCCAGGTCGGCGCGCTCGGTGGGGGTGGCGGGCTCGCCCAGCCGGGCCGGAAACACCTTATCGAGCAGCTTCTCGGTTTCGGCCGCCACGCCCGCCACAATGTTGGCCGCCTGAATGGAGCTGGCAATGTGGTGGATGAAGAAAATCAGCATGCCGATGCTCACCAGGGCCAGCACCAACCCGAAAGCCACGGCCAGTGGCGGCACAAACGAGCCTTCGTCGCCCCCGCGAATGGTGCGCAACACCACCAGGCAGTACACGAATATGCTCACGAAAAAGCCCATCACCACCTGGTTGGTGCGGTCGCGCATGAAGTTGCGCAGCAGGCGCGAGGTGTATTGGCTGGCCACCTGGGCCAGCGTGGCCAGCGTGAGCGAGAATATCAGGCCCGCCACCGTAATCATGGAGCCGGCAATGGCGGCGAGCATGCCCCGCGCCCCGGAAGCCCCGGCCCCAAACAGCAGCGGGTACTTGGCCGTCCACTTCGCCCCGATGTACACGTCGAGCACCACCAGCCCGTACGCCGCAAACAGCGAGGCCACCACCATCAGGGTGGGCACAAACCAGAGGCTGGAATCCAGTTTCAGCCACAGGGCTTTCAGTTTATTCATATGCCTTGGTTTACTGCTGCGCCGGCTCTACGGTTGTGCCGGGGTCGGCGCCGGCGGAATGGTACTGCCGGCCGCGGCCCCGGTGCGGGTGGCGCGGTAGTGCGGCGACATGATTTCGACCCCGGCGCGGGCAAACTCGTCCTGAATGTGCTGGTGCAGCAGCGAATAGAGCCCCGCCTGGCGGTGGGGCAGCCGGGTGTAGGCGTTGATTTGGTAGGCCACGTAAAAATCGTCGAGGCTGGTTTGCAGCACGAAGGGCGCGGGCGCTTCCTCCACGCCTTCGGTGGCGCGGGCGGCGGCCAGCAGCAGGGCGTGCACCCGCGGCCAGGGCACGTCGTAGCCGATGGTGACGGTGGAGTGCAGAATGAGCCCTTCGTGCGTGGCGGCAGCCGTGTAGTTGGTGGTGTGGCCCGAGAGGATGTTGGCGTTGGGAATGGTCACGTCCTCGTTCTTGATGGTGCGCAGGCGCGTCACGAGCAAGGTTTTTTCGAGTACGTCGCCCGTCACGTCGCCGATTTTCACCCGGTCGCCCACCCGGTAGGGCCGCATGTAGGTGATGACGATGCCGGCAATGACGTTGCCGATGGCCGACGTGGAGCCAAACGAAATAACGAAGCCCAGCAGCACCGACACGCCCTGAAACACCGGCGAATCGGACCCCGGCAGGTACGGGAAAATCACAATGAACATGAACACATAGAGCGCAAACCGCAGCAGGTTGAAGGTCGGCAGCGCCCAGTCCGGATAAAAGCCCTCGATGACCAGCTTGCCGGCCGCCACCTCGTCGGCCAGGAAGCGCAGGAAGCGCACGGCGTAGGTCGTGAAGAAGTAGATAACGATGATGGTGAGCAGGTTCGGCACGTAGTGCACCACGGCCAGCACCACCCGCTGCACCGGCCCCAGCACGTAGCCCAGCAGCTGCCGCGAGAAGCCCTCCGTCCAGGGAAACAAGCTGAACAACAGCGGCAACGCCAGGTACACCGTGAGGGCCACCAGCACCAGGCGGAGCAGCTTGAGTGCCGTTCGCAGCGCCGCCAGCTGCCGCTCCTGGGTCAGCAGCTCGTAGTTGTTGATGCGAAAAGGCCGCAGCGGGCTGCCGCGCCAGCGCAGAATTCGCTGGTTGATGCTGCGAAAAAAACGGTTCAGCCCGTAAATCAGCCCCACCAGCATGACCAGCGTGAGCACGGCCAGCCCGCCGCGCTTGAGCAGCTCGGGCAGGCTGCTGGCCTGCCGGGCGGTGGCCAGGCCGGTGCGCAGCCGGGCCAGATACTTCCGGGCCACTACCGGCCGGGGCTGGCCCAGGGCCTGCGCCTCGGCCGCGCCCACGCTCAGCAGCTGCTGGTCGCCGTACAGAATTTCGGAATCCTGCTCGGCATCGACTACGGTCAGCGAGTCGGGCGCGAACAGCGGCGCTTTCAGCAGCCCTTCGAGCCGGCGCTGAATAGCCTCGGCCCGCTCCTTGGGCCCAAAAGACCCCACCCGGCCGTAGACCCGAAACAGGGTATCGGCCGGGGGCAGCACCACGGCCGCCCCGGCGGGCGCGGCTACGGCCAGCGAGTCAAGACCCTGTGCAACCGTTTTCAGGTGAATGAGCAGCAGACTAAGGCAAACCAGGAACCGGAATATCATGAAGCGAAGACCATAAACGTGTGCCTTCTGGTTGGCAGCAGGATACTACTTGAATAAAGCAAGGTAGGTAACCAGGTCGTAGTACGCGAAATCTGACGTGTTCAAAGTAAGCTCCTAAGTTGTCAGGCATTAGTTGTCGGTTGTTAGCCATTAGATAAAACTCTGACTAACAACCGACAACGAGCAACTAATAACCCGTTTACTTCTGCGCAAGCACTTAACGACAACATTGCGTTGTAGCGGTGCGAATGGTCGCAGTTCAGACTCCTGCCCGGCAAAGCATTAGCCTATCGCACCGACTTGGCCAGGTTATCCAGCGCGGCCTTGAACTCCGGCGTGTCGTACTCGGCCATGCCGTCGTGCCGGGCCGCCACCTGCCCATCGGGGCCGAGAATAACGGTGGACGGGATGGAGTTGGAATCAAACGGCGCGGGCAGGTTGCCGGTGCGCAGGTACACAGGGAAAGTATAGCCCCGGGCCGTCACAAACTTCCGGGCCTTGGCCGCGTCATCGTCGAGCGAGAGCATCACGAAGGCCACTTTCGAGTGGTCCACTTTCTTGTAGAGGGCTTCGATGCCCGGCATCTCGGCGCGGCAGGGTGGGCACCAGCTGGCCCACAGGTTCACGAATACCACTTTGCCTTTGAGGTCGCTCAGGTTGACGGCCTTGCCGTCGAGGGTGACCAGGGGCAGATTGTGCGGATAAGCCCCGCCGCTGGCAAGCACTACCGGCATTCCGGCGGCGGGGGTAGCGGGTGCGTCGGCGTTCCAGAGGCCCGTGGCCAACAGGCCGCGCTGCACACCGCCGAGCACGATGGGCCGCAACGGCGTGAATATCATGAGGGCAAACAGGGCCAGCGGCAGCCACGCAGTGAGGTTCTTGCGGTTCATCATCGGAAGACAGAAAAATGGTCCGTAAAAGCTGCCGTGGTACTTTGGCCGCTTGGGGGAGGCACAAGCTCAGCGAAAAATGTACTTGCTGCAACAAATATAGGGACTACACTTGTATAAATGAACAACTGTTCATAAGATTGCCCTCGTTATGACCTCAACCCCTGCTCCCACCGTTGATATGGGCCTCTGCGTCGAGAAGATGGAGAAGGTGGCCTTTATCCTGAAAACCACGGCGCACCCCACGCGCATTGCCATCGTGCAGCTGCTGGCCGCGCAGGAAAGTCTGTCGGTTTCCGATATCAGCGAGCGGCTCAACGTGGAGCAGAGCCTGCTCTCCCACTACCTCTCGGGCATGAAGCTCAAGGGCATCCTGAGCAGCACCCGCGACGGCAAAAACATTTGGCGGTGGTCTAAACCGTGGTGAGTTATTATCTTTATGTATGATTTCAACTATTCTAACGTGTGCCAAGTGTGCAAGCCAACGGCTCCAAAAAAACGGGTCGAGTCGCGGCAAAGCCAAGTATCGCTGCTACGACTGCGGCCATTAGGCGGTTTTTGCCCCCGCCGCGCCGCAGCGGTCCGCCCAGTACGCGCAGGTGCTCAAGCTGTTAGTCGAGCGCAACTCGCAACGCAGCGTGGTGCGGGTCACGGGTGTTGCCCGCATGACGATTGCGCGGTGGATAAAAAAAAGTCGCAACGGAAGTAGTTGAACCGGAAATAGTTGAGCCGGAAGTAGTTGATTCGAAAGTAGTTGAGCCGGATGCTGTTGAGCCGGAGGCGGTTGGACCGGAGGTGGGTGAGCCGGAAGAAGCGGTATTGGAACTGGATGAAATATGGACCTTTGTCGGCAAGCGCAAAGTATGGCTGTGGTTGGCGGTCGAACGGGCCTCCCGGCGCATCGTGGCCTGGGTGCTGGGCTGCCGGGGAGCGGCCACGGGGCGGCGGCTTTTTCAAGCCTTGCCCGCCCGTTATCAGACCAGTACGACGTACTACACGGATGCCTGGGAAGCCTATGCCACGGTGTTGCCCGCCCACGCGCACCAGCCCAGCGCCAAAGGCAGCGGGCGAACCAGCATCGTGGAGGCCCTCAACTGTTCGCTCCGCCACCGCTGCGGGGTCTTGGTTCGCAAATCCTGTTCGTTCAGTAAATCGTTAACCATGCACCATGCAAGAATCAAAATATGTATTGATAACCATAATAAACAAATCACCACGTCTTAGACCACCGCCGTAGCGCTTTTGCATCCTCAAGGAAACAGCATAGAACTTGCTGATTAATTATGGGCAGGCACTTAACACTGTTGCTTGACGCACCAAGGTGAGCTTATCGGCGGAGTGAGGACGAGAGGCGGGTGACCTTTCAGGTTAATCCTTCCCCCGACCGATACAACGAGGCCCCTCCGACACGGTCGGAGGGGCCTTATTATGAAGGAGGAGCGGCCGGGCTTACTGCCGCACGATGCGGCGCGTGAGCGTGCCTTCCGTCGTGGTGGCTTTCAGCACATAGACCCCGGTGGCCAGCTGGCTTAGGTCTAGTTCGCGGGCGGTGGCCGTGGCGGCGAGCGTGCTGGTGAGCACCTCCTGGCCGAGGGCATTCAGTACCACCAGACGGGCCCGGGAATGGGGGCCGGCCATCGTGATGGTGAGGTGGCCCGTGGTCGGATTCGGGTAGGCCGTCAGTTCCACGCCCGCCAGCCCGGCACGGGTGGCGGTCACCGTGATGGTGAGCGGGGCGGAAGGCAGCGATGCGCAGCCATTGGCGCCCGTCACCATCACGGTATAGCTGCCATTCTGCGTGGCGGTGTAGGTGGCGTTCGTGGCGCCGGCAATGGCCACCCCGTTCAGGTAGAACTGGTACGTGGCGCCAGCTACTGGCGAAACGGAGAGCACCGCCCCGCTGGCCGTGAGCGTGGGCTGCGCGGGCAGCGCGTTGATGGTGAGCGTGGCCGTGGCCGAAACCGCCGCGCAGCCCCCGCTGGCGGCCACCGTATTGGTCACGGTGTAGGTCCCGGGCGTCGAGGCCGACAGGTTGATGGCACCCGTTGCGGCGTTCACGCTCAGGCCGGTAGCGGCCGTGAACGTGCCCGCTGCGCTGCCCGTGGCCAAGGTAGCGGCAGTGGTTCCGGTGGCGCAGTAGCTGCTGTTGGCGTAGCTAAACGTGGCCACGGCCGGGGCCGTGATGGTCACGCTGGCCGTCCCCGTGCTCGGGCACGGGCCGCCCACGCTGTAGGTCACCGTGTACGTGCCGGCCGTGCTTGCGCTCGGGGTAATGGCTCCCGTGCTTGCGTTCAGGCTCAGCCCGCTCGGGGCCGCAAACGTACCGCCCGCCGTTCCGGTCACCGTCGGCGTCGTCACCAGCGAATTGCTGCGGCAGAAGCTGGCCGCCGGGTACGTGAAGGTGGCCGTGGTAGCTGGATTCACGGTAACCGTGGTGGCCGCCGAAGTAGCCGCGCAGCCGCTGGCGTTGGTCACCGTCACGGCGTAGCTGCCCGCAGCCGTGGCCGTGTAGCTGGCGGCCGTCGCCCCGCTGATGGGCTGCCCGTTGTTGAGGAATTGATAGGTGAGGCCGGCCCCGGCCGGAGCCGTGAGCAGCACCGAGCCCCCGGCGCAGAAGGTTGTGGCCCCGCCCGCCGTGAGGCTCGCCACCGGCGCGGCGTTAATGGTGACCGTAGCGGTGGCCGATACCGCCGAGCAGGCCCCCGAAGCGGCAATGGTATTGGTCACGGTGTAGGTTCCGGGCTGGCTTTGCATCAAATCAATCGCCCCGGTTGATAGATTGACGCTCAGCCCGGCGGGAGCCGCACTGAAGGTGCCCGCGCTGCCGCCGCCCGAGAACGTGGGCAGAGCCGCCGTGGCCGCCCCGGCGCAGTAGCCCGTGGCACTGGCGTAGGCGAAAGTGGCCACCGGGGCCGTCGTAAGGGTCACGCTGACGGTGCTACTGGCCGGACAGGAGCCGGCCACGCTGTACGTCACGGCATAGGTACCGGCCGTGCTGGTTTGCAGGTTAATGGTCCCGGTGGCCGGGTCAATAACCAAACCCGCCGGGGCCGAGAACGTGCCGCCGGCCGCGCCCGAAACCGTGGGCGTGGGGTTGGCCGCCGTGGGGCAGAACGTCGTGCCCCCCGCGTAAGCAAACGCTGCGCTGGGGGTAGCCGTGATGGTCACCGAAGCCGTGGTGCTGCCGGGGCAGGGCGTGCCCGCCACGTAGGTTACGGTGTAGGTGCCGGGCTGGCTCTGGCCCAGGTTCAGCACGCCCGTGGTGGGGCTGATGCTCAGCCCCGTACCCGAGGCCGAGAAGCTGCCGCCGCTAATGGACACCGTGGGGCTGGCCGTGCCCGCGCCCTGGCAGAAGCTGGCCGCCGCGTAGCTGAGCGTGGGCGTGGCAATGGGGTTGACCGTAACCGAAGTAGCCGCCGACGTAGCCGAGCAAACGCCCGCGTTGGTGATGACCACGCTGTAGGAGCCGCTGGCCGAGGCTACGAACGTGGCGCTGGTCGCGCCGCTAATGGGCTGGCCGTTGTTCAAAAACTGGTAGGTGCTGCCCGCGCCCCCGCCGTTGGCAGTAAGCGTTACGCTGCCGCCCTGGCAAAAAGTCGTGGGCCCGCTGGCGGCCAGGCTGGCCACCGGCACTGTGCTGATGCTCACCTGCGTCGTGGCCGCAGCACTTGGGCAGCCGCCCGTGGCAGCTACGGTGTTGGTCACGGTGTAGGTACCGGGCTGGCTTTGGGCCAAATCAATGGCCCCGGTGCCGGCATTGAGCACCAGCCCCGCCGTGGAGGTGAACGTGCCGGCCGAGGCGCCGCTGGCCAGCGTCGGCGTGGGGTTGGTGCCGCCCACGCAGTACGTGGCCGCGCCGTAGCTGAACGTGGCCACGGCCGGAGCCGTGACGGTTACGCTGACCGTAGCCGTGCTCGGGCAGGGGCCGCCCACGCTGTACGTGACGGTGTAGGTACCCGGCGTGCTGGCCGCCAGGTTGATGGCACCGGTGCTGGCGTTGCCGCTCAGGCCCGCAGGAGCCGACGAGAAAGCGCCGCCCATCGTGCCCGTAATGGTGGGCGTGGGCGTGGTGCCGCTGTTCTGGCAATACGCCGCCGCGCTGTAGGAGAAGGTGGCCACCGTTTGCGGGTTCACCGTCACGGTCGTCGGGGCCGAGGTGCTGGCACAGCCCCCCGGATTGGTGATGACCACGCTGTAGCTGCCGCCCGCCGTGGCCGTGTACGTAGCACTGGTAGCACCGGCCACGGGCTGGCCGTTGTTCAGAAACTGGTAGGTGGCGCCGGCGGCCCCGCCGCTGGCGGTGAGCACAACGCTGCCGCCCTGGCAGAAGGTGGTGGCCCCGCCGGCTGCCAACGTGGCCACGGGCTGCGCCGTGAGCACCACGGAGGTGGTGGCCGAAACGGCCGCGCAGCCATTGGCAGCGGCCACGGTGTTGGTCACGGTGTAGCTGCCGGGCTGGCTCTGACTCAGGTCGATGGCCCCGGTGCCGGCATTCAAACTCAGGCCCGCAGGGGTGGCCGAGTAGGTGCCGGCCGTGGCCCCTGTGGCGGCCGTGGGCGTGAGGGTGCCCGCCGTACCGGCGCAGCGGCTGCCACCCGCGTAGCTAAAGCCCGCCGTCGGGGCGACCGTAATGGTGATGCTGGCCGTGGCGGTGCCGGGGCAGCTCCCGCCGCTGGTATAGGCCACCGTATAGGTGCCGGGCTGACTCTGCGCCAGGTTAATGGCGCCCGTGTTGGTGTTCAGGCTGAGCCCCGTGGTGGAAGAGAAGGTGCCGCCCGTGGGCGTGACCGTGGCGGTGGGGTTGGTCGCGCCGCTTTGGCAGTAGCTGGCGGCCGGGTAACTAATCGTGGCCACGGTGGGCGGGGTCACGGTCACCGTCACGGCGTTGGACGTGGCCGAGCAGGTGGCCGGGTTGTCGACCACCACGGTGTAGGTGCCGCTGGTCGTGGCCGAGTAGGTTGAGTTGGTGGCGCCGGGAATCTGGTTACCGTCCTTCAAAAACTGGTACGTGTAGTTGGCCGCGCCGCTACCCGTGACGTTGGCCGAGAGCAGCACTGAGCCACCCTGGCAAAAGGTCGTGGGCGTGTTCGTGCTCAGGTTCACCACGTTCTGCGGCTGCACCTGAATTTGAATGGAAGCGGAAACCGCCGAGCACCCGGCCGCGTCGGTCACCCGCACGGAGTAGCTGGCGCTGTTCGTGATGAGGGCCGAGTACACCTGGCTCGTGGCCCCGGCGATGTTGATGCCGTTGCGCAGAAACTGGTAGGTGAAGTTGCCGCTCGGGCCCGCCACCAGGTAAATGGTGCCCTGCTGGCAAAACCGCGTCGGCCCCTGCGAGTTGATGGTGGCCGTGGGCGGCTGGTTCACCGTCACCGTGGCCACCGTGGAGGTCACCGGAGCGTTGGCCCCGTTCTGCACCACGGCCCGGAAGCTGGTGGTGGTTTGCAGGTTGGAAAAGGTATAGGTCGGGGCGGTGTTGGCGATGTCCACGTAGCCGCTGCCGCTGTTGGCCTGGTACTTCACGATGGAACCCGTGTAGCCCGTCAACGTCAGGGTGCCGGAGTTGAAGCCGGAGCACACCGTGCTGGTGGCCGGGCTCAGCGTGCCGCCATCGGGGCCCGGGCTTTGGGCGTAGGCGCCGGGGGCCAGGCCCATAAGCAGGAACAGCAGTAATACTTGCCCCCAGCGGAACCAGGGGCTGTGGGCCGTGGCCAGGCCCGGCGGAACAGTACGTACAAGTGGACGCATGGGGAAAAAGAATAGAAATGGAACAGCCTGCCCCACCAGGGGCGGTTGCGTCCACAAGGCTACTCTGCCAACATGATGCGAACATGATAACCCGCCACCGCGCGGCTACCTAATAGCCGAAGGGGCCGGAAACGTGAGCAGAAACGAAGTACCCAGTCCCTCAATGGAGTTCACGTCAATTTCCACGCCGTGCAGCTCGGCAATGGTGCGGGCAATGGACAGCCCCAGCCCGTAGCTGTCCGGGTCGGTGGTCGCACCCTTATCGAATCGGTGAAACAAGTGCGGCAGCTGCGCCTTGGCAATGCCCTGGCCCGTGTCGCGCACCTCCAGCACGTAGCCCGCCCCGGCCGGCGCGGGCCGGCCCAGCACATAGATAAGCCCGCCCTCGCGGTTGTACTTAATGGCGTTGCTCACCAGGTTGAATACGAGGGTGAAGAGCAGGCCCCGGTTGGAGTGAGTCACCACGAAATCGGGCTCCACCACGTACGTCAGCGCGATGTGCATTACCTCCAGTCGGTCCTGCACTTCCTCGCACACCTCGGCCACCAGCCCGGCCAGCGACACGGTATCGGTGCGCACAAACTGGTCGTTTTCAATTTTCGATATCATGAGCAAGGACTTAATGATGTTGCGCAGCCGGTGCACGGTGCGCTGCGACTCCACCACCCGCATCAGGTTTTCGTCCGACAGGCCTTCGTCGGCCAGCATGTTATCGAAGCGGTACTGCAGGGCGGCCAGCGGCGTCAGCAGCTCGTGCGAGGCGTCGGCAATAAACTTGCGCTCCTTGGTGAAGGAGGCCTGGATGGTGCTCATCATCTCGCGCAGGCTCTCGTCGAGGTAGCGGAAGTCGTCGGTGCTGGTTTCGATGGGGTCGAAGACGAAGGCCGGCGGGTAGTGGCTGTTTTTGAGCCGCTGGCGGATGATGGTGTAGAACGGGGCCAGCAGGTAGCGGAAAAAAGCCAGGTCGGCCAGCGTGGTCAGGGCCACGGCCACCAGCAGCATGTAAAAAGCGTAGCGGCGAAAGTTGCGCTCCGTCTCGCCGATGCTGCCCGTGCTGCGCCCGATTTCGAGCAGGTAGTTCTGCCTGCCCTGCGCGAAGGAATAGCTCAGCACCCGGTACTCCACAATCTCATCCTCCACGGCCCGCTTCGAGTCCTCGATGACGTCGATTTTCGGTCCCGGCACGATGGCTTCCAGGGAAATAAATTCCTCCTTGAGCAGGTTGTAGCTGCCGTAGGACGACTGCCCGCTTTCGATGAAATCCGAGATGCCGTTGCGGCGAATCAGGCGCAGCACCTTTTCCTTTTTCTGGCCCAGCCGTTGGTCGGTGCTCAGCAGCGCCAGCCGGCTCATCACCAGCGGCAGCACCCCCACCAGCAGCAGCAGGATGGCCACGCGGGACAGGGCGTTGAACAGGGAGAATTTGGTGCTGAGCTTCAAGCGGGAGGTGGTAAGCAGGTAAAAAGAACGTCATGCCTCATCTGGCGTTCGCGGAGTCGAAGCATCTCTACTGCACAAGTAATTAAATTAGTATTGAGGTAGAGATGCTTCGACTCCGCTCAGCATGACGTGCTGGTTTGCAGTGTTTGTTATCAAAACGCACGCCTCACAGCCGCACGCGGTAGCCCAGGCCGCGCACGGTTTCGAGCCATTCCGTCTCGGCGTGCTGGCCCAGCTTTTTGCGCAGGTTTTTGATGTGGGCGTCAATATAGTTGGAGTCAAACCCCGCTTCGGAGAGGTTGCCCCAGATATGCTCGGTGAGCTGCAAGCGCGTGAGCACTCGGTTTTTGTTGAGCACCAGGTAGCTCAGCACGTCGTATTCCTTCACCGACAGGCTCACCTCCTGGCCCGCGTGCAGGAGGCGGCGGTTTTGCAGGTCGAGGGAGAACGCGCCCACCGGCACCGTGGGCTTGTGCAGCCCAAAGCGGCGGCGCGTGATGGCGTGCATCCGGGCCAGCAGCTCGGGCAGCGAAAAGGGCTTGGCCAGGTAGTCGTCGGCCCCCAGCTCCAGCCCGCCGATGCGGTCCTGCACTGCGCCGCGGGCCGTGAGGATGATGACGGCCGCCGTCAGCTCGTTCTGCTTGGCTTCGGCCAGCACGTCGAGACCGTCACCGTCGGGCAGGCCCAGGTCCAGCAGCACGAAATCAAAGGGCGTATCGGCCAGCTGCGCCCGCGCCTCGGCGGCGGTGCGCGCCACGGTGCAGGCAAAATTCTGGTTGTGCAGAAAGATGCCCAGCTCGCGGGCCAGGGTGCGCTCATCTTCGACGATTAAAACAGTCATGCGCGGCGCAGAATTAAGAGGCTATAGATTCAGCGACAAGCTGCTGGTGAAGTAGGAGCGCGCCCCCGACACGTCGTCGGGCAGTAGGTTCACGGGCATGGCGTAGCGCCACGCCACCTGCACCGACACCGCGCCCAGCGAGTAGGTCACGGGCAGGCGCAGCTCGTAGTTGAGCACCTGGAGGCGGGTGGTCGTTACAGTAGTGGTGCCGTTTTTGCCCCGGCCGGGACCTTTGCTGTTGCCGCGCCCGATTTGCTGCTTCAAACTGGTTTCGGCGAAGCGCTGCGTACCAGCCGTCACGCTCACGCGGGGCTCGATGGCCAGGTAGCCCCTGGGCGTAAATACCTGCTCAAACTCGAAATTGCGGGAGTTGTCGAGCACGAGGAACAAGTCGTTGGTGTCGCCGAACAGGTAAGCCGCGTTCAGCCGCGAGTACACGTAGCCCCAGTCCCAGCCCAGGTATCCATCAAACGAGTTGTTGACGCTGGACTTCACCAGCGGGCTGTTGGCCGCGAACAGAAAGCGCGAGTAGCTCACCGAAGCGTCCACTTTCTTGGACAGGTCGAAGTCCCAACCAGCCGACAGGTCCGTTTCGTCCACGAAGCTGCTGGTGCCGAATATATCATAGCTCACGGCCGAGCCCCAGACGCCGAACCGGCTTTTGTAGGTCAGCTCGCCGGCCAGGTAGGGGTAGCGGGTGGTTTGGGTACGCCCAAAAAACGAGGAGTTGCTGCCGTAGCTGAGCGCGGCCGTGAAGCCGCCATGCCGGGCCGCGCTGTCGGCGCCCACGGCCGGGCTGCCCGTGGGCTGGCCGCTGCCCACAGCCTGCCCGGCGGCCGGCCGGCTGCCCAGCAGCCACCCCATCAACAAGAGCAGGCCCAGCCACCGGACGGGAGAAGTAATAACAGTCATAGCAAACGATTCAGCAGCCATTAGTGGCCCCGGCCCCGGCCGGCCCCTGTGGCACGCCCACCCCCGGCCCCGGCCCCGCCGGCCCCCCGCGCCCCGCGCCCGCCCTCGCTGGCGCGGCTGCCCCGGGCGCTGCGCTCCGGCCGGGCCGAACGGGCCGTGGCCGGCGCATCGGGCGCTTCCACGGCTTCCCCGTTCTCATCCACCCGCTGCGGCTTGCTTTTGCGCTCGGTCTGCGGCACCGCTTTCACGGGGGGCTCCGAGGAGTTTTGCGGCGTAGTTTGCGCCGTGGGCCGCTCGCCCTGGTCCGGGGCCACTAGCGACCCGGAGGGCAGCAGGGCGACGGCCGGGGCCGGCCGCGCCGTTTGGGCATGGGCAGTAGTAGTGCCCAGCCCGAGCAAGCCCAGGCAGACGATGGCAACGAAAGGGTTCATGGCAACAGTAAGTAACAGATATACAGAAACCCAAGTGGCTACCAGCGGCCATTGGGTGGGCGGTAACCAACAGAGCCGGCCGCGTTTCTGAAAGGTTCAGAATCGCGGCCGACCCGGCAGGCAAGTTCAGCAATTAATGCTTGCCGTGGTGCCCGCCGCCCATCGAATGGCCGCCGCCCTGGTGGCCGCTGCCGGCCGGCCGGCCGCCGTGGCCGCGTTCGCCGCCCCGGGCGCTGCGGGCGTTGCCCATGTCGTGGTCTACGCCGTGGCCGCCGCGGGCAACACTGCTGATGGCCGCGCCCTTGTCGGCACCGGTGAGGGTGGTGGACTTGGCAAAGGCGCTCACGTTCTGGCCGTGGTTGGCAGGCTTGCCAGCCTGGTCGCCGGTGCGGTCGTCATCGTCGCCGTGCTGCTTGGTTTTAGCTTCTTTGCGGCGCTCCTTGGCGGCTTTGTCGGCGCGGCGGGTGGAGGCCCCTGCTTTATCCCCATCGTGGTCAGCATCGTGGTCGTCATCGTCGCCGTGCTGCTTGATTTTGGCTTCTTTCCGGTGCTCCTTGTCGGCACGGCGGGCATCGGCGGCGGCGGTGGTGGGGGCTTGCGCCAGGGTGACCATGGAGTAGCCCAGGGCCAGGATGGAAAACAGTGCTTTTTTCATGACGGTTGGGGGTTGAATCGTTAAAGAATGAGACAAACCTACCAGCCCAACATGATGCGAAAATGATAAGCCACCACGGCCGGCACCTGGCCAACGGGAAAGCAGCGCGAGACGCGCCACAGCCCCCGTTTTAGCGATTGACGCCCCGCGCCTGCCAGCGGCCCGCCGCCCAGCTAAGCTGCGTAACGGAGCCAAAGTCCACATTTACCTGAAACGCGTTGGCCAGCGGCAGGCCCAGCACGTGGGCCAGTAGGGCCCGCACCACCCCGCCGTGGGTCACCACGAAGGCCGTGTTCAACCCCGGCCGCGCCACCAGCTCCTCCAGAAAGGCCACCGCCCGCGCCTGCAGCTGCCCGTAGGTTTCGCCACCGGGCGGGGCCGTGTGCACATAGTCGGCCATCCACGGGTTGAGCTCGGCGGGCGGCAGCGCGTCCCAGGGTTGGTTTTCCCAGGTGCCGAAGTGCAGCTCCCGCAGACGCTCGTCCCATTCGGGGGCCGGGCCGAACTGTTGGGCCAGGGCCTGGCAGCGGCTGGAAGGGCTACTGTAAACGCAGTCGGCCCCGGCCGCCGGCAGCTTGGCGCGCACTGCTACCGCCTCGGCGGCAAAGGTGTCGGCCAGGGCCACGTCGTGGTGGCCGTAGCAGTGGCCGGCGACGGCCACCGCCGTGTGGCGAAGCAGGTAAATTTCCATGCGCGGAGAGGGGATGTGCCGGAGCCGGGTCGTTCGGACCTTTAGGGCCGTTAAATAAAAATTTACCCTACCCCATGATTTTTCAATCAGTTATCAAACAGCTATTTGCGAGTAAACAGTACCTTCTGCCGCCTGTTTGAAGGGGTTATAGGCTAAAACGGGGCGGGCCGACCTTTGTGGTTCCAACACCTCAACGGCCTTCCCGCCCCGTGAAGCAAGGCCTCATCGCCAAAATTACGACCGTTTTACAGTACGTGCCCCTGGTGGGCAATCTTCGGCCAGTATCAGGTCAACATCCTGCTCGTGACCGTGGGCTGCGGCGCGTGGCACGTGCCGCTCTACTCGGAACTGCTCAATAATCGCAGCGGCAACTCCAACGCGGCCCAGCGCATTGCCGTGCTCGAAGTCTGCGTGGCGGTGCTGGGCCGCGAGCGCATTGGCCTGGTGCTGGGGGACCGCGAGTTTGTCGGCCGTATCTGGCTCAAATAACTTAAAGACAGCGGGTTGAATTTCGTCATGTGCTTACCCAAATACCACCTGTTGACCGAGCAGAGCGGCCGCCGTCGCGCCATTGCGGACCCGGGGATGGCCGTGGGGCAGGTGCGCCGCTTTGCCCACGTGCAAGTCGATGGCGTGGGGGGCAAGTCTGAGTCAAGGCCCTGGCTGAAGGGGCGTTTCTCTTTCTCTTTGGCACGGCCGGCCTGAGCTCGCTGGGGCAGTTCTACGCGAAGCGCTGGACGATAGGGCAGTGCTTTCAGAACCTGAAAGGCAGGAAATTTAACCTGGAAAACAGCCACTTGCGCTCGCACGACAAGCTGCGCAAACTTGTCGCGCTGGTCAGCCTGGCCTATGCTTTTTGCCTGAGCGTGGGCTAGGCCGCGGACCGGCGGACGCCAGTGGCGCACAAGAACCACGGCTATCGGGCTACGAGCCTGAGCCGCCACGGCCTGAATATCGTGCGCCAACTCACCCGCTCCGCCACCGATGCCCGAACCAAGCTGGCCCGAATAGTCGAAGCCTTATTGGACTGGCTTATCAGACAAGTTACTCACTATCAAATACCTGTAAAAATCGTGGGGTAGAGCAGTAAAAAGGGAGTCTCCGTTTAAGCAGTCGTTCAAAAGTAAACGGGTTGTCAGTTGCTCGTTGTTAGTTGTCAGTCAGACGATTGTCATCCTACCAACAACTGATAACTAATGACTAACAACTTAGGACAAGAAATACTAATTGCGCCGGCCGAAAATGAAGCAGCCCATGAAATACCGAGTACTTCATGGGCTGCTTGCCGCCGGGAAGTGGCAGCCCGCAACCTGAAGTTGCGGAATAAAGAGCCAAAGTTAAGGCAGGTTGTGCTTGCAAAGCAATTGGTTACGCGAGCCATAATTTTTTTTGATGGCGAAAAGACTGACAAAAAGTGCGTCGTTTAGCCCGTTAGGTCGAAAATAAAGTTTGAGAAAAGCGGTGCGGAAAAAAAGTAACATTACCGATACATTACTGGGCGTAACAATGCCGTATTTTTGCATCGTGCTTCAACCAAAAAACCCGTTGATGAAGCGCGGGACCCTGCTCGGCAGGGCCCCGCGAGAGGACCAGAAGGTCTTCGCCACCGTCGGTTTTCCCGATTTTGCCGCTGGCATTTCCGTTGTTTTTTCTGGTTATTGCCCCGCCACCGTTTCGGATTTCGAAACGGTTTTTTTATGCCCCTTGGGTTCGTCGGCTGCCGCCCCGCAGCCAATTCCTATATAAAAGCATCGAAAGCAGCTAGTCTTGCACCTATAGAAACACCCTTTGGTTATCCATTTGCCCCCGGCCACCTCACTTGATGGCAGTTTTCGGCACACGCTACTATTTTCCCCAACTCCGGTATGGCACGTAAAGACCTGCTCGACATCGCATCCCTTCACCGTGAGGAAATCGAGCTCCTGCTCGACCAAACCACTTCCTTTAAGGAGCTGTTTGCCACGCGCTCGGTGAACAAAGTCCCTGCCCTCGAGGGGAAGTCCGTGCTCATGCTTTTCTATGAGGACAGTACCCGGACGCATTCCTCCTTCGAGGTCGCCGCCAAACGCCTCTCCGCCGATGTGACGAATTTCGACATCGCCCACTCCTCCATCACCAAGGGCGAGTCGGTTCGCGAGACGGTCGAGACGCTCCAGGCCATGCGCACCGACTACATCGTTGTCCGCCATGGTCGGTCCGGCCTGCCCGGCCTGATTGCCCGCCAAACCACGGCGTCGGTCATCAACGCCGGCGACGGGGCGCACGAGCACCCAACCCAGGCCCTGCTGGACGCCTTCACCATCAAGGAAAAATTTCCCGACCCCAGGGGCAAAAAAGTCCTCATCATCGGTGATATTCTTCACTCCCGCGTCGCACGCTCTACCAGCACCCTGCTGCAAAAGCTGGGCGTCGAGGTCGCTTACCTCGGCCCGGGGTCGCTGGTGCCCAAGTATGGCCCGGCAACCATCCGCCGCTTCACCGACTATCAGGCGGCCATGGCCTGGTCGCCCGATGTCGTGTACCTGCTCCGCGTGCAGATGGAGCGCCAGGACGTGCAGTTTTTTCCCAGCCTCCGGGAATACCACCGGCTCTACGGCATCACCAACGACCGGCTGGCGGAAATCCGCCAACGCGGCCTCTACATCATGCACCCCGGCCCCGTGAACCGGGGGGTCGAGCTGTGTGACGCCGTCATGGACTATGAGCGCAGCCTTATCACCAACCAGGTCGAAAACGGTATCGTCATTCGCATGGCCGTGCTCGACTGGCTCACGCCGGGTGGGGAAGCTCCGAGGGCAGAACCGACTTTCGGGCGGTCTTCTGAACGTCATGCTCATCTGGCGTCCGCTTGTCGAAGCATCTCTACCGCGTAACTAATCCTTTCGATTGAGTTTACTACTGCGGTAGAGATGCTTCGACAAGCGGACGCCAGATGAGCATGACCGTTCAATGGACTTTATAAACAGCTTTTGCATCTCCAATAGCCAGGACCTCCCAACACGCCTGGCCAGTTTACAGAAATCATTCCTCCATGCTCCTCCTTCAAAACGCCCGCATTGCCTCCGAAAATTCACCCGTGCTTCTCGAGGCCGATGTCCTGATTGTCGAAGGAGAAATCCAGAAAATCGGTAAAAATCTAGCCGTTCCCGAGGGCGCCCGCGTCATCGACGCGCGTGGCCGGGTTCTGATGCCGGCCATGTTTGATGCCCACGTCCATTTCCGCGCCCCGGGGTTTGAGGCCAAGGAAACCATTACCACGGGTAGCGAAGCGGCCATCAACGGCGGCATTACCGGCGTGGTCATGATGCCCAACACCCGCCCGGCCATCGACTCGGCGATGGTGGTGGCTACCGTGCTGGACAATGCCAAACACCGGTCCCGCATTCCGATTTACACCTCCGGCTGCGTCACCAAGGACCGCCAGGGCAAGGAACTGGCGGAAATCGACGGGATGCGCGAACTCGGGGTGAAAATGCTGACCGACGACGGGGATACCACGGCCGACCCGGCGGTGCTGCTGCGGGCGATGCAGTATGCCACCGAGTTTGGGATGTTTTTCGCCAGCCACTGCGAGGTGCCGGAGCTGGCCGGGCCGCGCGCCCTGAACGAAGGGGTGATGAGTTACCGGCTCGGCATCAAGGGCTCGCCGGCCTGCGCGGAGGAAATTATCATCGACCGCGACATCCGCCTGGCCCACGCGGCGGGCGCCCACGTTCACATCCAGCACGTTTCCAGCAAGATGGGGATGGAAACCATCCGCTGGTGGAAATCGCGCGGCGATGTGAAGGTCACGGCCGAAGTTTCACCGCACCATCTGTTGTTCACCGAAGAGCACATCGGTAACTACGACACGAACTATAAAATGAACCCGCCGCTGCGGACGCAGGCGGATTGTGATGCGCTGCTCGAAGGACTCATTGAAGGCGTACTCGACCTCATTGCCACGGACCATGCGCCGCACACGCCGTACGAAAAAGCACAGGATTTCATCAGCGCGCCCAACGGCATCACCGGTCTGGATACGGCCCTGGTGTCGCTCTATCACCACTTCGTCGAGCCCGGAAAATTCGGGTGGGACGTGGTGGTGAAGCGCTACTCGGCGGAGCCCCGCCGCCTGATGGGCCTGCCGGTCGCCGCCATCGAAGTCGGCCAGAAAGCCGAGTGCCTCTTGTTTGATACCGAAGCGGAAACAACCTTCACGCGGGAATTCATGAAATCCAAATCCCACAACACGCCCTTCCTCGACCAAACGTTGAAAGGCCGGGTAGACCTGGTGATTTTAGGCACGGAAATCCTGCTGGAGCGCTAATAAACAGAACGTCATGCTGAGCGAAGGCGCAGCCGTAGTCGAAGCATCTCTACCGCTTCGTCTACACGGCCGCAAACGTGAGGTAGAGATGCTTCGACTACGGCTGCGCCTTCGCTCAGCATGACAACCAAATAACTCCGATGAACACTCTTTCCACCCCCGAAACCCCCAGCGCCGCCCCGGACAAACCCCTGGTTGGCGTTGTCATGGGCTCCAGCAGCGACTGGGACACCATGCAGCATGCCGTGCAGATGCTCGCGCACTTTGGCGTGGCCCACGAAGCGCGCGTGGTGTCGGCCCACCGCATGCCCGACGACTTGTTTGCCTACGCCGAACAAGCCGGCCCGCGCGGCTTGCAGGCCATCATTGCCGGCGCGGGTGGGGCCGCCCACCTGCCGGGCATGATGGCCGCCAAAACCACGGTGCCCGTGCTGGGCGTGCCGGTGGCCAGTCGCCATTTGCAGGGGGTTGATTCGCTGCACAGCATCGTGCAAATGCCCAAAGGGGTGCCGGTGGCCACGTTTGCCATTGGCAATGCGGGGGCGGCCAATGCCGCGCTGTTCGCGGTCAGCATGCTGGCCCTGCACGACGCGGACCTGGCGACCAGGCTGCAGGCGTTTCGCGCCGAACAAACCGAAGCCGCCCGCGCTATGATGCTGCCGCTATGAACGCCAATAACCAAGTTGCCGCGATGACCCCTATTTTTCCAGGCAGTACGGATGCCGCGGGCCAGCCGGCTACCCTGGGGGTGATGGGTGGCGGCCAGCTGGGCCGGATGTTTGTGCACGCCGCCCAGCGCCTGGGTTACTTCACCGCCGTGCTGGAGCCCGACGCGCAAAGCCCGGCCGGGCGGGTGAGTCACCACCACATCCAGACCGACTACCACGACCCGGCCGGGCTGGCGCAGCTGGCGCAGCTGTGCCAGGCCATCACCACCGAGTTCGAAAACGTGCCCGCCCAGGCCCTGCAAGCGCTGGCCCTGACCCGACCCGTGGCACCCGGCGCGGCCGTAGTGGGCATTGCCCAAAACCGCATCGAGGAAAAGGCCCACTTCGCAGCCTGCGCTGATGTGTCGGGGGTGAGCTGCGGGCCCTATGCGGTGATTGAAACGCTGGCCCAGCTGCAGGCCGTCCAGGCCGACCGGGCGGATTTGCTGCCCGGTATCCTGAAAACCGCGCGCATGGGCTATGACGGCAAGGGCCAGGTCCGCGTCAAGACGGCCGTTGAGCTGGCCGCCGCCTGGGCGGAGTTGGGCGCCGCCGCCTGCGTGCTGGAAAAGATGCTGCCGCTAACCGCCGAGTGTTCGGTGCTGGTGGCGCGCGGCTGGGACGGGCGGGTCGTCAGCTTCGCGCCGCAACGCAACCTGCACGTCGATGGCATTCTGGCCGTGACCCACACTTACGAAGGGAATATGCCGCCCGCCCTGGCAACTCGTGCCCGCAACGCGACTGTTTCCATCGCGCAGCATATCGGCTATGTCGGGGTGCTGTGCGTCGAGTTTTTTGTGGTGGACGACGGCAGCGAGCACGGCGGCCTGGTTGTCAACGAGATGGCCCCGCGCCCGCACAACAGCGGCCACTACACCCTGGACGCCTGTGACGTGTCGCAGTTTGACCTGCAGGTCCACGCCATGGCGGGCCTGCCCTTGCCGCAGCCGCGCCAGCATTCCCCGGCCATCATGCTCAACCTGTTGGGCGATGTGTGGTTCGACGCCAGCGGTCAACTGCGGGAGCCGGACTGGCATGCTGTGCTGAGCCTGCCGGGCGCGCACCTGCATCTGTACGGCAAATCGGACGTGCGCGCAGGCCGCAAAATGGGCCACCTGACCATCACCGGCCCGGATGTCGCCAGTGTCAAAACCGTAGCGCGGCGCGCCGCTGGTTTGCTAGGCTTGCCGGGGCTGGATACCATATAGAGGCCGTTTGTGTTAGAAAAAATTCACATTAAACGAGCGGTCATGCTGAGCTTGTCGAAGCATCTCTACCGCTTCGGCTGAGCCATTCAACGAAGCGGTAGAGATGCTTCAACAAGCTCAGCATGACGTTCTTCCTACGTTCATCCATCATGACCAAAACAGTAACCCTAACCCTCGAAGACGGCACCACGATAGAAGGCGAATCCTTCGGCGCCTTCACCTCCGCCGCCGGCGAAGTCGTGTTCAGCACGGCCATGACCGGCTACCCCGAAAACCTCACCGACCCGTCCTTCGCCGGCCAGATTCTGGTGCTCACCACCCCCATGGTGGGCAACTACGGCGTGCCCGGCGAGGAGCTCTACGAGTCGATTTCCCGGATTTTCGAGTCCGACAAAATCCACATTGCCGGGCTGGTGGTGAACTACTACTCTGAGGAGCACAGCCACTGGAACGCCGCCAAAAGCCTCGGCGACTGGCTAAAGGAGTACAATATCCCCGGCATCTGCGGCGTCGATACCCGCATGCTCACCAAGAAGCTGCGCGAAAAAGGCGCGATGCTGGGCAAAATCGTGGCCGAGGACGACGTGCCCTTCCACGACCCCAACCGCGACAACCTGGTCGCGCAGGTGAGCCCGGCCGGCATCCGGCACTACGGCAGCGGCCAGCACAAAATCGTGCTCGTGGACTGCGGCACCAAAACCAACATCATCCGCTGCTTCCTGGAGCGGGATGTGGAGCTGATTCGCGTGCCCTGGGACTACGATTTCACGACCCTAGCCTACGACGGCCTGTTCCTGAGCAACGGCCCCGGCGACCCCAAAATGTGCGAGGCCACCATCCGGCACCTACAAAAGGCCCTGGCCCAGGACAAGCCTATTTTCGGCATCTGCCTGGGCAGCCAGCTCATGGGCCTGGCGGCGGGCGGCGACACCTTCAAGCTGAAATACGGCCACCGCAGCCACAACCAGCCCGTGAAGCTCACCGGCACCCAGCGCTGCTATATCACCAGCCAGAACCACGGCTTCGCGGTGGATACCGCAACGCTACCCGCTGAGTGGCAAATACTATTTGAGAACCTGAACGACGGAACTTGCGAAGGGATTAAGCATAATTCAAAACCGTTCTTTTCGACGCAGTTTCACCCCGAAGCCGCTGGCGGGCCGGAGGATACTGAGTTTCTGTTTGATGACTTTTTGAAAGCGGTGGTGGCGTATAAGCAGGGCCAGACAGCATAACGAAACGCCTCATCCCCCGGCCCCTTCTCCGAAAAGGAGAAGGGGAGCTGAGACTGCATAAATATCTACCATTTAATTACTTGCCTGCATTATGGCTTCAAATATCAGCTTGGAAGTTAAGGTAATTAAAAGGTTCGTTAATAAGTCTAAGCGCGACCGTTATATCCAATTTGTTTCTTCGGAAAAGAACAGGGTGAAATTTATTAAAGACTTGTCTCATTTTAATTTTCTTGAACCCTCGCTATTTACTCCTGTGAATGGAATTGAAGAAGATATAATTCTAACGTCTACTGAAAAGAACGGCGTAGCTAATACTACTTGCTATGTCATCAGTGAGAACAAAAAGATAGATGCTAAATTTTTAAATACAAAAGAGGCTATAGCTGCAACAGTAGGTCATGGATTGGGCACAATGCTAGTTTTTGGTGACGCTGAAATGATATTCTATGAGTGCGAAACAATGAACATAAGATATATAAGCAAGAAGGCAAACCAATAAACACTTCAAAAGTATCTCCTTAATCGTCAGGCTCCCCCTCTCCTTTTCGGAGAGGGGGCTGGGGGGTGAGGCGAACGTTGCACGACCTAATGAACAAACCCAACAAAGTACTCATCCTCGGTTCCGGCGCGCTGAAAATTGGCGAGGCCGGGGAGTTCGATTATTCCGGCTCGCAGGCCCTCAAGGCGCTGAAGGAGGAAGGCATCCTTACTATCCTCATCAACCCCAACATCGCCACCGTGCAGACCTCCGACGGCATGGCCGACGACGTGTACTTCCTGCCCGTGACACCCTACTTCGTGGAGGAGGTCATCAAAAAAGAGCGGCCCGATGGCATTCTGGTGGCCTTTGGCGGCCAAACGGCCCTGAACTGCGCCGTGGCCCTGTACCGCGCCGGCGTGTTCGAGCAGTACGGCGTGCGCGTGCTGGGCACGCCCGTGCAGAGCATCATCGACACCGAAGACCGGGAGATTTTCAAGGTCAAGCTCGACCAGATTGGCGTGCTCTCGGCCCGCAGCGTGGCCTGCACGACCATGGCCGCCGCCCTGGCCGCCGGCGAAACCATCGGCTTCCCCATCATCGTGCGGGCGGCCTTTGCGCTGGGCGGACTGGGCAGCGGCTTCGCCAATAATATGGACGAGCTGCGCCCCCTGGCCCGGCAGGCCTTCACGACGTCGGACCAGATTCTGGTGGAAGAATCGCTGAAGGGCTGGAAGGAAGTGGAGTACGAAGTGGTGCGCGACCAGTTTGATAACTGCATCACGGTCTGCAACATGGAGAACTTCGACCCCATCGGCATCCACACCGGCGAGAGCATCGTGGTGGCCCCGTCGCAGACGCTGAGCAACCGCGAGTACCACAAGCTGCGCACCATCGGCATCAAAACCATCCGGCACCTGGGCATCATCGGCGAGTGCAACATTCAGTACGCCCTCGACCCGCATTCCGAAGATTACCGCGTGATTGAGGTGAATGCCCGCCTCTCGCGCTCGTCGGCGCTGGCCTCGAAGGCGACGGGCTACCCGCTGGCCTTCGTGGCCGCCAAGCTGAGCCTGGGTTACTCGCTGGCCGAGCTGAAAAACAGCGTCACGCAGACTACCTCGGCCTTTTTCGAGCCCGCCCTCGACTACGTGGTGGTGAAGCTGCCGCGCTGGGACCTGGGCAAATTCTCGGGCGTGAACCGGCAGATTGGCTCGGCCATGAAGAGCGTGGGCGAGGTGATGGCCATCGGCAAAACGTTCGAGGAAGCCATTCAAAAGGGCCTGCGGATGCTCGATACCGGCAAGCGCGGCTTCGTGGCTAACCGGCCCGAAAACATCGAACGCGACACCATCGACCAGCTCCTGAGCGAGCCGAACGAGGAGCGCATTTTCGCCATTAACAACGCCTTTGAGGCCGGCTACTCGCTGGAGCAGGTGCACCAGCTCACGCGCATCGACCACTGGTTTTTGCAGCGCCTGTTCAATATTTTTGAGCTGGGCCAGCAGCTGGCCGCCGGCCGCGCCACCGGCCTCGATGGCTTGGAAACCAAGCTGCTGCGCGAGGTAAAAAAGGCCGGCTTCTCGGACCAACAGATTGCCGTGCAGCTGCTGGGCGAAGGCGATGTGAAGGCCGACGAGCTGCTGGTGCGCGCCCGCCGCAAGGCCCTGGGCGTGCTGCCCGTAGTGAAGCAGATTGACACGCTGGCCGCCGAATTCCCGGCCAAAACCAACTACCTCTACACCACCTACCACGGCACCGAAAATGACCTCGCCCGCGAAACCGCCAGGTCCATCGTAGTGCTGGGCTCGGGCGTGTACCGCATTGGCTCGTCGGTCGAGTTCGACTGGTGCGGCGTGCAGGCCGTGCAAACGGCCGCCGAGGAGGGCTACAAAACCATCCTCATCAACTACAACCCCGAAACCGTTTCGACCGACTACGACGTGAGCGACCGGCTCTACTTCGAGGAGCTGAGCTTCGAGCGGGTGATGGACATTCTGGATTTTGAGCAGCCCGGCGGCGTGATTCTGAGCACCGGCGGCCAGATTCCCAACAACTTAGCCATGCGCCTCGAAGAAGCCCACGCGCCCATTCTGGGCACCACGGCCGCGCACATCGACGAGGCCGAGAACCGCCACAAGTTCAGCCGCATCATGGACGAGCTGGGCATTGCCCAGCCGCGCTGGCAGGAGCTGACCTCGCTGGAAACCATGCACGGGTTCGTGCGGGAAGTGGGCTACCCGGTGCTCATCCGGCCGAGCTACGTGCTGTCGGGCGCGGCCATGAACGTGGTTTCCAACGCCTTCGAGCTGGAAGAATTCCTGAAAGCGGCCAAAGAAGTCAGCGCCGAATACCCGGTCGTGGTGTCCGAGTTCATGCAGGAAGCCAAGGAAATCGAGCTGGACGCGGTGGCCGACAAGGGCGAAATCGTGAGCTACGCCATTTCCGAGCACGTCGAGTTTGCCGGCGTGCACTCCGGCGACGCCACCATGTACTACCCGCCCCAGCGGGTGTATGTGGGCACCATCCGCAAGCTCAAAATCATTGCCGAAAAGGTGGCCCGCCGCTACGAAATCAGCGGTCCGTTCAACATTCAGTTTCTGGAAAAAAACGGGGCCATCAGCGTGATTGAGTGCAACCTGCGCGCCTCGCGCAGCTACCCCTTCGTGTCGAAAATCTCGGGCAACAACCTCATCAAAAAGGCCACCCAGGTGCTGCTGGGCAAGGAAGTAACGCGCGACGAAAGCGAGCGAATCTACGACCTGCCCTTCGTGGGCGTGAAGGCCCCGCAGTTCTCCTTCACCCGCCTGCCCGGTGCCGACCCGGTGCTGCGCGTCGACATGGTGAGCACCGGCGAAGTAGGCTGCCTGGGCGACACCGCCGAGGAAGCCCTGCTGAAATCGATGCTGAGCGTGGGCTACAAAATCCCCGAGAAAACGGTGCTCATTTCCGGCGGCCCCATCCTGTCGAAAGTGGCGCTGCTCTCCGCCACCGGGCTGCTGGTGAAGCGCGGCTACCAGATTTACGCCACCCAGGGCACCCACCGCTTCTTCGCCGAAAACAGCATCCCCAGCCACCTCCTCTTCTGGCCCGATGACCTGCAGGAGCCCAACGTACTGACCTATCTGAAAGAGAAGAAAATCGATTTAGTAATTAATATCCCCAAAAACCTCTCGAAAGGCGAATTGGATAATGACTACAAAATCCGCCGCACCGCCGTGGATTCCGGCGTGCCGTTGCTGACGAATGCGCGGCTGGCCAAGGCGTTTATTAAGGCGTTTTGTACGCTGGAGATGAAGGATTTGAAGATTAAGAGCTGGAACGAGTATAAGGCGATGTAGCGCGGACTTTGTAGTCCGCGTATAGCTAAATATTATGCAAAACACAGATTTACCAGAATGCTGGAAACTGAAGCTCCAAGAGTATCTGATTGCAAAATGAAGCATTAAGAACCTGTTAAAATTTAGGAATTCTGAATGCTTACACCGCTTAAAATGGACCAAAAATAGCTGTTTTTAGCAGGCCTCTAAGTAAGCTTGCAGCATCAAAAGGGTCTTTTGATGCTGCGTAAGGTATTTCAAAACATTGAGGTTCGCTAATTTTTAACAGGCTCTAATAACACCAGATAGAAATGAGTTTTTTTAGCAACCGGAGACTTGTCATAGCCACCAAGCACAGCAAGGAACAGGTGATAGCCCCGCTTTTAGAAACAGCGTTGGGAGTGAGCTGCTTTGTAGCGGAAGACTTTGACACTGATATCCTGGGCACTTTTACGGGGGAGATAGCGCGAGAGCTTGACCCTGTTGCAACAGCCAGGCGCAAATGCTTGATGGCAATGGAATTAGCTGATTGCGATTTGGGCGTCGCAAGCGAAGGTTCTTTTGGACCTCACCCCTCCATGTTCTTCGTAAGTGCCGATGATGAGCTGTTAGTTTTTATTGACAAAAAGAATAATTTCGAAATTATCGTGCGGGAGTTGAGTGTCGAAACGAACTTTAACGGCAGAGAAGTTAAAACGGAAGAAGAGCTTTTGGAATTTGCCTATTCCGTGCAATTTCCATCTCACGGCCTAATCCTCCGCAAGGCAAAAGATGAAAACAGCGATATTATTAAAGGCATTACGGATATAAAACAATTAAAAGACGCATTTTATGGACTGATGAGCGACTTTAATACCGTCTATGCTGAAACGGATATGAGGGCGTTGTACAATCCCTCCCGGATGAAGGTAATTGAAGCAGCAACCCATAAATTAATAAGTAAAATAAATTCTATCTGCCCACAATGCAGCAAACCGGGCTTTGGCGTTACCGATGCTAAGAGAGGGTTAGCGTGTCGTTTGTGCGGTTTACCGACCAATTCGATAGTCAGCCACATTTACGTTTGCCAGTATTGTCAGTACACAACCGAAGAATTGTATCCGCATAAAAAAACCGTCGAAGACCCGATGTATTGCAACTATTGCAACCCTTGATAGGAACGAAATTTACAAGTTAAAACGAGTAGGGAAAACTCACAGATGCAAACCCGGTGCAGGCATATGTGATGGGCAACGAGTGCGTGGCTGCGTCAACACCCGGTGCTCAACCGGCAGGGGGTGCAATTCAAATTGTCGCTTGAGTACAATTCATTGATAACAAGCATATTGCAATAAAAAGCAGCCTTTTAAACAAGATACGAAGCATGATTTAGGAGACTCTCTCTCATAACGACCTTGTGTAAAGTATTGATAATGAGATTTTTTAAAAATCGAACAATCGGGTAAGCGACAATTTGAATTGCACCCCCGGCAGGTGCTGGTGAAGGGCAGCCGCGGTATAGCCCTGGAGACGTTGGTAGAGCTATTGTAGCTCACCTATTAGCAGGTAGTAACGCAACGCAACGCCAGTCGGTGGACCACCCCTGTCACCACCCCCCGCTCAAAGCAACAGGCTGGCAGAATGAGGTCGATGACGGAGCATGGCCTTCTGAAAACCAAGTAGGTTGCCGCAAGAAGTAGCCTCATGCTACTTTCTATCGACTGTACGCTACGTGGCTCAATTAGGGAGCCAAACGCGCTGGTGTCAAAATTCCTTCGCGCCTCGCGAGGAAGACAAGACTCTATTTTTTAATAGTTTTACTACTACAGTTAATAGCCAATATATTTTTTGTGGTTGTTTAACTAAAAACGGTAGGTAGTTTTGTGCCACTTTTAAGCTGCCACTTGCCCATTGCCGCGTGCGATAGGCAAGCTTTAGGTCTCATGGGTTATCTGATTTATTCCTTCTCTTTTTCTCTTGTTGCATGGATGCACACTTACTGCTGTTAAATCTGACCAACCCGACGCTGCTGTTCTTCGTGCTCGGCATTGTGGCGACGGCGGTAAAAAGCGACCTGGAAATCCCGCCGACCACGGTCAAGTTTATTTCCTTGTATCTGCTGTTTTCCATTGGCTTCAAGGGCGGGCAGGAACTGGCCCACAGCCCGTTTAACACCGAAATACTGTACTCGCTGGGATTTGGGCTGCTGGTGTCGGCGCTGATTCCGACGTACACGTTCTTCATCCTTAAGCGGAAGCTGAGCATTGCCGATGCCGGAGCCGTGGCGGCGGCCTACGGCTCGGTGAGCGCCGTCACGTTTGTGGCGGCCGTATCGTTTCTGGAAGCCCAGCAGGTGCATTTTGGCGGGCACATGGTGGCCGTAATGGCCCTGATGGAAGCCCCCGCCATTATTGTGGGCGTGATGCTCATGCGGCGCTACGAAGCCGACGACACCGGAGCCGCCCCCCGGCTGGGCCCCATCGTGCAGCACGCCTTCACCAACGGTAGCGTGCTGATGGTGCTCGGCAGCCTTGTCATTGGCCTGATTGCCGACACGAAGCAGGCCGATGGCATCAAGCCCTTCACCACGGATATCTTCAAGGGATTTCTGGCCATTTTTCTGCTCGAAATGGGTATGGTAACCGCCCGGCGCTTCACTGCCTTCCTGCGCTACGGGCGCTTCGTGACGGCCTTCGCCGTGCTCGTGCCGCTGCTCAACGGCTGCGTGGTAGCCGTGGCCAGCCACGGCATTACCGAAAGCGTGGGCAACCGGTTCATCTTCGCCATCCTGGCAGCCAGCGCCTCCTACATTGCCGTGCCGGCGGCCATGCGCCTGGCCGCGCCCAAAGCCGACCCCGGCCTCTACCTGCCCATGGCCCTGGGGGTCACGTTTCCCTTCAATATCACGCTGGGCATGCCACTATATTTTGCCCTCGTGCAGTACACGTAAGCGCCCGGCCAATAAGTTTAGATTTGGTTTTTCTTCGGCATAAGAAGAAAGTCTTGCTCGCTACAGCAGTCGCCGTTGCTCACCCTCAACCCCTCATTCCCATTCCCATTCCCATTCCCATTCCCATGCTCGTACTTCGGTCCCTTGTTTTACTCTTGCTGGTAAGCGCCCTGCGTCAGGGGGCCAACGCCCAGAGCCGCCCGGCGGCCCCCGTCAAAAGCAACGCCAACGCCAAGCGCCGCGCCGGGGCCATCGACTCGGTGCAGTGGCGGCGCGAGCACTACGTTGTGAACCGCGACTCGGCCTTCCTCGACCCGCGCGTAGGCCTGCGCACGCTCCGGGGCGGCAACCGCCGCTTTGTGGAAAACAAGAGTATCCGGCCGCGTCAGGACCTGGCCGCCCTGCTGAAAGTCGAGAAGAAGCAGAAGCCCTTCGCCGTGATTGTGGGCTGCTCGGACAGCCGGGTGCCGCACGAAATCCTCTTCGACCAGGGCCTGGGCGACCTCTTTATCGTACGCACGGCCGGGCAGGTGATGGCCGCCGCTTCGTACGGCAGCATCGAGTTTGCCACCCTGGTACTGGGCACCAAGCTGGTGGTGGTGATGGGCCACCAGAGCTGCGGGGCCGTGGACGCGGCCCTGAAGCGCCCCGACGTGCCGGGCCACATCGTCACGCTCATCAACAGCATCAAGCACGCCGTGGCCGAAAGCAAGGGCAAGCCCGGCGACCCGCTCGACAACGCCATCCGGCAAAACGTCCTCGACCAGGTAGAAGAGCTGCGCGACCTCGACCCCATCCTGAGCCGAAAGTATAAGAACGGCGAGGTGCTGATTGTGGGGGCCGTATACCGCTTGCACGGCGGCCAGGTGGAGTTTCTGCCCGAAACCCTGAAAAACCTGCCCGCCTTCCGCACGGCGGCCGTTTCGGCCGCCGAAGAAGCCCCTAAGCACTAGCACGACTAGCAAACTACTGGCCTTTTTTGCGGCGTGGCGCGGCCTGCGGGCCGCCTTGCTCGTTGGGACTGGCGTTGGGGCTGGCGGCCTAAGGCCGGACCGCGCCTCAGCAAAGCAAGAAAAAGCCCCCGGCCGCCGCAGCGGCGTTGTCCTTAACCAAAACTCAAAAAAGCCCTGCCGGCCATGTGGCCGGCAGGGCTTTTTTGAGCGGTTGCCTATTCATTGGGTCGCTTTTCAAATGGTGTCAGTCAGCAAAAAAAGGTCCTGGCGCTACCTCCAGGGAGTCGGAAAAAGACTTGGGTAAGAACAAGCTGCTGTTTAATAAGGGGCCGGCCTTTTTTGCATGGAAGGGTCTGCTGGTCCTGGGTGGGGTCGGGTGGGTGGGCCACTGGCTCCGCGCCGTCTGTGTTGAGGATTTTGGGTTGGACGGGGGCTTTCGGTGGCTTGGGATGGTCGCGCACCAATTGAATAAGCTGGCCGATGCCCCGCAACTCGGCCCGGATGCGCTTGCGGGTGGCGGTGCAGGACTGCGTACGTGGAGCCGTTTCGTGCCCGCGTGGACGGCACGTTGAATCCCGGCGGCGCGGGCGGGGGCTGCCCCTACGCACGCTGAAACGGCCTGGCGCAAACAGCGGACCAGGAGCCGGGGTGCCGTACTGGCGGTTGGAAAACCCGTACCTTGGCGGCCGTTACGCGAGACGGGCCGTTTGCCCGTTTCCAACAACGGAAGGTTTCCGGCTTCGGCCGGGATGAAAAGGGAACCGGGTGCAACTCCCGGACAGACGCGCTACTGTAAATAACCGCCGGTCCTTCGGGGCCGGCAGCGGCGTTCCACGCAGCCATTGCCCGGCTTGGGCGAGAAGGCGGAACCCCGGTTATAAGTCAGGAGACCTGCCTTCCGCTGGCTGATGCTGCCCCCGCGCTTTGGGGCTCTTATCAGGTGTGGCCCCTTCGTTCTCCGCCCGTAGCTGCCGCCGCGTGGCCGAGGCGGGAGTGGGCCGACCGAGGAGAGCAACCAGCAGGGGACAGCGGGCGTGGCCCGGACGGCATGAACGCCGCCCGGCAGTGTATCGCCTTGTCCGTTTTGCCCGTGCCCGCCACCCGATGATACCGCCCGACCCGCAGCTTGCCCGCGCCGAAACCCGCATCTTCAAAGCCGTCTTTCCCAACACCACCAACCACTACGACACCCTGTTTGGGAGCCCTACGCTGCACCTGACGGACGAAGTGGCCTTTATCACGGCCACGCGCTTTTCGCGGCTGAAAATGGTGGCGGTGTCGTCCGACAAAGTGGATTTCACCCATCCCATTCCCGGCGGCACGTTGGTCGAGCTGATTGGCAACGTGGTGCGGGTGGGCACCACCAGCCTGCCGGTGCGCGTCGAGCTATTTGTCGAGCAGATGTACTCCGAGGACCGGCAGCTGGCCGTCACGGGCCTGTTCACCTTCGTGGCCCCGTCGATGAGCACCGCCGCCCGGTGCCCGTCCGGCCGGTAGCCGCGGGGCCCGCCGCCCCGACCGCCTGCACCACTCCCCCACTTTCTCACTGACCACTTCCCTTTTTTTGTCGTTTTATGAAAAACCTGTTGACGCCGCGCCCCTGGGTACTGCTGTTGTTTGTGCTGCTGGCCGTGCTGGGCCGGGTGGCGTTGCCCCACTGGCCGCATCTGCCCAACTTTGCTCCCCTCGATTCGATGGCCCTGTTTGGGGGCGCTTACTTCGCGCGGCGGCGCTGGGCCGTGGCGGTGCCCCTGCTGGGCGTGTGGCTGAGCGACCTGGTGCTGAACTACCAGTACCTGGGCCACGTGCAGCTGTTTTATTCGGGCTTTTACTGGCAGTACGGCACCTACGCGCTGCTGGCGCTGCTGGCCCACGCGGGGCTGCACGGGCGCGTGTCGGGGCTGCGGGTGGCCGGGGCCGGCGTGGGCGCGGCGGTGCTGTTCTTTCTGATTACCAACTTTGGCGTGTGGCTGGGCTCGGCCACGTACCCGCAGACGGGAACGGGACTGGCGGCCTGCTACGCGGCCGGCTGGCCGTTTTTCAATCATTCGCTGCTGAGCAACCTCTTCTACTGCACCGTGCTGTTTGGCGGGCTGGAGCTGGCGCAGTGGCGCTTTCCGGCGGTACTGGCCCGGCCGCGCCTGGCCCGCGCCTAGATGAGCCAGTTTACTATTCCGACGCCGCGCCCGCCCGATGAGGCGCTGGCCGGGGCCATTCAGGCCAAAATCGACGCCAAAACCAAGCCGCTGGGCGCGCTGGGCCAGCTCGAAACCCTGGCCCGGCAGGTGGCGCTCATCCAGCAAACCCTGACGCCGACCCTGCGCCAGCCCCACGTGCTGGTGTTTGCCGCCGACCACGGCATCGCGGCCGAGGGCGTGAGCGCCTACCCGGCCGACGTGACCCACCAGATGGTGCGCAACTTCGCGGCGGGCGGAGCGGCCATCAACGTGTTCTGCCGCCTCTATGGCCTCACGCTGCGCGTGGTGGATGCCGGCGTGCGCGGCTCCTTCGCCGACGTGCCGACGGTAATCGACCAGAAAATAGCCGAGGGCACCCGCAACTTCCGCCACGCCCCGGCCATGACGGCGGCCGAGTGCCGGCAGGCGCTGGCATTCGGCGCGGCCCTCGTGGACGAAATACACCGCACCGGCTGCAACGTCGTGGGCTTCGGCGAAATGGGCATCGGCAACACCAGCAGCGCGGCCGTGCTGCTGCACCTGCTCGGCGGCGTGCCGCTGGCCCGCTGCGTGGGCCGGGGCACCGGCCTCGACGAGGCCGGGCTGGCCCGTAAGCAGGCGGTGCTGGCCGCCGCCGTGGCCGCCCACCCCACCGTGGATGGCACGGATGCGCTGGCGGTGCTGGCCACGTTTGGGGGCTTTGAAATCGCGCAGCTGTGCGGGGCTCTGCTCCGGGCCGCCGAACTGGGCATGGTGCTGCTCATCGACGGCTTCATTGGCTCGGCGGCGGCGCTGGTGGCCTGGCGGCTGGTGCCGGCCGTGCTGCCGTACTGCATCTTCAGCCACGAGTCGGCCGAGGGCGGACACCCGCACCTGCTGCGGGTGCTGGGCGTGCAGCCGCTGCTGCGCCTGGACCTGCGCCTGGGCGAGGGCACGGGCTGCGCCCTGGCCTACCCGCTGGTGCAGGCCGCCGTGGCCTTTTTCACTGAAATGGCTTCGTTTGAAAGCGCCGGCGTCTCGCAGAGTGAGTTAAAAGTTGAGAGTTAAAAGTTAAAAAGCCGGAGTCGCTTTAACCTTAGGACTTACGCACTTTTAAAGTTATATCATTGATTGACAATAATTTATGTTTTAAGTGAAGAAAGCATAATATTCTGAAAATCAACACTTTATTAATACAAATGCGTAATTCCTAAACCTTTAACTCTCAACTTTTAACTTTTAACTTCCAATGCGCCGCCAACTACACATCTTCCTGACGGCCGTCATGTTCTACACCCGCCTGCCCTGCCCGGCCTGGGTCGACCATTCGGAGGAATTGCTCAACAAGGCGACGGTGTATTTCCCGGTCATCGGCTGGCTGGCGGGCGCGGTGGCGGCGGCCGTGTACGCGGGGGCACGGCTGCTGTTTCGCAACGACGACGTGGCCCTGCTGCTGAGCATGGTGGCCAGCGTGCTGTTGACCGGGGCATTTCACGAAGACGGCTTTGCCGACGTGTGCGACGGGTTCGGGGGCGGCTGGACCAAGTCGAAAATTCTGGACATCATGAAAGACAGCCGCCTGGGCACCTACGGGGCGGCCGGGCTGGGGCTGCTGCTGGCCCTCAAGTTTCTGGCCTTGCGCGGACTGCCGCCGGCCCTGGTGGTGCCGGCGCTGCTGCTGGCCCACCCGCTGAGCCGGACCACGGCCCTGACCTGCATTTTCAGCCACGACTACGCCCGCGACAACGAGGATAGCAAAGCCAAGCCCGTGGCCAAGAAGCTGGGCCGGGCGGAGCTGGCCACCGGGCTGCTGCTGGGGGCACTTCCGCTGCTGCTGTACGCCGCCTGGACGCGCCGGCCGGCCGTGCTGGCGGTGGTGCTGCCCCTGGCGGCCGTGAAATGGTACCTGACCCGCTACTTCCAGCGCTGGATTGGGGGCTACACCGGCGACTGCCTGGGGGCCATTCAGCAGGTGGCTGAGGTGGCGGTGTACTTGTTCCTATTAATCTTATCAGCATGGAGCTTTATTTAATCCGGCACACGGCCGTGGCCGCTGCTGGCCTGTGCTACGGCCACTCCGACGTGCCGCTGGCCGACACCTTCGCGGCCGAAGCCACGCGGCTGCGGGCCAGGCTGCCCGTAGCCCTCCCACCCGATGCCCCCGCCTGGCGCGTGCTCAGCAGCCCCGCGGCCCGCTGCCGCCGCCTGGCCGAAACCCTCTGGCCGGCAACAGCCGTGGAGGAAGATGTCCGGCTCCGCGAGCTGCATTTCGGCACCTGGGAAAACCGTCCGTGGGCGGAACTGCCCGCGGCCGAGCTGAACCCCTGGATGGCGGATTTCGTGGCGCAGGCCCCGCCCGGCGGGGAGACCTTTGCGCACCTGCACGAGCGCACGGGCGCGCTGCTGACCGCGCTGCTGGCCACGCCCGCGGCCGGGCCGGTGGCGCTGGTGACGCACGCCGGGGCGGTGCGCAGCCTGCTATGCCACGCGCTGGGGCTGCCGCTGGCGCAGGCCTTCCAGTTGGTCATCGACTTCGCGTCGGTATCGGGGCTGCGCCACCAGCACGGACGCTGGGAAGTGCGCTTCGTGAACCGCTGAGAGAGGGTTACAGGCGTGGCCCACTTCGAAAAGTTGAGGTGGTCGGCTAACCCTGAACAGAACCGGGTGGCATCTTTCCTTCGTCATGAAAGACACGCCAAAACCTGACAAACACCGCAAGTACGATGCGGCCTTCCGTGCCGAAGCCTTGCGCCTGGCCGAGCAAAGCCGCTCGACCCAAGCCGCCGCACGGGCGCTCAACATCGCCCCCCAAACGCAGCTGCGCCCCCAACCAGCCGCTCGACCAGCCCAAGCCCACCCAAGCCAACCGGGTATGGGTTTCGGACATCACATATTTGCCGCTCGCCAATGGCTACTGGGCCTATTTAGGCGCGTTTCAGGACGGGCGCACCAAGCATGTGGTCGGTTGGCACGTGGGGGCCACCATGCCCAAGAGCTCGTCACAACCGCCTTGCAGCGGGCGCTGCTCGCCTAAGAGCCTATCCGAAAAGGCCGTCATGCCGAGCGCAGCCGAGGCATCTCGCGTGCAGCAGCAATCAGCCGCCACCTCAACAAAGCGGGCGAGATGCCTCGGCTGCGCTCGGTATGACGGCCTATTCGGATAGCCTCTGAGTGGACCACCTCAAAATCTCTGCTATGCATAAGCGTCACAGTTATGTCGAGAGTGAGAAATATGGCGCTTTCTGGCTCCGTTCCGTATTACTTCTGTTCACCTTAACTGATTTGACCAATGCGTTACGCTTTTCTCCTACCGCTGGCTCTTTTACTGGGCTGTGCCAGTACCGAACAACCCGCTGCTGAAAGCCCGTCAGTTACGCCAGCGCTAACTTTAAACCGAGCCTTCGACGTGCCGGCACTAATCGGCATGAATGCCGACCAGATTGCCAAGCCCCTGACCGGCCAGGCTATTCGGCCCGACCATGACCGCACGCCCCGCGACCTGCCTACGGGGGTCACAGAGGCAATTTATACGTATTGGCACGATACCACTGCCTTAGTAGTAAGCTACAATCCTACTACGCTGAAAGTGAATAACTTTTTCCTCAAAACCAGGCACGGTCTCACTTCTGATTACACCAGCCTGCTCAAGCTGGCCAACGTCAGCCAGTACGACAAGCGCCTGAGTATCGAGCCCATGGCTTCGGTGGCCAACCCGCAACTGTATACCGGCGTGAAGCTCGTACCAGCCCAATAACGGACGTGCTCATTCGCGTCAGGCGTGGCCCCGGCGGGGAGCTTTAAGCAGTCGTTCAAAAGTAAACGGGTTATTAGTTGCTCGTTGTTATTTGTCAGTCAGCCGATTGCCATCCTACTAACAACTGACAACTAATGACTAACAACTTAGGCGATGGGCGCGGGCATTTCAGGCTGATAGCTGCGCACGAATTCAGCTTGCTCGTCGGTTTCCGGAGAGCGGGACACGCGGCGGCTTTTTTCAACACCTTTCCATTCTTCGGCAATGCGGACCAGGGCCTCATCGCCGCTCAGGCCGTGCTGATGCCGCAGGTGGCAGCCCACCACCGTGCCCGTGCGACCGACACCACCCCAGCAATGCACTACCGCGCGGCGGCCCGCCGCGGCACTATCGGATAGAGCGGCCAGTACCTCGGCGAGGCGCTTGGGGGTGGGTACGCTCACATCGGAAATCGGAAAACGGCGAAAACGGACGCTTTCGGCCGCAAGCCCCAGGTGCACGGCCCGGTCGCGCAGCAGTGCTTCGTAGGGTTGCAGGGGCTCGGTGGCTTCGGTCAGGTCGTAGAAGTCGCGAATGCCGGCCGCCAGCAGCGCATCGAGCCGGTGCGCCGCATTGGCTTCTTCCTTGGCTCCCGGATATTCGGAGGCGAGCAGTAGTGGGGTGGCCCAATAGGAATTGGGTAGTGGACGGGGAGTGGGAGTCGTATTCATAAAGCAAGTTAGCAAAATGATGACAACTGTAAAATCCTGATTTCAAGCCTCTCTGCGGGCCTCACCGGTCGGAGTTCCGATGCGCGAGGCGCGTCGCTAATTCTTCAATATCGGCGCGGCGCGCCAGCACGGCCAGCCACTCGGCCGGAATACCGGCTTCGCCGTAAGCCAGACCAGCCAGACCACCGGCCACGGCCCCGGTGGTATCGGTATCCTCGCCGAGGTTCACGGCGGCCAGCACCGTGGCAGCGTAGTCATTGTGCGTCAGCAGGCACCACAGGGCCGCTTCCAGGGTATGAACGACGTAGCCGGAGCTTTTGATTTCGTCTGCGGAAAGCTCGGGCAAAGCGCCATTTAATACCCTTGCGTAATGAATGTCCTGCACTACGGCCGGGATGCTACCAGCGGCCAGCCAGGGTTTAGCCTGCTGGCACATTTGCGCATAAGCGCCGGCGGGAACGTTTCCCGCCAGCAGGCCCCGCGCCACCAGCAAATAGAGAAAGCAGCCCAAAGTGGAGCGAGCATGCCCGTGCGTGACACTGGCCACCGCTTCCGTGAGCGCCCAGGCGACATCCAGGTCCAGCTTTTCAGCTTGCCAGGTTTCGTGAAATACCAGCGGCAGAATCCGCATCAGCGCACCGTTACCGTTATCGAATTCGGAATTTGGGCCAGCGGAAGTTGGCGTTATGCCTCGCTGCAATCGGTCGATAGCGGTGCGGGTGGCGTTGCCCACGTCGAAGGTTTCGCCCGTAGCCGTCCAGTAAGATTGGTAGAGCCAGTTGATGCTGCGCCGGGCAAAGTCGCCCAAATCGGGCATGCCACCAGCGCGGGCCAGCGTTTCGGCCAGGCAAAACGTCAGCGACGAGTCATCGGACCAGGTGCCGGCGGGCTGCTGGTGCGTGCCGAAAGCCCGCATACCGGTCACGGGGTCTTTGAGGCGGGCGGCACGGGGTTGGAACTCCACCGGAACGCCGAGAGCGTCGCCCACGGCCAGGCCCAGCAGGGTGGCGCGGGCCGAATCGGTAAGGGTAGCAGCTGCCATCGGAAATAAACTGAGGAAGAATTTAGCGCGAAGCTACCGCGGCGGCCGGGCAATCCGCTCGGCCGTGAGCAGCACGGCGCAGCCGGGCCACAGGCGCTGCTGGCGCAGCTGCCCGAAACCCGCCCGCCGCAGGGCCTGGCGCAGGGCGGCCAGGTCGGGGCCCCGGCGCAGGTAGCCGGCCAGGGCGGCGTGCACGGCCGCTGCCGGGCACAGCCACGTTGCCACGGGCAGCAGGATAGCCAGGTAGGCGGGCAGCAGCCGCCGCAGCCAGCCCCGGGCCGGCAGGGCCACTTCGAGCAGGACCAGCCGGCCGCCGGGCCGCAACAAGCGAGCGGCCTCCTGAGCAAGTGCGGGGTAAGCAGCCGGGGCCAGGGTTTTCAGGCCAAAGGCACTGGTGACGACGTGCGCGCTACCGGCCGGCAGGCCCGTGGCCAGCGCGTCGGCGGGCCATAGGACCAGGTCTGCCCCGGCGGCGTGCCGGGCTGCCCGGGCGAGCATGGGCACTGAAAAATCAACGGCCGTGAGGTGCAGGCCGGAGCCGAGCCGACGGCGCAGGGCCGGCCACAGGTCGGCCCCGCCGGCCATCAAATCCACGACGGCCACGGGCTGGCCGGGTGCCGGCACGGGCAGCCCGGCCACCAGCTGGCGTCGCCAGCGGCCCAGCAAGCCGCCCGAGAGCCAGGGCGCGAAGCCATACGTGGCGGCCATGGCATCGAATAACGCCCGCACCCGAACGGGAGCGTAGCGCCGGCCACTGGCCGACGGCACCGCCGCAGTTGGAGCATTCAGGGCCGCGACGGACCTGCTTAGCAACAGGTCGCTACTCATGGAGGGCGCTGGCCTCGGCCTCGGCTTTAAGGGTGGCCAGCACCTGGCCGTGCATGGCGTCGAGCAGATAATCGCTCCAGAGCTGCCAGTAGAACTGCGGGCCGATGGCGTGGCGGTACACGGTACGGGCTTCGAGCAGGGTGCGCCCGCCCGGCAGCGGCCGCAGCCGGAACGTGCCGCTATCGACCCGGAAAAACCCGTGCAGGTGGGGCGCATGCACATCCGGGTAGGGGCTGAGCTCGCGCATGGGGGCGGGCATGGTGGGCGGCGGCACGGCAAACGTGAGGCTGCGGCCGGGCTCCCAGCCCACCACCGGCAGGCGGGCCAGGCCGTGCGAGTAGCGGCACACCAGCGTGCGCTGGCCGGTAGCCGAATCGAGCGCGAAAGCGGTACGCGTGGGGTACACCACCCCCGCCCGAAACCAATTGTTGGCGGCCGGATACACGACGGGGCGCATCAGCACTGCCCACACGGCGGCCGGCGGAGCAGCTACCAGCACCTGCGTAGCCACCCGCCGCGGCAGTACCGGGGCAGGATGCCGCGCTTCGTATTCCTGCGCCGCCGGATACAACAGGACCACCACGGCCACCACGGGCAGGGGCCGGCGCGAGCCGCGCAGCTCCACCACCGCCTGCCCCAACAAACCACCCACCAGGGCCATAATCAAGGCAAAAGGCGTAGCCATCAGCACGCAGATAATGCCTTCCCCCTTCGTCGATACCAGCATCAGCATGGAAGCCAATACCGCCATAACAGCCACCACCGCCCACGAAACCGACCAGATGCCTCCCGACCGGCCGGGCCGCCCGCGCTTGTAGAGCAGCACCGCCACGAAGCTGCTGATGGTGGGCGACAGGCAGAATAAGGTAGCGCCATATGACTCGTACTGGCGCAGCGAAAACGACATCAGCAGCGCGCCGAGGCCGCCACCGACCAGCGCGGTTCCGACCACGCCCAGCAGGGCCGCCCCCCACCGGCTGCCACGCTCATCGGACGTTGGAATTGACGACGCGGGCGGCGACGTTGGGCCAGCAGGCGGTGTGGGGTTGGCAGGCTCGGGTTGATTCTCAAACGGCATCATGTTGATAAAACCTGAAAGAGTGGAGATGACGGCCGGGCCGACCGCCGGACGGTGCTACATGAACAGCTTCAGAAACTTGTCCCAGAACCAACTTTTTTCGGCCTGCATGAGGCGCGTGAGAAGCTTGTCCGACACGATGGCCAGCTGCTGAATATCCGTCAGCGTGGCGTGAAAGGCGCGGTACTCGGCATCGGCGGGGTCGCCGGGCAGGGCGGCCAGCTGGTCGAGACTGCGCTTCATCTGGTCGAGCTCGCGGCGCTTGCGGGCCCGGATGATGCAGCGCGTGACCTGCAGCATGTCCTTCTCGGCCACAAAGTATTCGCGGCGCTCGCCGGGGCGCAGCTCCTTGTATATCAGGCCCCAATCGAGCAGCTCGCGCACCGTCATGCTGGCGTTGCCGCGCGAGATGGTCAGCTGCTCCATGATATCTTCCGTGCTCAGGGCATTGAGGCTCACCAGCAGCAGGGCGTGCACCTGGGCCAGGGTTTTGCTCACGCCCCAGCTGCTGCCCGACACGCCCCAGAGGTGAATGAACTGGGCTTTGGCCTCAGTCAGCGTGATATCCAACTGGTTGTCAGATGGTTGCATAGGAAGTCGTCAGGAAGGACTCAGCAGGTCGCGCACCGCCGTTTCGCAAGTGGGGAATTCAAAGGCGAACCCCAGCTCCAGCAGGCGCTGCGGGTACACTTTGCGGCTTTTGAGAATCAGCTCGGTTTCGGTTCGCAGCACGAAGGCCCCGATTTCCAGCAGCCATTGCGGCTGGGGTAGCCGCAGCCACGGGCGCAGCTCGTGACTGAGCAGGGCCATAAACGTATGGTTGGGCACTGGTTGCGGGGCGCACAAATTGAAGGCCCCCGCGGCGTCGGGCTTCATTAGCAGGAACTCCACGGCCCGGCAAAAATCGGTGATGTGCAGCCAGCTCATCCACTGCCGCCCGTTGCCATGCGGCGAGCCCAGCCCCCGCCGCGCCAGCCGTGCCATTACCGGGAAAGCGCCGCCATCGCGCCCCAGCACAATGGCCGTGCGCAGCGCCACCTTGCGCGTGGCCGGGGCCGGGCAGGCTGCGAAAGCGGCTTCCCAGGCCTGCGCCACCTCCACCGAAAACCCTTCGCCGATGATGCCCGCCGCCTCCGTATTGGCTGGCTGGTCGCCCGGCGTATCGGCGTAAATAGTGGCGGTGGAGGAGTTGAGCCAGACCCGGGGCGGCACGGTGCAGGCAGCCACGGCCGCACCCAGCACGCGGGTACTCTCGGTCCGGCTGGCCATGATTTCGTGCTTGTTGGCGGCCGTATAACGGCAGTCGACGGTGCGGCCCGCGAGATTTATCAGCGCGTCGGCTCCTTCCAGGGCGGCGGCCCAGGGGCCAAGGGTGCGGCCATCCCAGCGCTGGTAGTCGGGCCCGGCGCTGGCACCTCGCCCGAGCACCACCACCCGGTAGCCCAGTTGCCGGAAGTACCGGGCCAGCTCCTGGCCCAAAAACCCATTCCCTCCGGCAATAACTAATTGTTGCTGTGGCATATATAGTGGCCAGCAGGCAGCACGAATCCGGTAAGCTCCGGTCCTTCGCCTGTTGGACGGGACAAATGTATCACAAGTTTCAATAATTATTGAAACTTGTGATACATTATTTTTCCCCTTGTCCGACTTGGCTATTCCGCTATTTCATAAAATGCCTGCCTTACCTGCTTCAACAGGAGCTCCGCAGCAACTCTATCCGGCGCATCGGGCAGCGCAGAGGTGGCAAATGCCGCTTCCACGCGCGTTACCAGCTGCTCGGCTTCGGCTACCAATTCTTCGTATTCGAACTCGCCGCGCCGAATTCGCAGCAGAAATTCCCGGTTGGGCCGATGCACGTTTAATTGGCAGGTTTCGGCAATTTCTTCCGCCATTTGCAGCAGTCGAAATACGTGCAGCATATTTTTGGCGTCGTAATTTTTGCCGTGCTGCACGGTATTTTGATAACGCTCGGCATTGCGTTTTTCCACCCATTCCCAATACTCCCGAAAAGCGCGGCAGTACACGCTGTAGCCGTTGCGGTTGAAGGACAGATAGGCCACTGGCTCCTCCCCTTTCGGCACGGCGGAAAGCAGAATATCCTGCGAGGTTTCGGCGTCGCGCACGAGGCCCCGGTAGCCGTGGCTCCGCGCCGGCGTGGGGTCAATAAACAGCGCGTACAAGTCGGTGAGATGTGGCACGTTGGCCAGGCCACACTGCGGAGCTTGATAGTCGTGGCGGGCCAGCCAGGTGCCCACCGGCTGGGCCCCCGCACCCACCGTTACGTAGCAGAAATCCAGCACCGATTTGCGGGCCGGCGGCTCGGGATGGTTAATTTTCTTATTCAGCCCTTTGGCTTTGCGAATCTGGGCCACGGCGTATTCCGCGAAACTCTGGCGGCAAAGCTTCGAGAGAAAATCAGCAGCCTGGAATTGCTCGAATAATGGATGCCGATAAATTACGCAGTCGGCCGGCGTGCCCAGTAATTCGAGTACCGTGGGGTTATTCTTCAGCAATAATTCCACGAATCGACGCAGCTCATAAAAAACTTCGTCGTTGGTTTCGTTGGCTACTTGCGGCACGTAGTCAAGACCAAAAAACTGGTCTTCGGGCAAAATAAATACGCCCTTCAGGTCGGTATCGGAGTGCGGCAGATTGGTACCGTAGGCCCGGCTGCCACTGATGGCTTCGAAGAGAATGAGGTTTTGGCGGCGCAGGTCGGCGATGGTCATAAATGCTATTCGGTTTTTTTACCTTGTAAACGCTTCGCTAATCAGCGCCCGGAAAACCACATCCAGCTCCTCTGCCACCCGGCCGTGCCGGGGCACCGCCAGCAGCTCCCGCGCCGCCTGGCCGGCGGCCAATTCCGTTTGCAGAAACCCGACCAGCGCCGTTGGGGAAGGCACTGTGGTTTTCTCGTTTGCGTCGGCTTTGCGCGCCAGCAGCTCGTCTACCTCGCCCTGCAGCCCGGCAGGCAGCAACTCCCGCAACGGCGCAAATTCCATGGGCGGCAGCGTGTGCTGACTCCAAATCCAGCGAGCGGCCAGGGCCGAGCGCAAGGCGTAGAACAGGCGTTTCAGGCGGATTTCGTCGCCGTTCAGGTCATCTTCCACGCCGTGGCGCAGCTGGCCCAGGTAGTGGTGCAGGCCCGCTTTCAGGTTGAAGGCGGCCGGCATGAGCGGGGCCAGCCGCGCCCGAAAATCCAGCGCCTCGTGGTAGAGCACCGGCGATTGCAGCCACTCAAACAGTGCGGCGTTGGAGGCGCGCAGCAGGCGCAGGGCCTTGCGCAGCTCCCAGCCGGCCAGGTCCAGCTCGTCGTCGACGGGGAAGTTGAGGGTATCGCGGCCTTCGTCCAGGGTCAGGTACCAGTCCGGCGGGTGGCAGTAGATGAAGCGGACGTCGAAATCAGAATCGGGCGAGGGGAAGCCCCAGGCGCGGCTGCCCGACTCGCAGGCGTAGAGGATGCGAATACCGTGGGTGGCTTCGAGCTGGCGCAGGGCGGTTTGGATGCGGGGGAGCATGACGTTCAGTAAGATTGTGCGATGCCACGAAAGTAGCAGGAGCCGCCGCATGGCGCTACTTTAGCGGCTCACCCGCAGCACGCGGCTGCCCGCCGCCCTCCCTCATGCACAAAGGACGGCTCGAAGCTTTCAGCGATGGCGTGCTGGCCATCATCCTCGCCATCATGGTGCTGGAAATCAAGGTGCCGCACGGAGCCAATTTCGCCGCCCTACGCCCGCTACTGCCCAGGTTTCTGAGCTACCTGCTGAGCTTCATTTACATCGGCATTTACTGGAACCACCACCACCACATACTCAGCAGCACTAAAAGCGTGAACGGGGCTATGCTGTGGGCCAACCTGCACCTGCTGTTCTGGCTGTCGCTGGTGCCAGTGGTGACGGGCTGGATGGGCGAAAACCACTTCGCCAGGCCCCGCTGGCCACCTGCGGCGCGGTGCTGCTCCTGGCGGGCGTGGCCTACTGGATACTGCAAGCCCGCATCGTCGCGCACGACGGCCCGGGCCCGGGCTCGGTGCTGGTGCCTACGCCATTGGGCGCGACGTGAAGGGCCTCTCCTCGCCCCCGCGCTACGTGGTCGGTATCGCGGCCAGCTTCTGGAACCCGTGGGTGGCGGGGCCATCTACGTGGCCGTGGCGCTGATGTGGCTGGTGCCGGACCGCCGCATTGAGCGGACGCTCAGCCAGAAATTTTAGCGACGCGACACTTCGCGTCTCGGCGTCCGCGCCGTCAGCATTTTCCTTATCAAAAATCAATATTCCATGCAGATGGTCCGGCATCAGTACAAAAGCGTCCAATTGCACAAACGAGGCAAAATCCGGAATTTTAGCCCAGCATTCGACTGCATATTTTCCCGTTTCAGTTGGCCTTAAAAAGGCTGAATCCCAATTGCCCGCAGTCACTTCGATTCGACCAAAATATGGCTGGCAATTCTGGGTGCAAATGGTGATAAAATACATCCCGCTTTGTCCGTAATCGTAGCCCGGTAAGCGCGTGGAGGGAATACGATATTTATCCTGGTAGAGAGGCGGTTCCTGCATGGGTGAAATGTAGAAATGTAACACTTCGCGTTTCGGTGCGTGAACGACGAATGTATGGCGGCAAGGTAATTTAATGCGGGTCGTTCAACGACGCGACGCGAAGTGTTGCGTCTTTACAATCGTTCTGCAATTCAATTCCGAATGTTCAACGACGAGACGCGAAGTGTCGCGTCTCTACAATCGTTCTGCAATTCAATTCCGAATGTTCAACGACGCGGCACGAAATGTCGCATCACAACCTTGGGTCCACGGCCTCGCTTTCCAGCGCGAGCACGCCGAAGACGCACTGATGCACCTGGCGCAGGGGCTGCCGGGCCACGAAGCGTTCCAGGCCCTCCACGCCGAGGGCGAACTCACGCAGGGCGAGGTTGCGCTTGGCTTTCACGTTGCGCTGGCGCAGGCGGTCGAGGTGGCCGGGCAGCAGGTAATCGGGGCCGTAGATGATGCGCAGGTACTCGCGGCCCCGGCACTTGAGGGCGGGCTGGAGCAGGCCGCCTTTGCCCTGGGGGATGAAGTCGTAGGGCTTCACCACCATGCCTTCGCCCCCGGCGGCGGTGAGGTCGGTCCACCACTGGATGGCGGCGTCGACTTCGGCGGGGTCACTGAGGGGAACGACGCGGTAGGGCGTGGCGCGGAGCAGGCCGGGGCCGTGTTCGGTAGAATCGGCCAATGCCAGGGTGCGCAGGGTTTCCATGTGCCAGGCGTGGTCGCGGTCGAAGTAGGTGCGGCCTTCGGTGGCGAGCAGGTGGAAGGGGGCCAGCTTGAGGTCGTCGAGGGAGTGGACGGGCCAGCAGTAGCGGCGGTAGGCATCGGCGTAGTGGGCGGCGGCTTCGCGGCGGGCGGTGGTGCGGGCCAGCAGGGCGTCGATGCCGTCGAGGTCGCGGGCGGCGGCTTCCTGGAGCACGGCTTCGACCTGGGGCAGGGCGGCATTGGCGGCGGCGGCCACGGCGGCGTACTGGGTTTTCACCAGCTCCTGGGCTTTGGCCGACCAGGGCAGCAGCTCGGCATCGAGGCAGACCCAATCGGTGTCGAATTTCTCCCAGAAGCCGGCCGTGGTGAAGGCGTCGCGCAGGCGGGCGAGAAAGGCGGTTTCGAGGGCGGCGTCGGTAAAGAAGTTGCGGCCGGTGCGGGTGTAGCACTTGCCGATGCCCTCCCCCACGAGGCCCAGGCGGCGCTGGATGGCGGCTTCATCCCGGCCCAAAACCAGCACCACGCGGCTGCCCATGTGCTTTTCTTCGCAGACAACGCGCTCCACGCCAAGGCGTTTGTAGTAGTCGAAGGCTTCGGCGGGGTGTTCGAGCAGGTCGGGCAGGGCCGAGGTTTCGGTGGGCGACATGGTGGGCGGCAGGTACAGCAGCCACTTGGGGTGCAGGGCGAAGCGGCTCATCACCTCCAGGGCGGCCACGGCGTTTTCCTCGCGGATGATGACACCCTTCATTAAGCGCGTTTCGATGAACTGTTTGCCGGTGACGTCGCGGATGTCGAGCAGGTCGTCTTGCTGTTGCTGCGCAGTTGTTAGTTGTTCGTTATCAGTTGTTAGGTTGTTTTGAAGTTCGGCTTGCAGCTGGAGGACGCGGTAGTTGAGGGGGCGCACGGGCTCGCAGTAGACCTGCGCGGCGGGCACGGCCACGAGTTCGCGCTCGGGGTAGCGCAGGGCGGTGAGGCGGCCGCCGAACACGCAGCCGGTGTCGAGGTCGATGGTGTTGTTGAGCCATTCGGCATCGGGCACGGGCGTGTGGCCGAAGGCGACCAGGGCCCGGCCCCGGTACTCGCGGGCCCATTCGTAGCGCACGGGCAGGCCGAATTCATCAATCTCGCCGGTGCTTTCGCCAAACAGCGCGAAGGCCCGCACGGCCCCCGAGCCGCGCCCGTGCATCTCCTCGGTGAGGCCGGCGTGGGCCACGACGAGCTTGCCGCCATCGAGCACGTAGTGGCTCACCAGCCCGTCGAGGAAGCGCCGCACCTCGCTTTTGAAGGCTTCGGGCTCGGCTTCGAGCTGGGCCAGGGTTTCGGCCAGGCCGTGGTTGACGGTGACTTTCTTGCCGTTGAGGTGGCGCAGGAGCTTGATATCGTGGTTGCCGGGCACGCAGATGGCGCTGCCGTCGCGCACCATGCTCATCACCAGGCGCAGGACTTGCGGGGAGGCGGGGCCACGGTCCACGAGGTCGCCGAGGAAGATGGCCTTGCGGCGTGCCTCACCCCCCGGCCCCCTCTCCTGCGGAGAGGGGGAGCCTAGCGATTTGCTACTGTCGTCAGGCTCCCCTCTCCGCGGGAGAGGGGCCGGGGGTGAGGTGACCCGCACGCCCAAATCCCGCACATCCAAAATCGGCTCCTCCGTCACCTGATACCCCAGTTTCTCCAGCAGCGCGCGCAGTTCCTCGTAGCAGCCGTGCACGTCGCCGATGATGTCGAACGGGCCGGTTTCTTCCTTGCGGTTGTTGTAGAGGCGGTCGCGGGTGATGTGCTGGATGGCGTCGATTTCGCCCACGTTGCGCAGGTGGTGAATGTGCCGGAAGCCTTCCTCCTTGAGGTGGCGCAGGCTGCGGCGCAGCTGCTGGCGATGGCTGGCGATGACGTGCCGGCCCAGGTGGCGGCGGTCGGGGCGCTGGGCGTTGCGCTCCTGGGCCACGGCATCGGGCACGTCGAGCACGATGGCCACGGGCAACACATGAAACTGCCGGGCCAGGGCCACCAAGGGCTTGCGACCTTCCTCCTGCACGTTGGTGGCATCCACTACCGTGAGCAGCCCGCGCTTCAGGCGTTTGGCCACCAGGTAGTGCAGCAGCTCAAAGGCGTCTTTGCTGGCCGATTGGTCGTTTTCATCATCCGCCACCAGGCCCCGGCAAGCATCGGAGGAGATAATTTCCGTGGGCTTGAATAAGCGCCGGGCGAAGGTGGACTTGCCCGCGCCCGTGCTGCCGATGAGCAGGACAAGGGAGAGTTCGGGGAGCTTGAGGGTATCTTGGGGCATTGGAATGAACGCAGGTGGAATTGCGGAATGCAAGATTAGCCACAACTACCCACTATTGACGCATTATTATGAAAGTCGAAAAGTAATTCAATACACTCACCTACGGGGAATATCTGCACCTGATTGAGAACCATAAGAAGTTCACGGACTTCAATACGCTAGGGCTATTTCGCTCCATCATAGAAACCACGAAGCTGGGTATTGAAGAGAAACTGGAGCTGCGCAAAGTTGCTATTGCGGCGTTTGCGAAGACGTTTGAATTTCTGCAATTGAAAGACCCGCAGACCTATTTTCGGCGGTGGTCCAAAGTAGGGTGACAAACAATTGGTCAAACAAATTAAATTTCTTTGCAAGTTATTGACCAATAGTAATTAACAGCTAAGTATAACCTGCTTAAATTAACATTTCACCCTTCTTTGGACCACCGCCCTATTTTCAAGTGACTAATTTGGGTGAGAACTTGACGGTAGCTGATAAGAATCAGGCTTGGGATGATATCCGGCATAACCAGCAGAAAATTCTAGAGAGCAAACGGCTGAGCCATCGGAATTTTGGCACGTACTCCAAGCATGATTGCGGTCTTGATACTTGCTATATGCATGGACTGATGACTAAACAGGGCTCTACCCTAGCTTATTATGGTAGCGGAGGAATGGGCTTCGGTTCGGATAATTGTAGCTGGTCTAGGGAATTAAAAGCTAAGCGACATAAACGAGACAGAAAATCTGAGCATCAAATTATGACTCAAAGAATTTTGGAGGAATAATTTCCGGTATGGATAAATACCGCGCCTCTGCTCACGAAAGCGAAATCCTGCCGAACCTGCTAGGACTAACCGATGCCGCGGCCATTGGCCTGGCCGAGTTTGAAGGTTTTCTGCGGGCCGATATCTTACTGACGGAAGACCTCACTCCTGCTACTAAATTCACCCTGAAATACCTGTTGGATATGCACCGGCTGGCGCTGGACCACCTCTATACCTTTGCAGGCCGCTACCGCGAAGTAAATATTTCCAAAGGCGGATTTGCTTTTCCAGCGGCCCGGTTCTTACCGGCTTCAATGCAACAGTTTGAGCAGGAATGGCTACATAAGCCTTTGCCAACTGACCAAAACGATTTACTGGACTTGGTGGGGGCAATTCACGGCGAGCTCCTGTTTATTCACCCCTTCCGCGAAGGCAACGGCCGTACCGCCCGCCTGCTGGCCAACCTGATGCTGGAACAGCAAGGGCATGAGCGGCTGCGCTGGGAAATAATTGACGAAACTGCTTTTCCGCGCTACGTGGCGGCGGTGCAGCAAAGCGGCCTGGGCAATTACGCGCCTATGCAAACGCTTATTCGCTCGCTTTACCCAGGCTAGCCTCCACCTTGCGCAGTGTGGCACGGGCTTGCTCCGCCGAAATTGTGATGCCCTCGATGCGAAAGGAAGCGCGCATGGCTTCGGCTATTGCCTGGCGTTTGGCTGCTTTACTGGTTGAGGTCTGAGCAACTTTCATAATTTCTGGCTTGAGGTAGCAAGTTAAAAACAATCCTTCAACCACCCGCAGTTCCTGCATACGCGGCTGGGAAGTCATCGGCATTCTCTAGCTCGCATCCAACCCAAATACCGCCATCTGCGAAGGCGCGCCGACGCCTGCCACCTCCTCCCCCATGCCCACCAGCCGCAGCTGATAGCCGTGCCGCCCGGCCACGCCGACGGCCCAGGCGGCAAACTCGGCGCGGGACCACTCGAAGCGGTGGTCGGTGTGGCGGAATTCGCCGGCGTTGAGCTTTTCGAAGAGCTGGTTGTAGTCGGCGTTGGGGGTGGTGACGAAGACATGCGCCGGGCGGGCCTGGCCAAACACCACGGCTTCGAGGGCGGCGAGGCGGTTTTCGTCCAGGTGCTCGATGACTTCGACCAGGGCCGCCGCATCGAAGCCGGCGAGGCGCTCGTCGCGATAGAGCAGCGAGCCCTGGATGAGGTCGATACGGGCGCGCTGGCGCGGGGGCATCTCGTCGAGGTGCAGCCGTTGGGCGGCGCGGGTGAGGGCCTGGTGCGATACGTCCATGCCGAGGATGTACTCGATTTTGGACTGGCGCAGGAGCAGGCGCAGCAGCTTGCCTTCGCCGCAGCCCAGGTCGAGTACGCGCTTGGGCGCGAGCTGGTAGATTTCGTGGGCCACTTGCTGGAGGCGCTGGTCGTGGAGGCTCAGGCGCTCCCCCGCGTCAACCTCACCCCCTGACCCCCTCTCCAAAAAAGAGGGGGCACCAGAAATGCCTTTGACGGGTTCAGCAGCAGAATCATCCTCACGAACCGGTGCCCCCTCTTTTTTGGAGAGGGGGTCAGGGGGTGAGGTTTCGTTGGGGATTTCGACTTCATCCCCTTCCATCAGCCGCTCCAGCGTCGGGTTCACATACGCCGCCAGGTACCGCAGATACCGCCGCGTGATAAACCCACGCTCCGGATGCTGAGGCAGCCAGTCGCCGCCGCGATGCAGCAGTTTCTCCGCCTCGTTTTCGCCGATGTAGTAGTGCTTGTCGTTGTCGAGCACCGGGAGCAGGACGTAGAGGTGGGTGAGCACGTCCTGCACGCGCAGGCCGGCGTGGCGCAGGTGCAGGGTGTAGTAGCGGCTATCGCCCCACTCCGGCACGGTGGGGTCGAGCGGGGTGGTTTCGATTTCCACCTCGTAGCCCAGCGGCTCGAAGAGGCGGCGGGGCCAGTCGGGCCCGGGCGCGGAGACTACCGCTACTTTCACGGCCAGCGGCAGGGCCTCGGCGGGCAGGTTCGGGCGGTCTTTGCAGGTGCCATTCATGGCCGTGCCGAAGGCTTTACTCAGGGCTGCGCTCAGGAAGGACGAGGCCACGTAGGGCCGGTCGTTCACGTATTGTTCCAGGGCGAAGCCTTCGCCGGGCGCGCCGCCCCGGCCGCGCACCAGGCCGATGGGGTCGAGGTCGAGCAGCAGGGCGGCGGTGCAGCGCTCGGCCGTGGCCTCGGGGTAGAAAACGTGGGCCTGGCCGCCGGCTACCTCCACGCTTTGCAGGCGGGCCGGATTCTTATGGAGCAGGTAGCCCAGGTCGGTGGCGGGCTGGTAGGTGGTGGTGATGGTGAGCAGCATGAGTTCAAGCCGGAAAAGCGGGAGCCCGAATGTAGCACGGCCCCGGCCAGCGTGCAGCGGGGTTGCAGGATGGGAAGTAGGTTTGTGAGCTGCAAAGCCTTTTTTCGGCCCGTTTCTCCCCTCTTATTACCGTTGCTTCCCGTGCCCGACTCCACTCCTGCCACTCCGCCCACCGGCCCTGCTCTTGCCGACTTTGCCTGCTTCTACCTCTACGGCCTCACCAACCAGCCGTACCGGCAATCGACTGATTTAGATAAGTTTGGGGAACTGTTCAGCCTTATTATCGGGAATCACGGGGGGCTGGGCGTGGCCAGCACTTTCCATCCCTACCAACTGGTGAATCCGGTCGGCATTTCGGTGTGGTACACGGCCTATGCGCAGTTCTACGCCCAGCCTAACCGCTTCGAGCTGTTCGCGGAAATGACGCTCGAAAAAGCGCAATTCGTGCTGGTGCCACCGGCTTCGTTCGCGGAGTTTCACGTCTGGCCCGATACTCGGCTGACCAGCGACGAAAACCCGATTTTCAGCCGGTTTATTCCCTTCGTCATCCCGTTCCTGGTGCGCAAAGACCCCGAGCTGCTGCGCTGGGACAAGGAGTTTGTCGCCGCCGAAGGTGATAAAGCCCGAATCAGTCCCTACCTGAAAGCGGTGCACGAGGCCATCAAATTTGTGCAGCCCGCGCCGGCTTTCGTGCTGGGTTTCGGCGAGTTTGATGAGCAGCAGCCGGAGCAGCTGATTGAACATTTCCTGAGCAGCCGCGCTATGCTGCTGTAGCGCTGCGCCGCATCGTGTTTCTACAGCAAACTCATTGTGCATGAGACTGATTGCCGGTACGGGCCGCATTATCCGCAGTCCGCTCCTGGTTCATCCCTGCCCCGCCCAGAAACGCCTGATACCAGCGCCCCGAGTCCTTCACCGTCCGCTCCTGGGTTTCATAATCGACATGAATCAGGCCAAAGCGCGGGCCGTAGCCCTCGGCCCATTCAAAATTATCGGTCAGGCTCCAGGCAAAATAGCCGCCTACGTCCACTCCCTCGCGCTGGGCCCGCAGCACCTGGCCGATGGCCGCTTGCAGGTAGGCGCGGCGGGCGGCGTCGGGCACGCGGCCATCCTGCACCACGTCCGGAAACGTTGAGCCGCTTTCGGTTACCAGCAGCTTTGGGGCATCGGGGTAAGCGGCAAACTGCTTCAGCATGTGGTAAATCGACTCGGGGTAAACCTCCCAGCCCATATCCGTGTAGGGCACGCCGCGCTGCTTGGCGGGCACCAGCGTGGCCCATTGCAGGGGCAGCCAGGGCGAGAATTTTACTACTTCGCGGGTGTAGTTCTGCACGCCCCAAAAGTCGAAGCTGAACTTCATGCGCTGGTCGTCGCCGGGCTTTACGTACCGTTCCAGCAGCCAGCGCAGGGCGGGCAGCTCGGCTACGGGGTAGCCCAGGCCGAGTGTGGGCTCCACAAAAAAGCGGTTTAGCAGGGCATCGGCGCGGCGGGTGGCGGCCTCGTCGAGGGCGTTGCCGGGGCGGTGCGGCGTGAGGTGCGAGCAGGAAAACGTGGTGCCAATCCGGGCCGAGTCGGGCAGCATGGCGCGGAGGGCGCGGCCGCCTTCGGCCTGGGCCAGCGTGGCGTGGTGGGCCGCTGCCAAAAAGGCCCCCAGATGCCGCCGGCCCGGCGCATGCACGCCCAGCAGGTGTCCGGCCCCTACAAATACCATGGGCTCATTGAGCACGGCCCAGTGCTGCACCCGGTCGCCGAGGCGGCGGGCCATGACCTGGGCATAATCTGAAAACCACCCCACGATGCTGCGGTTGGTCCAGCCGCCCCGCGCTTGCAGGGCACTGGGCAAGTCCCAGTGGTAGAGCGTGAGCCAGGGCCGCAGGTCGCGCTCCAGGCAGGCATCCACCAGCCGGTCGTAGTAGTCGAGACCGCGGCGGTTCACGGCCCCCAGGCCTTCGGGCAGCACCCGCGCCCAGGCCGCCGAAAAGCGAAAATCAGTCAGGCCCAGGCCGCGTGCCAGGTCCAGGTCGGTTTCGTAGCGGTTGTAGAAATCGGCGGCCACGCGCCCGTGCTCATTGCGTCGGATGGTGCCCTTGCGGCGCGTAAAATCGTCCCAGATACTCGGGCCTTTGCCCTGATGCTGCCACGCGCCCTCCGTTTGGTACGCCGCCGCCGCCGCACCCCAGTGAAAATCGAGACCGAAATCGGAGCGGGAAAACGGCAGTGGAGTTGAAGCGGGATAAAAGGCCGCCGGTAGCGGCTCGTGGTAGTTGGCGGGTAGTTTAATCATGCGCGGGGCGCGGAGCAATTAGAAATAAGTAGAATAGCCCGAACGTCATGACGTTCATTTTCGCTCTTCAAGAACGCATAGACGTCCCAACACCCTTCCGCTGCAATTGCTCCCGCAGCAGCTGGTCGAGCACGGCGGCGGTCTGGTCGGGGTAGTCAACCGGAATAGTATCGTCCTGGTGCAGCCACTGGTCCACTTTATCCAGGTTTTTGTCTTTGAAGTGTTTGATGACGGGCACGCCCATTTTGGCCAGCGCCGCCGCGTTGCACTGCTGCTCGTACTGTTGCTTCATGGGCATCACCAGCAGCTTTTTACCGAGAAACAGCGCTTCGGCCGGGGTTTCGAAACCGGCCCCGCAGAGCACGCCGGCCGAGCGGGCCAGGCTGTCGAGAAAATCCGTGCCGCTCACCGGCCACACCCGCACGTTGCCGTATTCGGCGGGCGTGTGGCTGTGCTTGCTGAACACCTCCCAGCGCACGCTGCGGCTCAGGTACTGCAGGCGCTCCACCAGAATTTCTTCCTCGTAGGCCGGCAGGTACACCGTGTAATGGCCATCGTTGACAGGGCTCAGCTCGCGCACCTGCTGGCGGATAACGGGCGTGGAAATCTCCGGCGCATACCGCTGGAAATGAAAGCCGTACTGCGCCGTACTGGGCGCGTAGTGCTTCAGCACGGCGCGGCCGGCGGGGTCCTCGCTGTCGGGGCGGGGGGCGGCGGGGTTGAGCACCGCGCTCTGGTGGCTGAGGGCCACGCAGGGCACTTCGCGCAGCTTGCAGGCCCAGCTGCTCACCGGCTCAAAGTCGCTGATTACCAAATCGTAGCTTTCTACCGGCAGGTGCCTTATTTCGTGCAGAAACTTAGCCGAGTTGAATTGCAGAAAGGTTTTCACGAAGTTGATGCCGCCCTTTTTACCAAAAACGAAGCCCATGCCCTGGGCCTTGTATTTCACCTCAAAAGGCAGTGGCAAATCGGCGGGCGGGCCGCTCACCAGTATATCAAGCTGCTCGCAGCGGGCTTGCAGCAGCGGCACCACATCGAGCGCGCGGCTAAGGTGGCCATTGCCGGTGCCCTGGATGGCGTAGAGTATTCGGGACATTTAAAGGGGTTTTTTTTCAGAACGTCATGCTGAGCGTAGCCGAAGCATCTCTACCGCGAGAGTAATTAATTGCTTTCACAACGAAGCGGTAGAGATGCTTCGCCTGCGCTCAGCATGACGTTCTCTTTACAGGCGAACATCTGCCTTTACGCCCTAATCTTAAACTCGGCCAACAACCCTTCCAGCAATTGCGCCGGATTCGCGTTGGCCAGCTCCTCCGCCGCATCCGCGACTTCCGCCTCCGCGGCTTGCTGCATGGCCGGGTCATCGCTGTAATAATAGAGCTGCCAGCCGGCCTCGGCCGTGTACTCCAGCGACGTCAGGTTTTCGACCCAGTCGCCGGAGTTCAGGTAAATCACCTCCCCTTTCTCCGTGTGCAGCGTCATGATTTCGGGCTGGTGAATGTGCCCGCAGGCCACGTAGCGGTAGCCTTCATCGGCCGCGATGGCGGCCGCGGTTTCCTCGAATTTGCTCACCGCCGATACGGCCGATTTCACCCGTTCCTTCACCAGCTTGCTCAGGGCCACGCGGGACCGACCCAGCTTGGCCAGCAGGTAATTCACGAAGCGGTCTATCAGAATCAGCAAATCGTAGCCGTGGCCGCCGAGCCTGGCCAGCCAGCGCGAGTGCCGCATGGTCACGTCGAACACATCGCCGTGAAACAGCCAGGTGCGGCCGTGGGGCAGGTCGAGCACCAGCTTGTTAGCGAGGCGGAAATTACCCAGCTTCAGGCCCGCGAACTTGCGCAGCAGCTCGTCGTGGTTGCCGGTCAGGTAATGAATTTTGACGCCCTTGGCGGCCAGACCGGCCAGGTAGCGCACCACCCGCATGTGGGCCGGCGGCCAGTAGTTTTTGCTGAACTGCCAGATGTCGACAATGTCGCCGTTGAGCACCAGCACCTGCGGCCGGATGCTCTTGAGGTAGCGCAGCAGCTCCGTGGCGTGGCAGCCGTAGGTGCCCAGGTGCACGTCGCTGATGACGGCCACCTGCACCCGGCGCTTGCGGCGGGCCTTGGGCTTAGCGGGTTCGGCGGGAATAATCAGAATAGTATCGGGCATCGCGACAGACACTACGCTCATGCGGCGGCCGGCTGAGTGAAACGCCCCCCGCGGGCCGGACCCACCGAACGGCGCGGCCGGATGGCGGGCCCCCGCCGACCGGCCGGAGCCAGCGCGCCCCCGCCCCCAAAGGCCGAGCGCAGGCTGCCCAAAGTGTGGAGCACGAAGGCCACCCACAGTGCCACATGAAACAACTCGTACACGAGCCAGCGCCCCAGACGGCGCAGCCCCGAAATCAAAGCCGGGAAGTACATAGCAGGAAGTTTAAAAACCGGTGATAATCCTGCTTTCAAAGTTCGATGGCTAGTGTGAAGCCCTCATTACGGCCATATTAACGTTAAGTAACACTGCTCGCCAGGCCCGCAGTCCAATTTTATAGCAGCGGTGAGGCACCAGATTTTAGCCAGGTTTCCGTTTCTTTGTTGGCCCGATTATTCGTAGGTCGGCTATCCCCTTATTTCATTCCTCATTTTACCTCACATTATGCAGTTTTTACCCCGCCTGGCCCGCCATATTCTTACTGTGGGCCTGCTCACGCTCTGCGCCGGTACCGTTGCCCTGGCCCAGCCCACTGGCAAAGCCGCCAAAGGCCGCAAGCGCTACGCCTTCGCCCAGCGGGACGCCGAGTCGCCCTACGTGCAAAACGTAACTAAAAACACCGATGAGGAGCAGGACGTCGACGGCTCCTTCACCCGCCTCGGCTACCGCTCCTACAATGACATGCTCACCGAAATTACGGCCCTCAAAAAGCTGCACGACTGGGCCGATACCACCTACCAGCGCCGCGTAACCGCTATTCCGGCCGGCGGCGCGCTCATCGTCATCGTCCACCGCCAGGGTCCCAAAGGCGTGGAGATGTCCAACCTCACCCTCACCGCCACCGATAAAGCCGGTAAGGAGGTTTTCGCCCAAACCCTGGCTCCCGCCACCGGCCGCTTCTTCGGCCGCGACCTCTACCAGGGTAAAGCCGTCATCCCCTTCCCAAAAATGGACCCGCAGGAACTCAACGTGAGCATCCGCGACGCGAAGCTCTACCAAACCTATGATTACACGCTGGCGCTGCCCGCCGCGCAGTAACAAGGCGTTGCGCCGGTCGGACCGCCCTGGGCGGTCCGACCGGTTGTCGTAAGCACGTTCCGGTAAACAACGACGACCGGTCGGACCGCCTAGGGCGGTCAGACCGGAGCGTTCCAACGGCTTACTCATAAACCAAAAAAGCCCGCCTGGTTCTCCAGACGGGCTTTTTCGCAATAAACCGGAAGTACTATTTGCTTAGCTTGGCTTTCAGATTCTCATCCAGCGCAGCCAGGAATTCCTCAGTGTAGAGATAGTCGCGGCCGTGCTCCACCTTGTTGCCGTGGATGCAGACCGCGAGGTCCTTGGTCATTTTGCCGCTTTCCACGGTTTCGATGCACACCGCTTCCAGCGCGTGGCAGAAGTCGATGAGCGGCTGGTTATCGTCCAGCTTGCCGCGGAACTCCAGGCCCCGCGTCCAGGCGAAGATACTGGCGATGGGGTTCGTGGAAGTGGGTTTGCCTTTCTGGTGGTCGCGGAAGTGGCGGGTCACGGTGCCGTGGGCGGCTTCGGCTTCCATGGTGCCGCCGTCGGGCGTCACCAGCACGGAGGTCATCAGGCCGAGCGAGCCAAAGCCCTGGGCCACGGTGTCGCTCTGCACGTCGCCGTCGTAGTTTTTGCAGGCCCACACGAAGTTGCCGTTCCATTTCAGGGCCGAGGCCACCATGTCGTCAATCAGCCGGTGCTCGTAAATGATGCCAGCGGCCTTGAACTTGGCGAGGTAGTCCTGCTCGTAAATCTCCTGAAAGATGTCCTTGAAGCGGCCATCGTACTTCTTCAGAATGGTGTTTTTGGTGCTCAGGTACAGCGGCCAGCCTTTGCTCAGCGCCTGGTTGAAGCAGGCGTGGGCAAAGCCCCGGATGGACTCGTCGGTGTTGTACATGGCCAGGGCCACGCCGTCGCTCTGGAAGTCGAAGACGTTGAACGACTGCACTTCGCCGCCGTCCTCGGGCGTGAAGGTGATGGTGAGCTTGCCCTTGCCTTTGGTCACGAAATCGGTGGCGCGGTACTGGTCGCCGAACGCGTGGCGACCGATGCAGATGGGCGCGGTCCAGTTCGGCACCAGGCGGGGCACGTTGCTCATCACAATCGGCTCGCGGAATACGGTGCCGTCCAGAATATTGCGGATGGTGCCGTTGGGCGACTTCCACATCTGCTTGAGGTTGAACTCCTTCACCCGCTCCTCGTCTGGCGTGATGGTGGCGCACTTGATACCCACGCCGTATTGCTTAATGGCATTGGCGGCGTCGATGGTCACCTGGTCGTTGGTTTCGTCGCGGTACTCAATCCCCAAATCGTAGTACTTGATATCCAGCTCCAGGTACGGGGTAATCAGCTTGTCCTTAATGAATTTCCAGATGATGCGCGTCATTTCGTCGCCATCAAGCTCCACTACGGGGTTAGCTACTTTGATTTTGGTCATTACTTCTAGGTGGTGGTGGGTGGTTCAATTTCAGCACATTGCGCGGTGCTGTGGTACGTGTTTTGAGTATCTGTTTTGGGTGTAGCAGTAAAACTGCCGCTAGTTTCCAAAAAACGGGCTCGTATAAAGCCAACCATCTGCAATACAAAGTTATTCATCTGAGGTAGGCATTGACTACCAAAATTGAGGCTTTACCGTTTCCAAGTGACTAAGAATCTACTTCTCGGTGCCAACAGTTTCTTCGGCCGCGAACTCAATCAGGCCAAAGCCCTCATCCCCTTTTCCGTAATAGACCCGCAGGAGCTAACCGTGAGCATCCGCGACTCGAAGCTTTTCAGACGTTCGATTACAAGCTGACGCTGCCAGCCGCGCAGCAATGCTTGCGCAGGACCTCTACTTTTGACTGGCCCACTTTATGGGGAAGCTTACACTCTTGGTCTTTCGAATGATACTCAAGCTGTCATTATGGGGGCTGCTAAAGCTCTGGATAAAGCCAGTGAAGGTGCTAAAGGATTTGAGACTGTTGGTAAAGTGATTGATAAAGTAGGTAAGGCGACTGGAATTGTATCTGTTATAAAATCGACTTATGAAGCTGTTCAGAATCCTACCACAGGAAATATCTTAAAAGCAACCCTTGACATAACACTTGTAGCCGCAAAGGTTAATCCATTAATTGGAGTGGCGGCTGGGTTCCTCGACGTTTCCGGAGCCAAGGATGCAATGTTTCGTAAATTGGATCAAGAAATTGATACTTTCCAGTCAAACCGGGTATTAGACACTTTGCGCGTAGACCCTAATAGAGTTAATTTACAATGAGACAAATTAATATCCTTATCGCTTCACTATACGTTCGTTCTAGAGTAACAATGATTTACTCAGGCAATAGTGCTGTATTGTTTATTGCTAAAGCAACATTTTGTGTAGTGCTTTGGATATACCTTCTGACTGTAGTTAGCGTATACATTGGTATTTCTGGTAAGTATGAGTTGATGGTAGATATCCCTAATTCTAGAATATATTATGTTCTTGTTTTAGCAATTATTTATTTGCCTGTGAATCTCCTCACTTGGAAAATTGATGAGGTAGAGTTTTTCGTATCAGATGATGAAAACCAAAATATAATTCAACGGGGGCAGCGCACTTTTATAATCCTACTAGTCATTGGCTTCATTCTCATGGTGATAGCTGCAAAATATAAAAATGGAACATTATTTTAATTTATATAGAAGTCGATTATGATTGCTAGAGAGGCTATAGCCACATTTGCGATAAAACTGATTACTACTATATTTTTTGGCTTAGCTTCTATAAATATATGCTGTGCTCAATGCCCAGTGAATGCTGGCTGCCCTCCAGGTTCAGCCCCCTTCCCAAGGCGTTGCTACTTCACGCGTAGACGATGACGCCGTGGCGGCACTTTGCGCCAGCCCATTAGTTGAGCCACTGCCCCCGCCGCCGTGCCACTGGCACCAGCGCCGCGACCTCTACCAAGCCCAGTGCCTGCTCCTTAGCCCAAAATGGACCTGCAGGAGCGGGAGGCGAACAGTTGTGACGCCAAGCTGTACCAGACGTTTGAGTACCTGCTGAATTTGCCCGCTGCGCAGTAGTGAGGTTGTCGAGAGCTTCTGCTCCAAGAACCTCTGGTTTCGGCTGGCCTGCTTTTGGGGAAGCTTACAGACCGTACGTTGCTCAATCACTTCCACGCATAAGAGTTGATGAAGCGAAGCCTGACAAGATAAATGATACAAAAAATATTATAAATATGTGAACAATCATATTATCTCTGAATGGAGCAATTAACTCCATTAGGGCCATAATGTTACCAATCAGCAACCAAGACGCTAAAAGGCAAACCATATTAAAGAACACTTTATTCAAATTATATAAATCCATATAAGAATTAGATTTTGGAAGCTTTGATAAATTTATGCTTCTAACAATGAATAAAACGGCAAGTAGCACAAAGCCAAAATTTTTGTTTTCGAGGGGCACATCTTCAACATATGTATAATATATATCTAAATAAAAAACATAAATTGGTAAGAATACTACCACAGGCAGGTATGCGGCCACCACTTTTTTCCAAAGTTTGTTTTGTATCATTTCACGTATTCAGAAGTGGCAGTTTTACTATTTTCCTGGTTCTGGGCTTTCCGCTGACGGTCGAGGTACACTTGGCCGTAAGTCGGTTCATACAGCCTATTTGTAAGCTTCCCCTTAAAGCAGGCCAGCCAAAAAGAGGCTGCCTTCCTGCTACCCCCGCAGCCGCACCCACTGCACCGCAATTACCGTCTTCGCATCGCGCAGCGGCTCCGCTACCAAAGCTTCCCAGCTCAGCTCCACCATTTCGATGTGCTCGTGTTCCTCGGCCAGCCCGCCACCTTCGCCGGTGCGGTGGCTCACTTCGGCGTAGTACACGGTGATTTCCTCGGAGCTGGTGCCCGGCGAGGGCCAGATGCACACGATTTCTTCCAGCTTATCAATTTCGTAGCCCAGCTCCTCGTGAATCTCGCGGCGCACGGCGGTTTCGGGGGCTTCTTCGCCGTCAATCATGCCGGCGGCGATTTCCAGGATGTCGGCTTCCGGGCCGATGCGGAACTGGCGGGTGAGCACGTACACCTGCCGGGCGGTGTCGTAAACCAGCGCGGCCACGGCTTTGCCGGGCGCGAATTGCTCGCGCCGGAGCTGGTGCTCGCCGTCCTGAACGATTAGCTGGTTGACTTTGTAGTGGCCATTGAAGACCCGGCTGCGCTCGATAATCTGCATGTTCGGATTACTGTGTTGTACCTTTGTCGACACCAGGGCCGCCGTCGGAGCAGCCCGCTGCCCGGCCGCGTCGGGCAAAGCCCCGCGCCTCGGCTGTCTCCGCGAAGTAAGCGCACCTCACTCCAATTCCTCTTCATTCAGGGAATCGGTCGGCCTCCGACGAGCCGCCCCACCCCGCCCACGCCTGGCTTCGTCCGGCGTGGCCATGCCCGCCTGTGCAACCGCGCAGGCTCAACCCCCATTTTGTGGACGACTGTCCACCAACAATTTATTTCAGCACGAAGCGCCTGTAGCCAAAGGCACGTCATGCTGAGCGAAGCCGAAGCATCTCGCTCGGGGCAGTAATTCAATCGCAAGAAAAGGATTGCTGCCACACGCGAGATGTTTCGACTCCGCTCAGCATGACGTGCCGGAAGAAACGGTTTGTAGTGCGCCCAATTACCCCCTCAACATGACGTTTGACGATTTAAACCTGATTGACCCCATTCTTAAAGCCCTCAAAGAAGAAGGCTACACCACCCCTACTCCTATCCAGGAGCAGGCCATTCCCCACGTTCTGGAAGGCAAAGACCTCCTCGGCGTGGCCCAGACCGGCACCGGCAAAACGGCGGCCTTCACCGTGCCCATCCTGCAGGTGCTGCACCGCACGGCCCAGGTTTCGAACCACGCCCAGCGCGCCATCCGCTGCCTCGTGCTCACGCCTACCCGTGAGCTGGCCATCCAAATCAACGAAAGCTTCGGCGCCTACGGCCGCCACTTGAGCCAGATTCGCCACACCGTTATTTTCGGCGGCGTGAGCCAGGGCTCGCAGGTTGCGCAGCTCAAGCGCGGCGTAGAGGTACTCATCGCCACTCCCGGCCGCCTGCTCGACCTCATGAACCAAGGCTTCGTGGACCTGCGCCAAGTGGAAGTTTTCGTGCTTGATGAAGCCGACCGCATGCTCGACATGGGCTTCATCAACGACATCAAGCGTATTCTGCCCAAGCTGCCCACCAAGCGCCAGACCCTGTTCTTCTCGGCCACCATGCCCGGCCAGATTCAGGAGCTTGCCGGTACCATCCTGCGCCCCAACCCGGTGCGCGTGGCCGTGACGCCCGTCAGCAGCACCGCCGATACGGTGACGCAATCGGTGTACCTCGTTGAGAACAACGACAAGCCCGCCCTGCTCCGCCACATCCTGCAGGACAAGGAAATCAAGCGCGTGCTCGTCTTCACCCGCACCAAGCACGGGGCCGATAAAGTGGTGAAAGCCCTGGCCGCCAACCAGATTCCGGCCGAAGCCATCCACGGCAACAAGAGCCAGAACCACCGCCAGCGCGCCCTCTCCAACTTCAAAGCCGGCAGCACCCGCGTGCTGGTGGCTACCGACATCGCCGCCCGCGGCATCGACGTGGACGAGCTGACCCACGTTATCAACTACGAAATCCCTAACGAGCCCGAAACCTACGTGCACCGCATCGGCCGCACTGGCCGGGCCGGGGCCTTCGGCACCGCCTTCTCTTTCGTGGAGGATGAGGAGCGCGCCTATCTCCAGGATATCCAGAAGCTCATCAGCCGCCAGATTGACATCGAGGCCGAGCATCCGTTCGTGACGGGCCGCGTCAAGCCCGTTATGCTGCACGGCAACGAGCGCATCATCCGGCCCAAGGGCCCGGCTGGTCGTCCGGCCCGCTCCGGCCCCCGCGAAGGCGGCCAGGGCGGCGGCGGTCGTTCGGGCGGTGGCCAGGGCGGCGGGCGCCCGAGTGGCGGCCAGGGTGGCGGTCGGCCCAGCGGCGGCGGCGAGCGTAGCCGACCGGCGGCTCCGGCCGGCGGTGGCCAGTCGGATACTGCCCGCCGCTTCGGTAGCGGCGGGGCCCGCGTGAACGTGGGCGGCAGCCGCGAAGGTGGCGACCAGGGCGGCCGTCGTCGCGGCGATGCGGGCGGCACGCGCCGGGGCTCCTTCTAAGGAAGCTCGCTGGCCATGCTGAGCCAGGCATGAACGATGCCCCCAATGACTGATAAAAAAGCAACACGGCCCGGAAAACTTTTTCCGGGCCGTGTTGCTTTTTAGGGCAGATTACGTGCTAATTCGCTCCTGATTCATCCCCCGTCGTTCCTTATGGCTCAGTCCACGCTTCCCGTTATCCAGGCCCTGCGCGCCACGGCCCACCGCCTCGCTACTGCTCCCTACCAGTGGGGCCACATGGGCAGCTGCAACTGCGGCCATCTCGCCCAGACCATCACCCGGCTCACCAAGGCCGAAATCCATGCCCGCGCCATGCAGCGCTACGGCGACTGGGAGCGTCAGATTATTGACTATTGCCCCACCAGCGGCCTGCCCATCGACCAGACCATTGACGAGATGCTGGCCCTCGGCTTTTCCCGCGCCGACCTAACCCACCTCGAACGCATATCCGACCCCACTATCCGAGCCGCTATCCCCTTTGAGCGCCGTGACGCTCTGCGCCACAACCAGCGCGACGACGTGGTGCTCTACCTCCGCACCTGGGCCGACTTGCTGGAGCACGACCTTCTCGCGGGAATTAGCCTGCCCAGCTTCGATGAGGCTCCGGTACCCACTCCGGCTCTGGTGGCTGCCAGCTAGAAAAAACCAAATAGAGAAAACATGAAAAAGCCCCCGCCAGATTTTGGCGGGGGCTTTTTCATGTCGCACCGAACAGCATCGACTGAGCAGATGCCGACCGGATGGATAGTTTAGTTACGGGTAACGTTGGAGCGCTGGGCTTCGCGGTAGCCCTCGGCCCGGTGGGCGCGCTTGTAAGCGGCGTCGGCGCTGGGGTCTTTCTCGGCCTCAGCGGCATCGGGGGCCTGGGAGCAAGAGGCCGTCAGGAGCATTGCCGCGGCGGCGGCCAACCAGAGATTCGTGCGGGTCAGTTTCATACCACGAAGGTAACCTCTCGTCGCCAAACGAACAACCACTCGCTGCCGTGAGCACCTGCCTACAGTGCTACGAAGGGTAAAGAATTCCGGTGCTTTACCTGCCATTTACAATTGTCAACCAAGGAATTCAACTGGTATGGGTGCGGCATATCACCGGTAGATTCAGACAGAGGAGCCTGAACAACGCATATTCTCTGCTTCCAATTCAACGAAGGGTTTTGTGGCAGGCCTTTATGCAGGAGAGTGGGCTCAGCTCATTAGCATTGGGTCGTCACTACCCCAGATGCATTTATGACTTTTATCATGCAGCAATATGTCAATAAGCTTAGCACAGAATTTTAGGCTAAGCCTGTCCCAACAGTGGCAAGCCTACTAATAACATGATGATTCTACCTCTGATTCCAGCCAGCTAAAATCCGGCATTTGATTGATTTACTATTAAACCAAGCATTTTATTAGTATACACGAAATAATTCACGATTAAGTAGTTATGAAATTTTTATTAAAAAATATTCATTCCCTAAAATAAGGCCTCAAGCGTTAGCAAACTATGCAACTACATATAGTATTTATTAGTAATTTTAGGATGAAAAACGAAACCAGAAAATCTTTTCCCAGACGCTGCCAACATACCATGACAACTTATACTTTCCCCGACCAAGGCCCGTGATTTCGGCCTCGGACATGAAGACTCTACCAGCTGCCATGAGTTCAACTGGCAGAGCATAATACTCCGCTTATCATTGCCAGCAGACATGAGTTGCCTCATCGCGCCAGGCTAAATCCCCCGGTGAATAATCCGTTTTTTCAGGGCAGCTTGGCGCTCCAGGGGCTGCGGAAAGGTTACCACACAGCCATATTCCTTCAGCTATAAATAGCGTCTGGCTCAAGCCTGAAAAATGGCGGCCTTATTCGGGCTGGTAGTCGGCGAAGGAACCGTCGCGGTAGAAAATCACAATCCTCCGAATAGGCTTTTCAGCCCCGGCAAACAGCGCTGTAGCAATGGATTCTGAATTAGCCACCAGTGCAGGGGACGCTTCGGCAGCAGGCGTGGGAGCACCGACAGGCACTACCGGCGAAGTGGCTTGTGATTGGGTGGAAGGCTGAGCTTGAACAGTTGGAACCGGCGCGGCTTGCGATGGCTCAGTGATAATACCTGCCGGTGCTGATGGGGGCGAAACGGCTTTGCGAGTGAAACGCTTCGGAGTTCCGGCTCCTTCTCCCACCCGGCCTGAGGCAGGGCTACCAGCTGATAATGAGGCATTAAATTGCTTTTCGCGATTTGGGAGCGGCAAAACCGGTGGGGAGACAACGGCAGGCGCGGGGAGCACGGTAACTGATGCTGCACCAAGAGCCTCGTCCGCTACTGCAACAGCCTTTATTTCCGGCTTTTGGGGCACACTTGGGGGCGTGCCCGCACTCACGCCATACATGGAGCCGGTACCATTGAGCAGCCAGGGCATCGATAGTTCGGGCAAGGCTGCCAGAATACGCTGCACTACCTCCAGGCTGGGCTTGTTCCGACCCGATAGAATATGGCTCACGATGGGCCGGGCAATGCCGATGAGGTCGGCAAACTGGGTAGGAGTTAGCTGCCGGGTTTCCAGCAAGGTTCTGATTCGCTCAACCATTTCAATCTGTTAGATTACAAATGTAGAGCTTAAAATCATTGGCAGCACGGATTGCTGCCACCAATAATAATTTACATTTGATACCATAAACAGAACACATATACATTGGCATAAATGTAAACAGCTGATATAAGCCACGAATGATACATTTGTTACCACCAGAAAAGCGCTGTAAATCGGCTTGGCAACGATTATCCCGAAGGCCCGGCAAGGTGAGTTCCGCGCACTCACGCAGGAAGTACTTCGGCTCAGTCGCGGGAACAAAAAAGCCCGGCAACTTCACAGTTGCCGGGCTCTTCAGGTAACTCACCCCCGACCGCAACCCCATTGGCAGCAGTCGATGGAGCGCAGTTTATCGATTAATCAAAATATTCGCGGGCAAGCTTTTTATCCAGACCGTAGATATCATCACGGAAGCGGGGATGGCCGGCTTCATCTGCCCAGGCGGTGAAATAGACTAAATACACGGGCAGCTTCTCCTTGAGGGTAATGTACTTTTCACGGCGCGTGGCGATGGTGTCCATGATGGTTTGCTGGTCCCACTCGGGGCGGTTGCGAAGCAGGTAGCTGGCCAGTTTCATCGGCTCGGCCACGCGCACACAGCCGTGGCTGAAGCTGCGGCTGCTCTGCGAAAACAGCTCGTCGTGGGGCGTGTCGTGCAGGTAGATATCGTTGGAGTTCGGGAAGATAAACTTCACGTCACCTAGGTCATTCTTAGGCCCAGGCCGCCGACGTAGGGTGTATTTGAACGTCTCCTGCGTGACGTTGGCCCAGTCGACGGAGCTGGGGTCAATGGCTTCGGCCTTGCGACCGTAGCCCTTCACCACTTCCATATCGAGGCGGTCGAGGTAGTTGGGGTTGGCCGTCAGCTTGCCGCGCAGCTCCTTGTCGATGATGCTGAAGGGCACATTCCAGTACGGGGCCAGCACCACATACTCCAGCATGTCGCTGAATACGGGCGTCTCGTGCAGCACCTTGCCCACAATCACGCGCATGTTGAAGGCTTCCTTGTTGTCCTCGATTACGTGCAGCGTGTACTCCGGAATATTGACCAAAAGGTAGCTCGGCTCGAAGCGCTTGGGAAGCCAGCGCCAGCGCTCCATGTTGAGGATAAGCTGGTCGATGCGCGAGCCGATGGGCACGTTGAGCTGGCGCAGGGTTTCGCCCCGCACGATGCCATCGGCCTTCAGGCCGGCATCCTGCTGAAACTGCTTCACGGCACCTACCAGTTCGGGGTCGTACGTCTGGGCAGGCGGAACAGCTGCGGTCGCTGGGGCCACTCCGGTCGCTGGGGCCGTAGCGGGCGCGGCTGACGTACTGGCTTCGGAGCCGCCAGCGCTATTGAGCAAGCGCTTGCGCAGGGAGGCAACGGCCGGCGAAGTATCGCCGGGCTTTAGGGCAAGCGTGGGGGGCAGCGTGGGCCAGCCACCGGCCCGCTCCTGGGCGCGGTAGGCCGCCAGGGCTTTTTTCAGCTGGTCGTATTCGGGGTGCAGCGGGGCAAACTCGTAGTAGTTGTAGCGGCTTTTGCGGTCGCCCAGAAACGTCAGCAGGGCTTTGTTGAGCTTAATTTTATTGGGCTTCACCTGCCAGGCCGTGCTCTTGGTATCGCGGGGGTTGGCGATGCCCCGGTAATAGTCGTTTGCCCACTTCATGTACGTCCCGGTCAGGGCTACATCAATCTGGCGTTCCAGGGCAGTACGACGCGCAGAGTCGTCACTGACCTTGGCCAATTCTGAAAAAAGCTGCTTTAAATCCTTAACCTGGTAGTCTTTAGCATTAAGGCCTTCATCGGCCGCTTTAGCTATAATATCCTGCAGGGTTTGGGCCTTCGGCACGGGCTTGTGGTCTTTGAACCACCCAAGACGGAAACCCCGCTCCCGGTAAAAGCGGAGGGCAGGCAGGAGTTGGGCCTTAAAAGCTGGCTCGGCCCGAAAGGTCTTGATGAGGTAGGTGCTATCCATGAGTGGCTGCGCACCGGCCGTTCCGGATGAGTTGCCGGCACTGGCACCGGAGGCCGACTGGCCCCCATCGGAGCCGGAGCCACAGGCTTGCAAGGTGGCGCTGCCAATGGCCGCCAGCAGCAGCACCCACAGCAGGGAAGTAAAACGAAGGAACAGGGACATTGAGTAAAATAAAGCGAACGAAAAGAAGCTCCGGCATTCGCCGTAAGCCGGGCATTGTACTGCCAAGCCAAACGTGGGGTTGCGCCGGACTGCTTCGTCAGTAGTCCGGTCACAAAGTACGTCACTATGGTGCACAGCCCGCCCATGCCAGGGCCGTAATCATGCCAACTTCGGGCTGCGAGCCCTTGGGTCAGTGAGTTAACCGAATCAGGAGTAATTGCGAACGGCTCTAAATCACCAGGCAAGGCATGGCATGGCTATGGGTTAATCACCAAAAAATGAGACGTTAAAGCGGCCGACGCATTCAGGTTTTCAAACACTGATAACTAGCGGCTGCTTACTTTGGCGGCCTATGCCCCTTTTTTTGGCTGCCACCTCTGTTCGCTCATCCCCTCAGTTTATGTCAACTCCCGCTTCGCTCCCCATCAGCCTGCCCACCGACCCGCACAGCTATGCCGGCAGTAGCCCAATCCGGGCCCACCACCTGGCCCTCGACCTGACGGTTGATTTTGAAAGCCGCACCCTGGCGGGCAGCGCTACCTGGCACCTCGCCCCATCGGTCGCAGCCACGGAGGTGGTGTTCGACACCCGCGACCTGACCATTGAGAAGGTGGAGCACATCGACGAAACCGGTCAGGCCCTCGAAACGGCTTTCTCGCTCGACGCTCCCGACCCCACCCTGGGGCAGGCGCTCCGGGTGCCGCTGGCCCCCGGCACCACCGCCCTCCGCGTTCACTACCACACGGCACCCACGGCGGCGGCCCTGCAATGGCTGCTCCCCGCCCAGACGGCCGGTAGCCAGCCCTTCCTGTTCACGCAGTCGCAGGCTATTCTGGCGCGCACCTGGCTGCCGTGTCAGGACTCGCCGGGCATCCGCTTCACCTACGAGGCCCGGGTGCGGGTGCCGGCCCACCTGCTGGCCCTGATGAGCGCCGAGAACCCGCAGCAGCTGAACGCAACTGGCGCGTATCATTTCCGGATGAGCCAGCCCATTCCGGCCTACCTCATGGCGCTGGCCGTGGGCGACCTCGTGTTCGCGCCGCTGAGCAACCGCACCGGCATCTACGCCGAGCCGGCCACGCTGCCGGTAGCCACCCACGAGTTTGCCGACCTCGAACACATGGTGGCGGCGGCCGAAGAGCTGTACGGCCCCTACCGCTGGGAGCGCTACGATTTGCTGGTGCTGCCACCCAGCTTTCCATTCGGCGGCATGGAAAACCCTCGATTAACATTTGTAACACCGACTATTCTGGCCGGTGACCGCAGCCTCACCAGTTTGGTGGCGCACGAGCTGGCGCATTCGTGGTCGGGCAACCTGGTTACAAATACAACGTGGAATGATTTCTGGCTGAATGAAGGATTCACGGTGTATTTCGAGCGGCGCATCATGGAACATTTGTATGGCCGCGAGTATGCCGACATGCTGCAGGTGCTGGGGCGGGCAGCCCTGCACCACACCATCGCAGAAATTGGGGTGGCCAGCCCCGACACCCACCTGCACCTGGCGCTGGCCGGCCGTGACCCCGATGAGGGCCTTACCGAAATAGCCTATGAGAAAGGCTGCTCCCTCCTGCTGACGCTGGAAGCCCTTATCGGCCGGCCGCGCCTCGACACCTTTATTAAGGAGTACTTCGCCCGCTTCAGCTTTCAGGCCATGGATACGGCTACCTTTCTGCACTACCTCCGGGCCGAGCTATTGGACAAGGAGCCCGGCCTGGAAGACCGGCTGCAGCTGGCCGCCTGGGTCGATGGCCCCGGCCTGCCGCCCAATGCGCCGGCCGTTACGTCGCACCGCTTCGAGCTGGTAGATGACGCCTTGGCCCGCCTGAAAAGCGGCACCTCCCCCATCACCCTCCGGGCCGACACGGCCGAATGGAGCAGCCACGAGTGGGTGTATTTCCTCCAAGGCCTCCCGCCTACCCTGACGGCCGGGCAACTGGAGACGCTGGAGACGGCATTCCACTTTACGACTTCTGGCAATGCCGAAATCCTGACGGCCTGGTTTCCGCATACCATCCGGGCGGAGTACGCTGCCGCGGCCCCAGCCCTGGAAAAATTTCTGCGGCACGTGGGGCGACGCAAGTTTTTGGTGCCGCTCTACCGGGCGCTGATTGCCCGGCCCGATGGGGCGGCCCGCGCCTGGGCTATCTACAAGGAAGCCCGCCCCAACTATCACTCCGTAGCGACCGGCACGCTCGATGCGTTGCTGGCGGCCCGGCCCTAGCTAGCGTGGCCGTTTGGTCATCCGGCCCGAACTTTGCCCGGCACTCCACTCCCACCGGCTGCTAGTGAGCGCCACCTGTTCCGCATCTTTCAGTAATTTCCGCTATCCGTTGAAAACCATCATCCCGCTCGGCAAGCTCATCGCCATCGGCGGCAACGAGGACAAGGGCACGTACCCCAACCCCCGGACCCGCCGCAAATACTACCTCAACTTTTTTGAGTTGGGCATTCTCAAGCGTATCGTGCTCGAAACGGGCAAGCTCGACCCCCGTATCGAAGTCATCACCACGGCTTCGATGATTCCCGAGGAAGTCGGCCCGGTTTACACGGGCTCCTACGCCATGCTCAACTGCCTGAACGTGGGCATCATGGACATTCGCACGCCCGCAGATGCCCGGCAGCCCGAGTACCTGGAGCGGCTGCTGGCCGCCGATGTGGTCATGTTTTCGGGCGGCAACCAGTCGCGCCTGCGCGAGATGTTCGGCGACACGGAGTTCCTCACCAACATGACCCGGCGCTACTTCGCCGAGCCCAACTTCGTGATTGCCGGCACCAGCGCTGGGGCCATGGCCATGTCGCAGCTCATGATTCGCGGCGGTTCCGTGCCCGATGCCCTTCTCAAAGGAGCCGTGAAAATGGGCACCGGACTGGGCCTGCTGCCCGCCGCCATCATCGACTCGCACTTTGTGAAGCGCGGCCGCTTCGGCCGGCTCATCGAGTCGGTGGCGCTGCATCCCAAGCTCATCGGCATTGGTCTGGGCGAAGACACCGGGGTGCTCATCACCGAAGGAAACCTGGTAGAAACCATTGGCTCTAACCTCGTTATCATCCTCGACGGCCATCATATCCAGCACAACAACGCCGCGGCCGCCAAGAAGGGTACGGTGCTTTCCATCGAGAACGTGACGATGCACGTGTTGGCCAAAGGCAATGTGTACGATATGCGCGAGCGGAAATTCTACGTCAGCAAAGAAGCGCAGGTCACTCATTCGGCGCAGCCGGTAGCCGCTGCCCCCAGCTCGCCCGTGGCGTAACCAATCCACGAGCTACCGCAATAACTCGCAAAAAAAGGTGAGCGGCTGATTCAGCCGCTCACCTTTTTTTGCGACCTTCTACTCCTTATAGATAGCCACCGTTGACGCACCACCTTCTACCCGGCTGGCGCGGTACATGCCTTCCGAGTTGAACGGCAGCATCACGTTGCCGGCCGCGTCCACGGCAATCAGGCCGCCCTCGCCGCCCACCGGCGCCAGCTTGTCCTGCACCACAATACGGGCCGCTTCTTCCAGCGACAGGCCTTTGTACTCCATCAGGCAGGCCACGTCGTAGGCCGCCACGGCCCGAATAAAATACTCCCCGTTGCCGGTGCAGCTGATGGCGCAACGCTCGTCGGCCCAAGTACCGGCCCCGATGAGCGGCGTGTCGCCGATGCGGGAATAGCGCTTGTTGGTCATGCCGCCGGTGCTGGTGGCGGCGGCCAGGTGGCCGTGCTGGTCGCGGGCCACGGCCCCCACGGTCCCTTTTTTCCAGTTGGGGTCAGCGGCGTGGTCGAGCTGCATTTTACCTACCGCAAGGGCATCCTGCAATTGGTCATAGCGCTTTTGAGTGAAAAAATATTCCACGGGCTGCAGGGGCAGGCCGTGTTCGCGGGCCAGCTCATCGGCTCCAGGGTAGCTGAGCAGTACGTGCTCGGTCTGCTCCATCACCAGCCGGGCAGCCCTAATGGGGTTCTGCACCCGGCGCACGCCGGCCACGGCCCCGGCCAGTCGGTTGTGCCCGCTCATGAGGGCGGCATCCATTTCATGATGGCCCTCGTGGGTGAACACGGCCCCGCGGCCGGCATTGAACAGCGGGCAGTCTTCGAGGCTGCGCACGGCGGCTTCCACGGCATCGAGGGCAGCGGCTCCGTCACGCAGCAAGTCGTAGCCCGTGGCGAGGGCGGCTTCGAGGGCGGTGCGGTAGCGCTTTTCGTCGTCGGGCGAAAGCGAGGCGCGGGCAATAGTGCCGGCTCCGCCGTGGATGGCGAGTGCGAACATATAATAAGGAGTGAAAAAGCGAAGAAATGAAGTTTCAAAGGTAGCCGCAGGGAACGGCAGGCGGGCCGCTTACGTTTTTTTTCGTAGGTTTGATGTTCAAGTCTACAAATCAAAAAACACCCCATTTTTATGGCATACGACGTAACCGGCCGGCTGCACGAAATCTTTGACGAACAGCAGGTAAGCGAGAAATTTCGCAAGCGTGAGTTCGTGCTGGAAGTCCAGGACGGCCAGTATCCCGAGCATATTAAGTTTCAGATGGTTCAGGATAAAACCAGCCTCATCGACCCGTTCAAAATGGGCGACGAAGTGAAGGTGACCTTCAACCTCCGCGGCCGTGGCTTCAACAAAAACGGCCAGATGCTGTACTTCACCAACCTCGAAGCCTGGAAGATTGAGACTGCCGGTGCCGGTGGTGCCAGCTACGGCGGTGGTCAGCAGCAGCAGGCGGCTCCCCGCCCGGCCGCTCAGAACCAGAACCCCACGCTGCGCGCCCAGCCTTCGGCCGCTCCCATCGCGGGCGACGACGACAACGACCTGCCCTTCTAAGGCGCGTCACCCGTTCGGTCCGTTTCGCGGCCCGGCATCCTGACTAAAAATGCCGTCTCTGTAAGAAGAGACGGCATTTTTATTGGCCGATACTTCGTAAACCAGCGCATGAATCTACTGGAGCTAATAGCGCGGGGCGAGAGCGAGGAGCTGGAATTCAAGCAGAAAACCACGCATCCCCACCGAATTTCCCGGACCCTGGTGTCGTTGGCCAATACCCGGGGCGGGCACGTGCTGGTCGGAGTCGACGACGCCGGCCGCGTGGTGGGCGTGCGCGACGCCGAGGAAGAATTATTTGTGCTGCGCGATGCCGCCCAGCACTATATCGAGCCGCCGCTGACCACCCTGCACTACCGCGAGCTGGAGGAAGATGGCCGCACCGTGCTGGTCGTGACCGTGCCCGAAAGTCCCGACAAGCCGCACCGGGCCCAGGTAGCCCCCGGCGACTGGCGCGGCTACGTGCGCGTGCGCGACGCCAGCGTGCAAACCAGCGGCCTCACCGAAAAACTACTGGCCCGCCAACAGCCGGAGGAGTCCCGCTTCGAACAAATTCCCCTCAGCAAACAGGAGCTGACGGTGCTGGACTACTTAAAAACCCATCCGCGCATCACCCTGGCCCAGTATATGAAGCTGGTGAACTTTGGCAAGCGCCGCGCTTACCAGACCCTGATTAAACTGGTGCTGCATGGCTACCTCCGCCATCACGACAAGGAAAAGGAGCCGTATTACACGCTCTAGACCTTTGTCTGAACCGCGGATTTATCGGATTACTCGGATTACTCGGATTACTCGGATTTTGTGGCCGCCAGACTTGGTGCCGAGGGGCAAAAGAAAAGCCTGCTCGTTGAGCAGGCTTTTCTTTTGCGGTTGGATTTCGCGGCTGATTGAGAACGATGCCAGCCACAAAATCCGGAAAATCCGATGAATCCGCGGTTCAAACTACTCCTGCTTGCGGGCGCGGGCCACTTTCTTCTCGTCTTTGTCTGCCTTTTTCTCTTTGGTGGTTTTAACGGGTTCTTTCTTTTTTTCTTTGCGGGCGTCCTGCGCTTTGGCCATGATTGAAAGGTGTATGAAGGTGAAAGTACTATTCTGAGTATTTCAACGCACGGCCGAGCCGTGGTGTTGTACCGGGCGAAGGTAGAAACTTTACTGAAAATACCTACAAGATGGGCTGATAACGCTCCCGAATGATATTGAGATGATGCCGCTCGTGGCCGGGCACGATGTAGAGCAAGGCCCGCACGGTGGCGGGGCCGCCGTTGGCCGTGCCGCGCCGGTTCAGCTGTTCCTCGGTGAAGCTGTCAAACAGGGCCACCGTGGCGGCGCGGGTAGCATCGTACTCGGCCAGCAGGCTGGCCACGGTGCGGGCATTGGCCGCGCTGTGGACCACATATTCATCCTGCTCGAAACCGAGCAAATCCTGGCTGTCGCCCCGGGCAAAGCGCATGGCCCGGTAGGCGAATACCCGCTCAGAATCAATCTGATGCAGCAGCATTTCCTTGAGGGTCCATTTGCCGGGAGCATAGGTTTTTTCCGCTTGCTCCTCGCTCAGACCAGCAAATGCAGCGTGAATTTCCTGAGGCTGGGTACGGAGAGTTTGGCGTGGGTCCGCGTCGAGCGGCACCAGGTTGATGTAGCCGGCAGAATACGGCAAAAAATCACCTTCGACGGGGCGGGTAATGGGCATAACGGACGTTATTAGATGAGACGCAAAGATGGCATCGGCCGGCAAAATTTGCGCTGCCGGGCTGGCGGGCGGGGACAAAACCAGCGGAACTGCGGCCGGTTCTGGCGCAACAGTGGCCGTAGGGGGCAGAATAGCGGGCGCCAGAGTCGGGTCGAGCTGCAGCCGCACCACGGGCAGCGGTTGGGGCAGCGTGGCCGAAGCTTCCGCCTGCCCAAAAGCCCAGAGCAAAAAATCGGGTAGGACGCGGCCCCAGGTATCGGGGTGGTGGTGGCCACCCTCCACCTGCACGTAGCGGATGGATTGCCGGGCGTTGAGGCCACTGTGAATCAGGGCTTCCATCAAATCCAGACAGTCCTCAATCGAGTCGATGACTCCGTTTTCGTTGCGGTCGTTGCGCTCGTCGAGGCTACCGGTCTGGAACCAGAAGCTATGCGCCGGATGCGGCCGGCCCGCCCGCACCAGGCCGTGCATAATGCGGTCGGCGGGCGTGTAGCCAGCCCCCACGGCACGCCGCCGCCACCAAAACGAGCCCGAGAAAGCCCCGGCTCTGGTAAATGCTTCCGGGTGGTGCCACACCAGGTCGAAGGCCGAGAGCCCGCCCAATGAGAAGCCCGCCATCACCGCGTCTTCCGGCGCGGCAGAAACCTCGTAATTACCTTGACAATAGGGCAATAGCTCTCGCAAAATAAAATCGGAATAAGTAGCTGCCTGACTGCCCCGGCCGTTGAAATCGGGGTAACCGGCCGTACCATATTCCTGCACGCGCTGCTCATTGGCGTGAATGGCCACCAGCACGAAGGGCCGCACCGCCTGGCGGGAGTACAGGGCCGCGAGCGTGGCCGGCAGCTGGAGCTGCTCCAGGTCCTGGCCGTCGTTGAGGTACAAAACCGGATAGGGAGCCGTGCCTCCCGGCAGCGGAGGCAGCAGCACGCTCAGCTCTACTTCACGTCCCAAAAATTGGGAAGAAAGTATCGCCCGAACCAGCCGGGGGCCGGAAGTTGCCGTATGGGGGCTGAGGATTTCTGAAAGCATCAGGCAAAGTAACGCCGCCGGTCGCAGTTAGCCGCCGCGTGGAATTTATTTGGCGCAGCCCACTGGCAGTCCATTATTTCTGTGCTAGTTTGCCGCACCGCTAGAGAAAGCCCTCCGCCCTTATCCCCCATCATCGTGCAGGAACAACATCGCCGCTTTTACTCGCACCACCTCGGCCAAGACATCGACATGCTGGTTTTTGGTACATGGGGGTACCCGGTTCTACTTTTTCCCACTTCCGGCGGCCGCGAATACGAAGCCCGCGACTTCAAGCTCATCGAGGCGGCCCGCCCGCTGATTGACGCCGGCCGCGTGAAACTCTACTGCATCGACAGCATCGACCAGCATTCGTGGTACGCCAAGCACCTGCCCCCGGCCGTGCGCGTGCAAAATCACGTTTTCTACGACCAGTTCCTGAGCGAGGAGTTGGTGCCGATGCTTCAGCAGGAATGCCACGTCGATAAGATTGGTGTAGCCGGCAGCAGCTTCGGCGGCTATCAGGCGCTGAATTTTGCTTTTCGCCATCCCAATCTGGTGGCCCACCTCTTCACCATGGGAGCCGCTTTCGACATTCGCCAGTTTGTGGATGGCTACCACGACGACAACGTGTACTTCAACAACCCGCCCGAGTACCTGCCCGGCGCACAGAGCGAGCATTTTCAGTGGATGAACATCATCCTGGGCACGGCAGAGCACGATTTCTGCAAGGAGGCGAATTTTCAAATGGCCCGCCTGCTCAGTCAGAAAGGCATTCACTACACCCTGGATGTGAAGCCTTTCGGCGACCACGACTGGCCGGTGTGGCGCGAAATGTTCCCGCAATATCTCAACACCATCGGCTAGAGCAGTTTCCGAGTCAGTGTACATTTTTGAAAACAGTTAAAAGTTGAGAGCTAAAAGTTAAAACCTACTACGTCTGATTTTTAACTTTTAACTCTCAACTTTTAACTCTGTCCATGGACTTGGAAACCGCTGTAAGCCACCCCTTTTTCGCGTTTTTCCATTCAGACCCTCCCGCTTCAATACCCCACAGTTATGAAAAAAATCGGCATTCTTTTCGGCCAGGAAAACACCTTTCCCCAGGCATTCGTCGACCGCGTGAACGAGAAGGCTCCGGCCGACATTCGCGCCGAATTCGTGCATATTCACCAGGTTGAACAGCACGTCGCGTCGGACTACGCCGTCATCATCGACCGGATTTCGCAGGATGTGCCCTTCTACCGCGCCTTCCTCAAGAACGCTGCCCTCATGGGTACGGCCGTGATTAACAACCCCTTCTGGTGGTCGGCCGATGAAAAATTCTTTAACAATGCCCTGGCCGTGCGCCTCGGCGTGCCCGTGCCCAAAACCCTGCTGCTACCCAGCAAAGAGCGGCCCACCGACACCAGCGAGCGTAGTTTCCGCAACCTGGGCATGATGGATTGGGACGCGGCCTTCCAGCACATTGGCTTCCCGGCCTACATGAAGCCCCATTCCGGCGGCGGCTGGAAGAGTGTGTACAAGCTGGAATCATCTGATGATTTCCACCGCGCCTACGCCGAAACCGGCCAACTGGTCATGCTGCTGCAGGAAGCCGTGGACTTCACCGATTATTTCCGCTGCTACTGCATTGGGGGCAAAGACGTCCTCATCATGCCTTACGAGCCCCGCAACGAGCCCCACCTGCGCTACGCCACCGAGATGAAGACGACCGGTGAGGCCGGCCGCAAGCTGCTAGCCACGATGAAGGACTACGTGCTCAAGCTGAACAAAGGCCTGGGCTATGACTTTAACACCGTGGAGTTTGCCGTGCGCGATGGCATTCCGCTGGCCATTGACTTCGGCAACCCCGCGCCCGATGCTGATATCAATTCCGTGGGCCAGCAAAACTTCGAGTGGGTAGTAGAAGCTGCCGCCAACCTGGCTATCGCGCGGGCTAAAGCGCAGAAACCCGGCCAGGATAACCTGACCTGGGGCACCTTCGTGCATCCCAGCACGGCAGCCGCCCGGCCCAAAGCCGCGGCCAAACCAGCAGCGGCCAAAGCTCCGGCCGCTAAGAAAGCCGCTACCCCCAAAGCAGCCGCTAAAGAATCGGCTCCGGCAAAGAAATCGACCAAAAGCGCCAGCTAGGGATTTTGGGCCGGGGTTGCTCGTTTTCCCTGTTATTTTTCGTAATAGCTTCATTTCCGGCCAGTCCTGATTCCACAGGCCCGGTCCTGTAATTCCTGTCGCTTATGTCTCTGCCCAAGTTCACGCTCGGAATCGAAGAAGAATTTCAAACCATCGACCCCACCACCCGGGAGCTGCGCTCGCACCTCTCGCAAATAGTGGAGGGCGGCCAGATGACGCTGCATGAGCAGGTGAAGGCCGAAATGCACCAGGCCGTGGTGGAAGTGGGCACCACCATCTGCAATAATATCGAGGAAGCGCGCGACCAAGTGTTGCTGCTCCGTCGCCACGTTATTGAGCTCGCCGATAAGCAGGGCCTCAAAATCGGGGCCGCCGGTACGCACCCTTTCTCGCGGTGGCAGGACCAGCCCATCACGCCCGATGTGCGCTACGACAAGATTGTGGAGGAGCTGCAGGAAGCTGCCCGCTCCAATCTCGTGTTTGGCATGCACGTGCATATCGGCATCGAAAACCGGGATATTGGCGTGTATATGATGAATGCGCTGCGCTATTTCCTGCCGCATTTGTTCGCCCTCAGCACCAACTCCCCGTTCTGGGAAGGGCGTGAAACCGGCTACAAGTCCTTCCGTACCAAGGTTTTCGAGCGGTTTCCGCGCACGGGCATCCCCGGTTATTTTCACAGCGCCAGCGACTACGACGAGTTTATTACCCTGCTGGTGAAGACCGGCTGCATCGACAACGGCAAGAAAATTTGGTGGGATTTGCGCCTGCACCCCTTCTTCGATACTATCGAATATCGCATTTGCGATATGATGATGCGCGCCGATGAAACCATTGCCGTGGCTGCCATTATGCAGGCCCTGGTGGCCAAAATCTACAAGCTCAAAACCCAGAATCTCAATTTTCGCATCTACCGTAGTGCCCTTATTAAGGAAAATAAGTGGCGGGCCGCCCGCTACGGCATCGATGGCCGGATGATTGATTTTGGCAAGCAGGAAGAAGTCCCAACCCGCAACCTCATTCTGGAACTGCTCGATTTCATCGACGACGTCGTGGATGAGCTCGGCAGCCGCCACGAAGTTGAATACGTGCTGAAAATGATGGAGATGGGCACCGGAGCCGACCGGCAGCTGAAGGTATTCCGCGAAACCAACGACCTGCATAAAGTAGTGGACTATATTTTAACCGAAACAGCCTACGGGCTGTAAGACAATTATCTTTGTTCGGGGCAACGCCAACCTTCCGGTTGGCGTTATCTGTTTCAGCCAGCCCTCCGGGCATGTTATCGTCACGCATCTGGTTCATTAACTCAATATTATTCATCGTTTTACGTGGCACTAGCCACTTCCCTCTTCACTAGTAGCCCGCATCGCCCGGCTACTTGATTCCTTATTTCTATGTCTGCTATTCGCATCGCCATCCTCGATATGTACAACAACGCTCCCAACGAAGGCATGCGCTGCATTCGGCAGCTGCTCGGCCGTGGGGCAATTGAGCATGGGCTGGCATTCAGCGTCGACACGTTCAATGTTCGGGCTGAGAATGAAGTGCCCGGCCTGAACTACGATATCTATATTTCCACGGGCGGCCCCGGCAGCCCACTGGCTTCGGCTGAAGAATGGGAAACGCAGTATTTTGCGTTTATTGATTCGCTGCTGGCCTACAACCAGACCCACGACCAAAAGAAACACCTGCTCCTGATTTGCCACTCGTTTCAGCTGGTGAGCCGGCACCTGGGCATTGGTGAAGTGAGCCGCCGCAAATCCACGTCGTTTGGCGTGCTGCCCGTACACCTCACGGCTGCCGGCATGGCCGAGCCCGTGCTGCAGGACCTGCCCGAGCCATTTTACGTGGTCGATTCGCGCGATTATCAGCTGGCGCATCTCAATAATGACCGCCTCGCCGAGCTGGGCGCGGAAGTGCTGTGCCTGGAAAAAGAACGTCCGCACGTACCACTGGCGCGGGCCGTGATGGCCATTCGCTTCACGCCGGAAGTGTTGGGAACTCAGTTCCATCCCGAAGCGGACGGCGAAGGCATGCTCCGCTACATGCTCACGGATGAGCGCAAGCAGCAGGTTATCATGGCCTACGGAGAGGAGAAATATGACGAAATGGTCCGCTTGCTGGCCGACCCGGACACTATCGAATACACCGAAGCTATTATCCTGCCCACCTTTTTGCGGCGTGCCATTGCCCAGGTGGCCCAGCTCACCACTGCATAACCGGCCTTGGCCGCCGCTGTCCTGCCCATGATTCCGGAACACCGCCAGACGTACAACGCGGCCTTCAGCCCCGCCCGCTACCAGCAAATGCTGGCCGATATTGACCGGCAGCTGCCGGGGCAGCTCGATTTTCGGGTAGCCGAAACGCCGGTTTTTGTTCCCGCGCTGTTGCGCGATAAATTGATTGCGGCCGGTGAGAGCATCATTCGGGTAATTGAGCAGCCGGATTTCAAGGAATTGACCGAAGGTGCCATTCCGCCGCATCAGCGGGTGCCCAACGAAAGTGCGCGGCCCGAATTTCTAACGTTTGACTTTGCCGTGTGCCGCCACGCCAACGGCGAATTGGAGCCGCAGCTTATTGAAATGCAGGGATTTCCGTCGCTCTACGCTTTTCAGTCGTGGCTGCCGGGCGAATTTGCTCGCTTTTTCCCCATCCCTGATTCTGTTTCCCCTTTCCTAACCGTGCCTGATTTTGAGGCCTACCAAACCCGAATGCGCCAGTTTATTCTGGGCGGCCAGCCAGCCGAAAATGTTATTCTGCTGGAGCTGTTTCCGGAGCGCCAAAAAACGCGCGTTGATTTCGCGCTATCCAGGAAATTATGGAATATCGAAACCGTTTGTCTAACTAAAATTCGCCGTAATGGTCGCGATTTATTCTATGAAAATAACGGCCAGTTAATTTCAGTTAAGCGCATCTACAATCGAATCATATTTGACGAATTAGAGCGTTATCCTGACTTAATTACCGAATTTAATTTAACCGCTGATGTCGACGTGTCCTGGGTAGGGCACCCTAACTGGTTTTTTCGCGTGAGCAAATACACGCTACCCTTCCTGCAAGGCCCATTCGTGCCGCCCAGCTATTTCCTGAAAGACCTAAAAACCTACCCATCAGACCTGTCCAATTACGTTCTTAAGCCCTTGTTCTCCTTCGCCGGGGCCGGCGTGCGCCTCCACATCACGGCCGCTGAGCTCGACGCATTACCCGATAAGCATAATTATTTATTACAGCGCAAAGTAGCTTATGAGCCAGTGGTACAATCGCCCGATGGGCTGGTAAAATGCGAAATTCGCTTGCTCTATATCTGGCCTGATGGTGAGGCGAGCCCGCAGTTAGTCACCGGCCTCGGCCGATTGAGCCGGGGCGAAATGATTGGCGTCGATTTTAATAAAGACAAAGACTGGGTGGGCGGCACCTCTCCGCTGTTTGAGCGGTAGGCCGGCGCGGGACTTTATGCACCAGGCAACAACGCGGGAAAGCGCTTGTGCGTAAGCCCCGCCATCACTTCTCTCCTGTTGCATTATGTCTTCCCTGTTCGACAAAGGTCTCAAAATCTCCAAAAACGCGCTTTTCAACGTCTTTATCGGCCGGGCTACGCAGCTGCTGGGCCGTCCTTTCAAAGTGGTCACGGTCCTGAACGAAGTGGCCGAAAAATTAGCCAATAAGGAAAGCAAGACCAATAAATTCCGCCAGCTTTTCGAGGTAGCCCTCACCCTGGTGCGCCTTATCCGCAGCTACATCAGCGGCGAATACCGTGAAATCTCCACCAGCACCATCATTTCTGGGCTGGCCGTGTTGCTCTACGTGCTTTCGCCCATCGATTTGGTGCCGGATTTTATCCCCATACTTGGCTTCCTTGATGATTTGAGCCTCGTAAGCTGGTATGTGGGTAAATTTCAAGGTGAAATCGTTCGCTTTCGCGAGTGGGAAGAGGCGGCGCACCGCCAGCCGGCCCCCAGCGGAGCCGCCCTGCCCGATGCCGCTGCCCGGCCCGCCCTTGGCGATGCGGCCCAGCCCAGCGTGGCCGAACTCGGACATTCGTAAGCATACTACCACGAAATGCAACCGCCGGAGACAGCCTGACAAGGTAGCTCTGGCGGTTGTTTTTTGTCCTGATGAGCAGTAATTCAGCAAGTTAATTTACTCATCCTATTCAGTCCATTCTCTGCCAAATACGACCAACTTGTATAAGCGTGCTTTTATCAACTTTCCGGGTGAGGCGAACGTTAGTTGGTCCGTTAGCTCGCCCTGATTTATGCCTAAATTTGTCGTTTCCCTACGCTTGCCCGATACCTTCGACGAGGCGTTCATCACCCTTATCCCTCAGCATCGCGCTTTTATCAATCAGCTTTTTGCCGATAAAGTGGTGGAAGTCTATGCCATCAGCAGCGACCGGAGCCGGGGCTGGGTCACGATGAACGGCGACGATGCTGCCGCGGTGCAGGCCGTGGTTGAGCAGTTCCCCCTTTACCCCTACCTACATGGCGTGGAAATTGATGAGCTGTTTATTTTTGACAGCGCATCCTCGCGCTTCCCTCCTATTAGCCTAAACTGAGCTACCGTCGCTCGGCAGCCTGACTCTTACTCGATTTTCATTCCATGTTTGCTTTGTTAACTTCCTGCGCTTCTTCTACTTCAGTTCGCGTAGCCTTGTCCGTTGGCGCACTGGCACTGCTTGGAGCCGCTGCACCGGCCACCCCGCCAGCCCTCACCACCGACCAGCTTACCGCTCGCCTCAGTGCCGCTATCGAGAACCTTAAAACCCTGCGTTGCACCGTGAAGGCGCAGGAGCGAATCGGCGGCAATATCAATCAGGCCCGCAGCATTATGAAGCTGACCTACAAACCATTACGCATCTATATAAAGAATCAGAAAGGGGTTGAGGTTCTCTGGGTAGCTGGCCAGAACGGCGGCGATGCGTGGGTGTACCCGGCCAGCTTTCCCTACGTCACGCTCAGTCTCGACCCCAAAGGCAAGCTCATGCGGAGCAGCCAGCACCACACTGCCTTGCAAGCCGGCTTCGGCACTATTTCCGATTTACTGCGTACTACCGGCCTTCGGCAGGATAATTCCTTCAGCCGCTCGTTTCGTTTCGTTGGCGATACGATGGTGCAGGGCCGTCCCGGCTACGTATTGCGTTCCGATTATCCGCAGTTCCGGTATGTAAGCTACAAAGCTGGCAAAAACGAAACTATTTCCACCGTTGCCGAACGGTTTGGCTGCGGTGAATACCGGGTGGTTGAACGCAATGGACTTAGTATCGGCGATAATATTCCGGAGGGCAAAGTATTGCAGGTGCCTAATTCCTACGGCCGTCGCACTGTTGTTTGCGTTGATAGTAAAACGTATTTGCCTACCCTGGTTCAGGTAAACGATGACAAAGGATTGTTCGAAAAATTCGAATTTACAGACGTAGTCCCCAACCAAACTATTCCTCTGGTCGAATTCACCAAAGATTACAAAGACTATAAACTATAATCACGGATTACGCGGATTTTAGCGGATTTCACAGATTTTGTAGTCGATTATCCACTTATCCGCCAACGCCTTCAATAACGCAAAAAAGCTTGCCTAACAGCAAGCCTTTCTGGTGGTCAGGGCAAGTCGATAATCGCCAACGCCTTCAATAACGCAAAAAAGCTTGCCTAACAGCAAGCTTTTTTGGTGGTCAGGGCAAGTCGATAATCGACTACAAAATCCGTGAAATCCGCTAAAATCCGCTTAATCCGTGATTTAGCGGCGCATGGTTTTTTCAATCTGGTCCCACATACCCGGGGTCAGCATTTCCAGCTTATTGAATTCTCCCGCGCCGTTCAGCCATTCGCCGCCATCAATGGTCACTACTTCGCCGTTGACGTAAGCGGAGAAGTCCGACACCAGATAAGCCGCCAGGTTGGCAAGCTCCTGGTACTGGCCCACCCGCTTGAGCGGTACGTTGGCCGCCGGGTCTAGTTTGCTGGCCAGCGGCTCAGGAAATAGCCGGCTCCAGGCTCCTTCCGTGGGGAAAGGCCCTGGCGCGATGGCATTGGACCGGATTCCGTACTTGGCCCATTCCACTGCCAGCGAGCGGGTTATGGCCAGCACGCCCGCCTTGGCCGCCGCCGAAGGCACCACAAACGCCGACCCCACCGAGGCGTACGTCGTCACGATATTGAGAATGGTGCCGGGCTTTTTGTCAGCAATCCAGTGCTTGCCCACGGCCAGGGTGCAGTTGTAAGACCCGCGCAGCACGATGTCCACAATCACATCAAAGGCCTTGTGCGACAGGCGTTCGGTCGGGCTGATGAAGTTGCCCGCCGCATTATTGAGCAGCACATCAACGCCACCAAACTCCTGAATGGTGCGTTCCAGCATGGCTTCCACTTCGTTGTACTTGCGCACGTCGCAGGCAATGGCCAGAATTTTGCCGCCGGTTTGCTGGCGTAGCTCATCGGCGGTTTTTTCCAGCACATCCAGCTTGCGGCTGGTGATGGTAACATTGGCCCCCAACTGCAGGAAGTAGGTGGTCATGGCGCGGCCCAGGCCGGTACCGCCGCCAGTCACGATTATGGTTTTGCCGGCCAACGCGTTGTCGCGCAGCATGGGCTGGGTGTAGGGAGTTGTCATGCGCAAGCAGGTAAATTAGTGGGAACTGCGGCGTAATCCGCGACCCGAAGGTACAAGGCTGCTGATCCGAATATTAGGTGAAGTGGTCAGAAATTTCCGTTTTTTTATTTTCGATGTTGAATATAGTGTTACGCATTTTCTTCGCACCTTCGTGCCCCAAGACACTTGCATTGGCTTATCTATGACTAATTCCATTTCCGGGGGCTCCCCAATCGAAGCTTCAGGAGCGGAGCCCACTATCGTATTAATTCTTGGATGCGGATGGCTGGGCATGGCATTGGCTCACCGCCTGGTAGCGGCCGGGCACCGGGTATTGGGCACCACCACTTCGCCCGAAAACATAGCCGGAATGGCGGCGGCGGGCATTGAGGCCCATCTGCTGCAGCTGGGCACCAGCTTTACTGCTTCGGCCGAGGCGCTGCTGCTGCGCCTCCTCACGCAAGCCGATGTATTGGTGCTCAATGTGCCGCCCCGCGCCGCCGCCGCCGGGGCCTACCCGACGCTGCTGCGGCCCGTGCATCGGGCCGTAGCGACGGCCGGCACCCGACATGTGCTCTTCGTGAGCTCCACCAGCGTGTATCCTACTGAAGCCCGCGAGATGCGCGAGGCCGATGCCATCAGCACCCGCGACGCCGCTTCGGATATCTTGCGCGCCGAAGGGCATTTCGTGCCCCGCTACGGCCAGTGGAAAAGCACGGTCGTGCGCCTCGGCGGCCTGATTGGCCCTGGCCGCGCTCCCGGCCGCTTCCTGGCCGGTCGCCGCGACCTTTCCCAGGGCAATGCTCCCGTCAACCTAGTGCATCTTACCGATGTAGTAGGCGTACTCGCCGCCATTATCAAGCATGCCGTATGGGGCCACACCTTCAACGTTTGCGCGGCCCAGCATCCCTTACGCCGCGATTTCTATCCAGCAGCGGCTCAATACCTTAAGCTGGAGTCGCCGACGTTTAAAGACGAGTGCGAAGCCACCGGCAAAACCATCGACAGCAGCCTGGTGCGCAGCTTGGTACCCTATCAGTTTGAGCACGATGATGTGCTGGCGGCGCTTCCCTACTGCTAGCATTAAGCCGTAGCGACTGCCCGGCCCGGCGTACCTTTGCCCCGTGAATAATGCTGTAGCTTCCCCCCTCGTGGCCGTGCTTGGCGGCGGAGCGGCCGGCTTTTTCGGGGCCATCGCCTGCGCCGAAGCCAACCCCAACGTCCCGGTCATACTACTCGAAAAAACGGGCAAGCTGCTCGCCAAAGTCCGGATTTCGGGCGGCGGCCGCTGCAACGTCACCCACGCCTGCGACACTCCCGCCCAGCTGGCGGCGCATTACCCGCGCGGCAGCAAGCAGCTTAAAGCGGCTTTCCAACAGTTCGGAGTAGCCGAAACCATTGCCTGGTTTGCCAAACGTGGGGTGGCGCTGAAAACGGAGGTCGACGGTCGCATGTTTCCTACCACCGATTCCAGCGAAACCATCGCGCGAGCCCTGGAAGACGCCGCCCGTCAGGCCGGCGTCCGCATTCTGACCAATACCAGCGTTGATAAAATCGAGCCGAGTACCGATGGAAGCTTTGAGCTCGTCCTCAGTGGTAGCGGCGCGGCCCAGCTCGGCGGCGGAAAACTCCGGGTCAGCCGCCTGCTGGTGGCCACCGGCGGCAACCCTAAAAGCACTAACTACGACTGGCTAAGGGCCCTGGGTCATACTATTACCGAGCCGGTGCCTTCGCTCTTCACCTTCAATATTCCGCAGTCGCCCCTGAGTGAGCTGATGGGCGTGAGCGTGCCCCACGCCCGCGTGGTGCTGGCCGGCGAGAAGCTGCATTACGAAGGCCCGCTGCTGGTTACGCACTGGGGCGTGAGCGGCCCGGCCGTGCTCAAGCTGTCGGCCTGGGGCGCGCGGCGGCTGCACGAGCTCGGCTACGTTGGCACGGCGCTCATCAGCTGGGTGCCGTCCTTTACCGACGAAACGCTGCGAACCTGGCTACAAGAGTTTCGCCAAGAAAATGGCAAAAAAACCGTCGCCTCCAACCCGCAGTTTGGCTTGCCCCAACGCCTGTGGCGCAACCTGACCGAGCAGGCCGGTATTGCGGCCGATACTCGCTGGAGCGACCTGCCGGCCAAATCCCAAAACCGCTTGCTTGAGCTGCTGCTCCGCACTTCCCTGGCGGTGCGGGGCAAAACCACTTACAAAGAGGAGTTTGTGACCTGTGGCGGCATTTCACTTCCTGAAGTTGACCTGAAAACCATGGCAAGCCGCCGCATTCCCAATCTACACTTCGCGGGCGAGGTATTGGATATTGACGGTATCACAGGCGGATTCAATTTTCAGGCGGCCTGGACCACCGGCTTTCTGGCCGGCCAAGCCATGGCAAAGGAGAACGAGGGTTAAATCCTGTCCAAATGAACAGAATTTTCCTGCCACCAGTCCCAAAGCCCCCAGCGAAGTGTCTGTAACCTTGGCGGCGGTGAGGCAGTAAAGAGTAGGGTAACTTTTCACCTCATCCTATTTCTTTTTTCCACATGGAAGCCAAAGCCACTCAAGCCCTGCTCAACGAATTGGTTGAAACCCTCAAAGACGGCCAGAAAGGCTATGCCGACGCAATGACCGATGTTGAGGATGCCAACCTGAAGGAAACCTTTAAAAAATACGCCGTACAGCGCGCTGGCTATATCACCGAGATTGAGGACCAGATGTTTAAGCTGGACCTGAAACCCGATGAAAGCGCCAGTGGCTCCGTAACCGCCACCGTGCACCGCGCCTGGATTGACCTCAAAGCGGCGCTTACCAGCAAAGACAGCAAGGCCGTACTAACCGAGTGCGAGCGCGGCGAAGATTATGCCGTGAAAGCCTACCAGACCGCCCTGAAAGCGCAGGACCTGCCCTCGCCTTTGAAATCGGTTATCGAGAAGCAATACCAAGGCGTAACGGAAGCCCATGGCACAATCAAGTCGTTGCGTGATTCCGCTAAGTAATTCTGCTGTTGCCAATACAATAGAGTAATACGAATTTATCGACAACAAAAAAGCCGCTCAATTGAGCGGCTTTTTTGTTGTCGATAATAAATGATAACCTAAAAATTAAACACGTCAATCGGATAATGGATACCGAATAGCTGATTAATGCACAAGCAATCAGGATAATGCTAATAGATTGACTGAAGCAATGGGCTATTCGTCGAAGCTTTCGTTGCGGGGCGTGCGAGGGGTTTCATACTCGCGGGGCGCACCGGTGTTGGGCTTATTGCCATAGCTCGGCTTGTTGCCGTAGCTGGGCTTGTCGCCGTAGCTGCCTTTGTTGCCGCCGTAGCTTGGCTTATTGCCGTAGCTGCTACCGCCTTCGCGGTTACCGCCTTCGCGGTTACCGCCTTCGCGGTTACCGTAAGCTGGCTTGTTGCCGTAGCCGCTGCCGCCTTCGCGGTTGCCGCCTTTGTACCCACCGCCGTAGCTGCTGCCACCTTCGCGGTTGCCGTAAGCTGGCTTGCTGCCGTAGCCGCTGCCGCCTTCGCGGTCACGGTTGCCTTTATAGCCTCCGCCGTAGCCGCTGCCACCCTCACGGCGGTCGCCGCCAAAGGAACGACGCTCGCCGCCACGGTCGCCGCCGAAGCCGCCGGGACCACCACCGCCAGTGCGGCTGAAGCCTTCTTCCTTAGCTGCGCCTTCCTGCACCGGAGTAGCAATGCTGAAGCTAACCGGGGTACCCTGGATGCTGGTGCGGCCCAGTTTGCCCACGATTTCATCGGCGTATTCCGACGGTACTTCCACGAAGCTGAACTTGTCGTAGAGGGCGATGTCGCCCACTTTGGCACCGGTCAGGTTGCTCGACTCCGAAATCAGGTCCACGATGTCGCGGGGATGAATCCGGTCTTTCTTACCCATGGTGACGAACAGACGGGTGAAGCCGGGGCGGGCCGTACCGGCTGCCTTGCTGGCGTCGAGGCTCTGCTGAGCACTCTTGTCTTCCTTCATCGTCATTTTCAGCAGCGCGGCGGCGATGTCGAGCGAAGTAATTTCCTCGCTCTGGTCGAGCAGGCGCTGCACGCGGCCCACGTATTTCTCAAGGTTGCCCTTTTCGATAAGCTCCTTGATTTGATTCAGGAACAGCGTGGTTTTCACTTCCGATACATCGGCAAACGACGGCACCTGCTCCAGTTTAATCTGGGCCTTGGTGAAGCGCATGATGTCACGCAGCTTATAAATGTCGCGGCCGCTCACAAACGTGAAGGCTTTGCCCGACTTGCCAGCCCGGCCCGTGCGGCCAATGCGGTGAACGTAATATTCTTCGTCGGCGGGCAGGTCGTAGTTGAATACGGCCTCCACGTTGTCCACGTCGATACCGCGGGCAGCTACGTCGGTAGCAACCAGAACTTCGATGGTCGACTTGCGGAATTTATCCAGCGTGTTCTGGCGCTGCTGCTGGCCCATATCGCCGTGCAGGCCTTCGGCGAAATAACCTTTGGCTTGCAAATCAGCCACAATTTCGTCCACCATGCGCTTGGTGTTGGCGAAAACGATGGACGATTTCAGGTTGTACATGTCGAGAATGCGGGTCAGCACATCCTTTTTCTGGGGGCCGCGCACCTCAAAGTAGCTCTGCTCGATGTTGGTCACCGTCATCGTCTGGTGGTTCACCTTCACTACCTGCGGGTCGCGCTGGTACTTCTTGGTGAGCTCCATGATGGGCTTGCTCATCGTGGCCGAGAAAAACACCGTCTGGCGCTCTTTCGGCATCTTGCTCAGAATGAACTCAATGTCGTCGCGGAAGCCCATGTCGAGCATTTCGTCGGCTTCATCCAGAATAATTTTGGTGGTGTTTTCCAGCTTCAGGGTGCCACGCTCAATGTGGTCCATGATTCGGCCGGGCGTACCGATAACAATCTGAACACCACGCTCCAGGGCGCGAAGCTGACGGTCGTAAGGGCTGCCGCCGTAAATCGGCACAACCATCAAACCACGCTTGTATTTACCCAGCTTCTGGATTTCGCCCGAAACCTGCACTGCGAGTTCGCGGGTGGGGCAGAGCACCAGTACCTGCACGTCGCGGCTCTCGGTGTCCACACCATCAATGGCGGGAATAGAGAAAGCGGCGGTTTTGCCGGTACCCGTCTGGGCCTGGCCGATTACGTCTTTGCCGGCGAGCAAAACGGGGATAGCAGCAGCCTGAATGGCCGAGGCTTCCTCATAGCCCATCTCGGTGATGGCGCGTTGTACTTCCTCTGAGAGGTTCAGCTCGTCGAAACGAACTACAATTTTTTCAGCTTCCATGAATGTGGAAAAAGGTAAGGGGTAAGAGACTCGCTCCGAAAACAGCCGTACTCAGCGACGTTTCCCCTCCTTCTACCTTGTCACAATCAGGCGGGAAAAACAACCAAAAAACTATGCGGCCAATGCGTTATGCCTCTCTTAGGCTTGCGCGGACTTAGGGCCGTCCTCAAATGCGGGTGCAAAGGTAGGATTTTTATTCTGTAAAAGCTAGAGAATTCATAAGAACGTCATGCTGAGCGTAGCCGAAGTATCTCGCGTGCTTTAAGTAGTCATGTAGAAAGTAGTCATGCAGAAGGAATCATGCAAACGGTGCGGCCGGCGTAACCTCCCCCCCCCGGCCCCTCTCCGGCGGAGAGGGGGGCTAATTCCGAACCGTCGGCTGGCACCCCTCTCCGCGGGAGAGGGGCCGGGGGGAGGTCGGCGGAACGGGGCAAAAGGCACGATTACGTTTACAAGATTGCTTCTGCACGACTACATTAAAGCACGCGAGATGCTTCGGCTACGCTCATCATGACGCTCTTTCTAACCGTTGCGCCGGGCACAAAAAAAAGCCCACCAAAGGCGGGCTTTCTTAACACAAAGCTAAAGCAGGACTAAACCAGCGATACTTTAACAGCGTTCGGGCCTTTTTTGCCCTGGGCTACTTCAAATTGAACTTTGTCGTTTTCGCGAATCGAGCTTACTTGCAGGTCGCTGATGTGTACGAAAATGTCTTCGCCAGTTTCGTCGTTTTTGATGAAACCAAAGCCTTTGGTCTCATTAAAGAATTTTACCGTTCCGGTGGGCATGGTGGTTGTGTTGTGGGTTTCCCTAAGCTTTTGGGCCACCGTGGCTTGGTTTCTTAGGTTGCGTCAAAGATAGGCAGAAATTCCATATGACCAAGTCGATAGGTATTTTTTTCAAGGGATACCGACCTTTGTCCCGTTACCTTCCCTCTTATACAGCATGCCCGACGCACCTGCTTACGCTTTCTCCCATGAATTTCGGGTGCCGGATAGTGCCATTGATGCGCTGGGCCACGCTAATAACGTGGAATACGTGCGCTGGGTGCAGGATGTAGCCGGTGCGCACTGGCTGAGCATCTGCCCGGCCGAGCTGCGCGAACAAATTATCTGGGTGGTGCGCGAGCACCGGATTCGCTATCTGCAATCGGCTTTCGCCGATGAGACGCTGCGGGCTACCACTTGGGTAGGCGAAACCAGCGGGGCCACGTCGCTGCGCTATACCCGCCTCACCCGCGCCAGTGATGGCGTGCTGCTGTGCGAGGCCGAAACCACTTGGGTGCTGCTCGACCCAAAGAGTGGCCGGCCAGTGCGAGTGACGGCGGAGATGGTGAGTTGGCTGACGAAAGAGTAATGCAGTCAAATCAAACCTGTCTCCCCTTGCTAATGCACTAATTTATTAAAAGGTTGTGTGCAGCAAGCCATTCATAACGAATAACGAAACCTATTTATAGACAGAATTGCAAAAACAGCCGAGATTTGAGCAAATAGGGTAAATAGGTTTGGTTTGTTTTCATTTATAAATCCGAGAATCCTTGCTACCCAGCTACCAATAATGAGAATAACCATCGAGAAAGAAAATACGGCAGCAAATAAAATCGGCAACATGAATAGGGCCATAATTGCTTGTCTTAATAGTATTGGCTTCGTAACCTCGAAAGTAATTTAAAACAACTAATTATGCCTCCCTCCTTCCGCATCTACTCCTCTTCGGCCGGCTCAGGTAAGACGTACCAATTAACGAAAGAATACCTGCTGCTGGCGCTGGGCAGCGATGACCCGGCGTATTTCAAGCACATTCTGGCCATCACCTTCACCAACGATGCGGCGGGGGAAATGAAGGAGCGGATTGTGGGGGCGTTGCGGCGGTTTGCGTACCCGGAAAGCGGGAAAGTGGACGGGCTGCTGGCGGAAGTGGCGGCGGAATTGGGGCTATCGGCGGGGGAAGTGCAGCGGCGGGCGGCGGCTACGTTTAGGCTGGTGCTATACCATTATGCTGATTTTGGGGTGAGCACGATTGACTCGTTTGTGCAGCGGATTGTGACGGCGTTTACCCGGGAACTGGGCTTGCCGGCCACGTTTGAGGTGGAGCTCGATACGGACAGCGTGCTGCAAAGCGCGGTGGCCGCGCTGCTGGATAAGGTGAACCGCGACCCGAACAGCCAGTTGCTGTCGCAGACGCTGGCGGAGTATGCGCTGGGCCAGGCTGAGGAGGGCAAAAGCTGGAGCCGGCTGCCGGAGGAGCTGGCCGGCTTTGGCCGGGTGCTGTTTAATGAGACGGTGCAGGAGGCGGTGGCGCAGCTGGACAAGCTGAGCCTGGCCGATTTCCGGCGGCTGGACCGGCAGATTCGGGCGAAGCGCACGGAGATTGAGGCCGCTTTTGCCCAAACCCGCGACGCAGCGGTGGCGGTGCTGGCCGAGGCGGGTGCCACGGAGGGCGACTTTTTCCAGGGCAAGCGCGGCATTTTCGGCTACGTGCAGAAGGGCACCGACTTGCTGGCACCCGAGGCGGGGCCGAACAGCTACGTGAGCGCCACGCTGAACGACGACAAATGGTACAGCGGCAAAATCAAAACCGATGCTGACCGGGCGCGCGTCGATGCGGTGAAGGAGCCGTTGCGCGGCGTGGTGGCGGCAGTGGCGCAATTGCGCGACGCTTATTTATCGAATTATATATTACTGGCGGCCATGCAGCCGTATTTATTTCACGCTTCGCTGCTAAGTGAATTAAATAAAATAGTGGAGCAAATCAGCCGCGAGCGAAACGTGGTGTTGATTTCGGAATTTAACCGCCGTATTGCCAGTATTGTGCTCACGGAGCCGGTGCCGTTTTTGTACGAGCGACTGGGCGAGCGGTACGAGCATATTTTAATTGACGAATTTCAGGATACGTCCGTTTTGCAATGGAATAACCTGCTGCCGCTGGTGGAGAACACGCTGGCCAACGGCTACAGCAGCCTGGCGGTGGGCGATGCCAAGCAGGCCATTTACCGCTGGCGCGGGGGCGAGATGGAACAGATTCTGCGTCTGCACCAGCGCGATACGGCGGCGCTGGTGGCGCGGGCGCGGGAACCCGAGACGCGCGAGCTGCTGCGGCTGCGGTATGAGACTCTGGATGGCGTGCTGGAGCCAAAAGCCTTGCAGGTGAACTACCGCTCGGCGCGGGAGATTATTGATTTTAACAACGCATTTTTTACGGCGGTGAGTGAGCGGCATGAGGCGCTGGGGCTGGTGACGGGGATTTATGACGCACATTTTGGGCAGTTGTCGCCAGGGGGGGCAATTAAAAATGAAGAATTAAAAATTAAAAATGATGGCAAAACGCAAGAAGCAGACGCACAATCTTTAATTTTTAATTCTTCATTTTTAATTCAACCAGTTGGCCACGTTGAACTCCTCTTTACCCAAAAGGATGCCCCCGCCCTCCTTTACGACCCCGCCACCGGCACCTACACCACCGAACCCCTCCCCGGCCACGCGGCCGAGGCGCGGCTGGGCTACGACGAAAGCACCTGCTACCTCACGCTGCAACTAATAGAACAGGCCCTGCGCGACGGCTATGCACTGGCCGATATCGCCGTGCTGTGCCGCACGCGCGGAGCCAGCAAGACCATTGCCAAGTTCCTGAAAGAGCGGGGCTACGCCATTATTTCGGCCGATTCGCTGGCGCTGGAATTTGCCGAGGTGGTGAACCTGCTGGTGAGCATTCTGCGGGTGCTGCACCAGCCGGCCGATACGCTGGCGCGGGCCGAGGCCCTGCTGCTCGTGGACCGGGTGGTGCGGGGCCTGGCCCCCACGCCGGCCCGCGCCCGACATATTGCCGACGTGGCAAATACGGCGGGCGGCACGTCGTTTTTTGATGAGCTTCGGGCGCTGGGCTATGATGTAAACGAAGCCGAAACCGGCAACCTGGGCCTCTACGAGCTGGCCGAGCGGCTGCTGAGCCTGTTCGGGCTGCTGGGGCGCAACGGGGAGAGCGACTACCTGTTTCGCTTCCTTGATTTGACGCTGGAATACAGCCTGAAATTCGGCAATAATCTGGGCAATTTCCTCACGCACTGGGAGGAGCGCAAGGGGCGCATCAGCATCAACGCGCCGGGCGGGCGGGCCGCTATTACCATCACCACGGTGCACAAGGCCAAAGGGTTGGCGTATGGCGTGGTGATTGTGCCGTTTGCCGACTGGAGCCTGGAACCGCACCGGGGCACGCTGCTGTGGGGGCACCTGGAGGCCGACGAAAAGCCATTTGCAACCATGCCCGACGTGGCCGTGGTGCGCCTCAGCCAAACCATGCAGCAGACGGTGCTGGGGCCGCAGTACGACGAGGAGCGCGAAAAAACCTTCCTCGAAGGGCTCAATACGCTGTACGTGGCCTTCACCCGACCGCGCCACCGCCTCTACATCATCAGCAAAAAACCGGAAGAAAAGAAAAGCGCCAAGGCTACGGAAGAAACCGAAGCATCAGCCCCCACGGCCGCCGCCCGCACCGTGGCCGACCTGCTCCACGGCTACCTGCAAAGCCGGGGCGAGTGGCAGGAAGAACAGGTGTCTTTCGTCATCTCCAAAGGCACGCCTGCCAAACCAAGCACCAGGCACCAGGCACCAGGCACCAACTATGAGTTAACCAATCTCGCCGCCGCGCCCTGGGAAGACCGCCTGAAACTGCGCCGCCACGCCACCGCCCTCTTCGATTTCGACGAGCAAAAGGCCCAGGGCGAGTGGAACCGCAAGCTGCACTTTGCCCTGCGCCGCCTGCTCGCGGCCGCCGATGTGGGCCGGGTGGCCAGCCAGCTCGTGGCCGAAGGCATCCTCAGCGCCCGCGAGCGGCCGGAGCTGGTGGCCAGCCTGGAACGGCTGGTGCGCGACCCGCGCCTGGCCCCCTACTTCGCCCCGCACCTGAGCGTGGAAACGGAGCGCGAAATCCTGGTGGGCGGCGTGAAGCTGCGCGATTATAAGCCCGACCGCATCGTGCTCGAACCCTCCCTCGAAGCCCACCACCGCCTCGGCGGCCGGGTCACGCTACTGGATTTCCGGCTGCCCCCGCCGCAGGAGAAACACCAGCGGCTGCTGCGGAATTACGCCACGCTATTTGAGCAGCTGGGCTATGCGGAGGTGAAGGGGGTTATTTATTATTTCGGGACGGGGGAAGTGGTGGAAGTGTGAGGCAACTCATTCAATAAAATTCATGAAAAAATTTCTCGCCCTGATTTTAATTGTAATTATGGCTTCACTGATTGGCGGTATTTACGGAGCAATACACGACCAACTGACCTATACAATTTCACCGGAATACTACACCAAGTTCAAATTCATTCAATTTGAATTAGTAGATGAAGGGCCAGAAGCGAATCCCGCGAATCCAAGAGTTTGGGTTGCTGCAGTAGGTTTTTTAGCAACTTGGTGGATGGGCATACCAATTGGCCTCATCCTGGGATTGTTTGGGCTGACTCATACCAGTTGGCAAACAATGTTTCGCATAACAATTAAAGCCTTTCTGGTCACAATGGCTGTAGCATTTACAACCGGAATCGTCGGCCTTATTTACGGACGTTTAGTTCTGGCAAATAAACCAATAGAGTTATTCAGCAACTGGTACATTCCTGATAATATCATCGACTTCAAAAGTTTTATTACGGTGGGCTCTATGCATAATTTTAGCTATGCCGGGGGAGTCATTGGCTTAATTGCTGGAATTATTTACAGTTTGGGACAAAAAAAGAAGCAGGCTGGGATGGTTGCAGCTTAGTTTCTTCTGCCACTTTAGATGCTCTCAGTTCCGCAACTTTTCTCCGCAACTTCCGCTGGCGCGCGTCTGCGACGCGCTGCCGACTGGGGCCGAGCCTGCGGCTCGGGGGCGAACGACTAGCGGCTGGGCTGGCACACCCGGCCCAATGCCCAAGCCATAGGCTCGCAGCCAGGCGGCAGCGCGTCGCGGACGTGCGCCAGCGGTGTAGCCCTGAGAGAAATCCCCCGCTGCCCATGTCACCTCGTGCCGGGAGCGGTGGGGAGTCCCCGGAGCCCTGGGCGCGGGCGGCTGAAGGCGGTGGGGAGCCTCCGGTGCCCCTGGCCGCCGGAGCCGACCGCCGGGGGGAGCTCCCGGTGCCCCTGGCACGGCCGACTGAAGCCGGAGGGATTGCCCCTGGGCCAGCGGCCCCGGCGGCCCAACAGGTCGGGGCGAAACAGGGCCTTTACCAAAATTTTGCGCACCCTAGCCGAACCGTAGTATTACGGCACCTTTCATCCTTCATTCTTACTCGTTTACCTCATGGCAGACCAAGCTACCACGCCCGTTTCGGCCGGCGCTCCCACCCCCATGCCTGCCACCGATGCGGTGGTGAATCCCAAGCTCCTCATTCCCAAAAAAGATGGCCCGCTGGCCGAAGTAGGCCGGCTCGTAGCCGAGGCCTGGGGCAAAGAAACCTGGTTTGCACTGCGCTGGAAAACCCAGGCCGACTTCGTGAAGGTGGTTACTGACTTCACCGCCGGCCTCACCGAGAAGCGTAGCGCCGCCACGGCCCGCACCCCGCAAAGCCAGCGCCTGCAAGAGCTGGACGACCAGTTCGACGAGGGCCTAAGAATCCTCAAAAAGTACGTGAACGAGGACAGTGGCTACGACAAGGCCCGCACCGATGCCCGCCTGCCCGGCTTCGGCCTGCTGGCCAACAAAAACGGCGGCTTTATCCTGAGCCGCGACCGCGACCAGCGCCTCGTAGCCCTGCGCGAGCTGCTGCTGCCCAGCGTGGCCGCCGCGCCCTTCGCCGGGCGCGACTATGGCACCGCCTACTGGCAAACGCGCTTCGATGAATACAAAACGCTGCTGGGCAAAACCGATGGCCTGGCCGGTAAAGTGAGCCGGTCGGTGAGCCAGAAAGACACCGCGAAGCAGGAGCTGCGCAAGACGCTGCAAGCCGTGATTTATGCGCTGAAGGCGAATTTCCCGGATACGTTTGAGGCGGAACTGCGGAGCTGGGGCTTCCGGAAAGAGAGCTATTAGGTTATAGCGCAGACTTTGTAGTCCGCGAGTGGCCCCGTTCACTCGCGGACTACAAAGTCCGCGCTACTGCGACCTTTGCCCCCATGCACACCCTCGACCAACTGCGCACCGGGCAGCTCGCCGGCACCCGGCAGCTCAATCTATCCGCCGGCCTCACCGAATTTCCCCGCGAAATCTTCGCCCTGGCCGATTCACTGGAAATCCTCAACCTCTCCGGCAACGCCCTCTCCGCCTTGCCCGATGACCTGGGCCGCCTGCACCGGCTGCAAGTACTGTTTTGCTCCGATAATCAGTTTACCGAAGTGCCCGCCGTGCTGGGGCAGTGCCCGCGGCTACGCATGGTAGGCTTCAAGGCCAACCAGATACGGACGCTGCCGGCGGCGGCCCTGCCCCCACAGCTGCGCTGGCTTATTCTCACCGATAACCGGCTGGCAGCGCTGCCGGCCGAAATCGGCAACTGCCGGCAGCTTCAGAAGCTGATGCTGGCCGGCAACCAGCTCACCGAACTGCCCGAAACCCTGGCCAATTGCACGAATCTGGAGCTGCTGCGCATCGCCGCCAACCGACTCACCGAGCTGCCGGCGTGGCTGCTGGCCATGCCGCGCCTGGCGTGGCTGGCGTACGCGGGCAACCCGTTTTGCGCGCCCGCCGAGGCGGCGGCGGTGGCCCGGCACCCTATCCGCAGCATTGATTGGGGAGAATTGGCGATGGAAGCGCAATTGGGCGAAGGCGCATCGGGGGTGATATACCGCGCCCGGTGGCAACCCCCGACGGCCGCCCCGACCGCGGTTGCCGTGAAGCTCTTCAAAGGAGCCGTAACCAGCGACGGCCTGCCGCACAGCGAAATGATGGCCTGCATCAGCGCCGGTCCCCATCCCAACCTGATTGCCGTGGAGGGCCAGCTTGCCCGGCACCCCACCGGGGCCGAAGGCCTGGTGCTGGAGCTGATTGCCCCCGCGTTCGGCAACCTGGCCGGCCCGCCCAGCTTCGAAACCTGCACGCGGGACGTGTATGCGGCCGGCACGGGATTTACCCTGGCGGCGGCGCTGCGCATGGCCCAGGGCATCGCGGCGGCGGCCGGGCATCTGCACCGTCAGGGCATCCTGCACGGCGATTTGTATGCCCATAATATCCTGAACACGCCCGAAGGCGATGCCCTGCTGGGCGATTTCGGGGCGGCCTGCTTCTTCGCACCCGAGGACTTGCCCACGGCTAGTGGTTTGCAACGGCTCGAAGTGCGGGCCTTCGGCTGCCTGCTGGAAGAGCTATTGGCACATAGCCAGTCAGACGCTGAGCCGACGACAGCGGCGGCGCTGTGGCAGCTTCAGAGCCGCTGCGTAGCCCCGGAACCCGCCATAAGGCCGTTATTCAGCGAAATAGTTCGGGAGCTGGAGCGATACAAGCCGCCCGGGCTAGCCGTTTAAGCGCGAGGCGGAGTACCCCGAATTTTTAATTCGGCCCGCCGGAGTGACTTGGGCGGGTGTCGTTTCTACAGGCCGAATTAGAAATTCGGGGTACTCCGCCTGCTGGTGCACTGGCAGCTGACTAATATTCCAGCCGCCGGTAGCGAATGCGCGGCGTCTGAGTGGTAGTATCCACATAAAAGGCGAAACCAGTGCTGCTGCTTTGCATCTCAAACCGCACTTCAGCTGGTTTTTGGGGCGGCGCGTAGCGGACCATGGCCGCGAAGCGGACTTCGGTAGGCAGCTTCGGCCGGGCCAATGGCACCAGGCGCAGGCCCCGCTTCTCGTCGAGCAGGTAGTGCGTGGCCGTGCCGGACAGGTAGTGCCGCGGAATGGTGTAGCCCATCTCCTCGTAGAAGCCGCCGTAGCGGAAGCGGCTCAGCACGCGGCCGGTGCGGGTGTGGCGCACGTAGGCATTGGGGGCGCGCAGCTGCTGTTGGGTGGGCGTGCGGCCGTAGCTTTCGGGGGCGCCGGGCGACTGAATGAGGCGCGATTTGCCGGGCGCGTACACCACCAGCAGGGTCGTGTCGCTCAGCAGGAAAGCGCCGGCCAGGTCGGCGTCGGGCCGGGTGAGGCGCAGGGGCGGCTGGCGGGGCCGCAGCAGCTCGGAGCCCGTGAGCAGGGCGCGGCCGTCGGCGGTGAGGGCGGGGTCGCAGTCGGGGCCGCTGCCGGGGCCCCGGCCGTCGCTCAGGCGCAGCACCTTGCCCGAGAGGTCCAGCAACAGCACCACCTGCGAGCCCACGTCGCTATCAGGCACCATAAAATCGAGGGTAAAAACCAGGGCCCCGAAGGGCGCGCTGTAGGCCAGCAGCTCGGGCAGCAGCGCCTCGCTCTCGGTCACGATATCGCCGCCGGCACTTTTGAAGAAATCGGCCTTGCGCAATTGCTTCCGGAATACCTGCCGGCCGCTACCATCGTGCAGCGTGAACGTATAGCGTCCCTGGTAGCCCCGCGCCTGCTCGAAATGCCCCGCGTAGGGCTGGTAAGTGGTTTTGAGTCGCTCAGTGGAATCCGTTTCGGCCTGCACCCGCAGCCGGTAGCGCTGGCCGTTGAGCACGATGGCCGTATCCAGCCGGGCGGGCGGGGCCCAGCCCGACCGGTACACTACTGGCGGCTTGCGCACCGGGACGGGCACCGGCGCTTTTTCCGGCGGTGGCGGTGGCGGCGGGGCCACGGCCGGGCCAATGACCGTGGAAAGCGGGGGCGCTTTCTCGGTCACAAACGCCTTCTGCTCGCAGCCAGCCAGCGCTGAGGCTACTACTGTAATGATTAAAAGTGACCTCATTCTTAGTTAGTCAGCCAATCATCAGCGTCCCGCCAGTTGCGGAAGCGGTCGGGCCAAAGGCCTTTGGTGGTATTAGTACGAAAACCAGTGGCCATGCCTGCCGCCGGCAGAAAGGCCGTGAGGCTGGGCTGCACCACGTTGGCAATCCGCACCCCGCCGCTTTCCAGGGTCAGGCTGGTTTCCCGCACGGCGCTGGGTTTGGAATCGGGCACGGTACCGGTGTAAATGGGGAAGATTTGCCGGGCCGGGAGGCGGTCCGAAAGCAGTAGAGCAAGCGCGGCAACGCGAAGTACGGATGATATTTTCATGATAGAAAGAATTGTACGCGGATGCCGTTAAAATAGCCGGCCGCTGGCATTATGATAAAACACGTTAGCATTATCAGTAGAACCTGGCCGGGTCGGCAACCTAAAATGAACTCTGCCGTAGCGAGGCCGGTCTGGTTGGCATGCGCAAGACCACTCTGCTGGCCGCCGCCGCCCTGCTGGGCAGCCCCGGCCTCACCCTGGCTCAAAATACGCCGGAAGAAAACAACCCCAACATCGATTCCCCTTTCGTGCGCAACATTCGCGCCGACCGGCCCGGCCAAACCATTACGGCGCAGGTGCTGCGCCCCGGCCGCTTCCAGCTCGAAACCGGGTTTCAGCGGCAGTTGGGCGGCCCCGGCCCGACCCAGAGCCTGAGCGCCGCCACGCTGCGCATCGGGTTTTTCAACAGCATGGAGCTGCGCGTGAGCCAGCCCTACTTCCACAGTGGCCCCTCGCGCCTTACCGAAGCCGGCCTGGTCGATTCGAGCGGCTGGGCCCCGGTAGTGGTGGGGGCGAAGTTCATGGTGTCGCCCAATTATGACACGCGCACCCAGGTAGCCATCCTCATCGAATCGGCAGTACCCGGCACGGGCAGCGCGGGCCTGCGCGGCAGCAAGTGGGGGCCGGGCGGCCGCCTGCTGGTGAGCGAGCAAATCGGGGAACGGTTCGGGCTGGAGGCCAACTTCGGCTTTCAGCAGCGCGGCCTCACCACCAAAGACCTGGAAGCAGGCCAGTTCCTAGGCACGCTGGCCCTCAACGGGCCTTTGGGCGACAAGGCCGGCTTCTTCGTGGAAGCCTACGGTACCGGCCGCGGCCGCCTGAGTACGGGCACCACGGCCGGGCTATATTTCCGCCCCCTGCCCCTGCTGCGCCTCGACGTGACGGCGGGCCAGGTAGTGAGCGGGCTGGCAGCCGGCACCGCTACCGTGGGCGCGGGCCTCACGTTTAAGGTCGGGAAGTAAGTTGTGAGCCATTCGGATTAGTACGGTTCCCAGGGCCATGTACAGAGTTAAAAGTTGAGAGTTAAAAGTTAAAAATCAGACGTATTGGGTTTTAACTTTTAACTCTCAACTTTTAACTGTTTTCAAAAATGTACACTAACCCCGGAACTGCTCTAGTACAGTTCCCAGGGCCTGCCTGATGGCTAACTCACTACTACTCGATACAAAGGTTTTCGCCGAAGTCTGCCTGAATATGCTGTAACATATGAACAGGATGAGGCCGATTTAACCTTTTACGATTTAATCGGCCTCATTCAACGCTGGCTGCAAGCAACTTCGCAGCCCTGGCTACCCCAGCGTCAGCACTAAATCATCGGCGGCCACGCGGGCACCTTCTTGCAGCGTTACGGTGGCCACGGTCAGGTCCTGCGGGGCGGTGATGGTGGTTTCCATTTTCATGGCTTCGATGACGAAGAGCGGGGTGTTTTTGGGCACGGCCTGGCCGGGTTTCACCAGCACTTTGCTGAGCATGCCCTGGAGCGGCGCGCCCATCTGATGCGGGTCGGCTTTGTCGGCTTTCGCGTTGCTGATTTTGGTCGCGGCCACCGAATTATCGCGAACCTGGAGGTTGCGGGTCTGGCCGTTGAGGGTGAAGAAAATGGTGCGGCAGCCTTCCTCGTTGAGCGTGCCTACCGACTCCAGCCGCACGATGACGGACTTGCCCCGGGCAATTTCGATGATGGTTTCCTCGCCCGGTTTCAGGCCGTAGAAGAACACCGAAGTCGGCACCTTGCTCACGTTGCCGAACTTCTGGCGGAAGGCCCAGTATTCCTCAAACACCTTGGGATAGAGCAGCGAAGACAGCATATCGGTGAACTTCGCACCGGGAAATTTCGCCTGGAAGGCGGGCCATTCCTTATCGAAAGCTATGGGTGCGAGGTGCTCGTTGGGCCGGTCGGTGAAGGGTGCTTCGTTCTTGAGGATGAGCTTTTGCAGCGCGGCGGGCCAGCCGCCCTCGGGCTGGCCGATGTCGCCCCGAAACAGCTCGCGCACGGACTCCGGAAAGTTCAGGCCCTCCCCGCGCTCCATCACATCGGCCGGCGTGAGGCCGTTGCTGACCATGAATAGGGCCATGTCGCCGACTACTTTGCTGCTGGGCGTGACTTTCACGATGTCGCCGAACATGTCGTTCACGTCGGCGAAGCGCTGCTTCACTTCCTCAAACTTGTCGAGCAAGCCCAGTGAGGCCGCCTGTGGGCGCAGGTTGGAGTACTGCCCGCCGGGAATCTCGTGCTGAAACACTTCCGAAGTACCCGCCTTCAGCCCCGACTCGAAGGGATAATACATCTCGCGCACCGCCTCCCAGTAGTTGCTGAACTCGTTGAGCGAGGCCTGGTCGAACTCACGGTGGCGCGGCGTGTGGCGCAGCATTTCAACCACCGAGTTGAAGTTGGGCTGTGAGGTGAGGCCCGAGAGCGAGCCCAGTGCCACGTCGATGACGTTGACGCCAGCCTCAACGGCTTTGAGGTAGGTAGCGGCTTGCAGCGAGGAAGTGTCGTGGGTGTGCAGGTGGATGGGCAGCTTCACGGTATCGCGCAGGCCGGCAATCAGCTCGGTGGCGGCGTAGGGCTTCAGCAAGCCGGCCATGTCCTTGATGCAGAGGATGTGCGCGCCGGCATCCTCCAGCTGCTTGGCCAGCTTGAGGTAATAATCGAGAGTGTACTTGGTGCGGCTGGGGTCGAGGATATCGCCGGTGTAGCAGATGCAGGCTTCAGCCAGCCGGTCGGTTTTGTTGCGCACGAACCCGATGCAGGATTCCATGCCCTTGAGCCAGTTGAGCGAATCGAAAACGCGGAATACGTCGACGCCGGTTTCGGCGGCCTGCTGCACAAACCGCTCCGTCAGGTTATCCGGGTAGGCCTTGTAGCCCACGCCGTTGGCCCCGCGAATGAGCATTTGCAGCAGGATGTTCGGGATGGCTTCGCGCAGCTTGGCCAGCCGCTCCCAGGGGTCTTCGTGCAGGAAGCGCAGGGCCACGTCGAACGTGGCCCCGCCCCACACCTCGAGGCTGAAGGTTTGAGGGTGCTGCCGGGCGTAGGCCCCGGCCACTTTCAGCATGTCCCAGGTGCGCATGCGGGTGGCCAGCAGGCTCTGGTGAGCATCGCGCAGGGTGGTGTCGGTGTAGTGAATCAGGGGCTCGTCGCGCAGCCACTGGGCAAAGGCTTCGGGGCCGAGCTCGTCCAGCTTTTGCTTGGTGCCGGGCGCGGGCGCGGCGTGGTCGGAATGCGGGATAAGCGGACGGCGGGGGGTGGCGCGCGGGTCGATGAGGTTCCTGACGTCGGGGTTGCCGTTCACCACTACATCGCCGATGAGGCTGAGCAGGCGCGTGGCCCGGTCCTGCCGGGGGTCGAAGGTGAACAGGTCAGGGTGGTCCTTTATAAAATCGACGGTGGCGTGGCCTGTCTGAAATTCCTCGTTACCGACAATATTCTTCAGAAACTGAATATTGGTTTGCACGCCGCGCACCCGGAATTCGTCCAGCGCGCGCAGCATTTTCTGGGCCGCGCCGTGCAGCGTGGGCGCGTGAGCCGAGATTTTGACCAACATCGAGTCGAAAAACGGCGACACGACCACGCCCTGATACACCGAGCCTTCATCGAGCCGAATGCCGAAACCGCCCGCCGCCCGGTAGGCCACGATGGTACCATAGTCGGGCTTGAAGTCGTTCTCGGGGTTCTCAGTGGTGACGCGGCACTGCATGGCAAAACCAGTTCGCAGCGGCACCACGTCGGGGCCCAGGCCAATTTCGGGGTCGCTGAGCTTGTAGCCGGCGGCGATGAACAGCTGGGTTTTAATCAGGTCCACGCCCGTAATCATCTCCGTCACCGTATGCTCCACCTGGATGCGGGGATTCACTTCGATGAAGTAAATCCGGTCGTACTCGGGGTTCACCAGGAATTCCACGGTGCCCACGTTGTCGTAGCCCACGGCCCGGCCGATGCGCAGGGCATATTCGTAGAGCAGGTGGCGCTGGTGGTCGGGCAGGTTCATGGCCGGGGCCACTTCCACCACTTTCTGGAAGCGGCGCTGCACCGAGCAGTCGCGCTCATACAGGTGCACGAGGTTGCCGTGCTGGTCGCCCACCAGCTGCACCTCAATGTGCTTGGGCCGCTCCACAAATTTCTCCAGGAACACCGTGTCGTCGCCGAAGGCATTCAGGGCCTCGTTGCGGGCCTCGAAAAAGCCTTTTTCCATCTGCTCATCATCGCGGATGATGCGCATACCGCGGCCGCCGCCGCCGCTGGCCGCCTTCAGCATCACGGGGTAGCCAATACGGTTGGCTTCGGTGCGGGCAGTTTCAAAATCGACCAGCTCGGCCAGACTGCTTTCAATTTGGGGCACCTGGCACTGCAAAGCCACTTCCTTGGCCCGCACTTTGTCGCCGAGGGCTTCCATCACCTCGGGCCGGGGGCCGACGAAAATGATGCCTTCCTCGGCGCAGCGACGCGAGAGCGTGGCGTTTTCAGAGAGGAAGCCGTAGCCGGGATGGATGGCGTTGGCCCCGTTCTCCTTAGCTACGCGCAGCAGGCCTTCGATGTCGAGATACGGCTTGAGCGGCTCGTCGTCGCGACCAATCTGGTAGGCCTCATCGGCCTTGTAGCGGTGCAGCGAGTACCGGTCTTCGTAGGTGTACACGGCCACCGTGGGGATGTTGAGCTCGGTGGCGGCGCGCAGCACGCGAATGGCAATTTCGCCGCGGTTAGCGACCAGGAGTTTGGTTATGTTCATATAAGGCAGTGGGAATTAGGCGCGCTTACCGCGAAACTACTGCAAAGGCTGCGGAATACCGAGCGCAATCGTTTGCGGGACTATCAATTGGCAGACCGTCACCTCCAATGACCTATTGTTACCAATTTATTACGGCAAGTACGCATGGGGCTGGCTCCGGGCTAGCGCGCGTGTCATACCAGCCGCTGCTACCTGGCGTTTATCGCTTCCAAGCGCGCAGACGGAAGCCAAGGAGCCATCGGCTGTCAAAACATGCAACCGCTGGCGGGGTTAGGCCATTACCGTTGCAATTGTCTCTCATTCTTCACTCGCATGCAATTTTCCGACAAAAACTTCCTCATCGTTGGTGCCTCTTCCGGCATTGGCCTGGCTACGGCCCGGCTGCTCAGCGGCCTCGGCGCACACCTGTTCACGGCTTCGCGCCACCTCTCGCCCGAGCTGGCCGAGCTGAACACCACCCACCTGCCCTACGACGCCACCCAGCCCGTGGGCGCCGCCTTCGATGCCCTGCCCGACACGCTGCACGGCGTGGTGTACTGCCCCGGCAGTATCAAGCTCCGCCCCTTCGAGCGCATTCCGGTGGAGGATTTTCTGGCTGATTTCGACCTGAACGTGCTGGGCGCGGTGCGGGTGCTGCAGGCCACCATCAAGCGGCTGAAAAAGGCCGAAGGCGGCGCTTCAGTGGTGCTTTTCAGCACCGTAGCGGCCGATACCGGCATGAGCTTCCACGCCAGCATTGCTACGGCCAAGGCGGCCGTGGAAGGCCTCACCCGGGCCCTGGCCGCCGAGTACGCCGCCAGCAACGTGCGCGTGAACTGCATCGCGCCCTCGCTCACCAACACGCCCCTGGCCGCCGCCCTGCTCAACTCGCCCGAAAAGGCCGAGGCCGGAGCCAAGCGCCACCCCTTGCAGCGCATTGGCCAGCCCGAGGACCTGGCCTACACGGCCTCGTTTCTGCTGTCGGACCACAGCTCGTTCGTGACTGGCCAAACCATGGCCGTGGATGGCGGCATGGGCAAATTGAAGTAGCAGAGTTTGGTGCTTAGTTGTTGGTATCTAGTGCTTGGGTAGTGCCGCCCACCAACAACCAACAGGTTGAACGCATTAAAAAAGCGGATATTGATTCCAGCTACTGCGGGCATTTTTGTTGCTGTCGTTCTCTCCAGCATCGAGAAAAGAAAAATGCCTTTAGGCGCTATGAAAGCATATTCCCTGTTTTTAATGCGTTCGACCTGAACAACCAAGCACCAACAACCAAGCTCCAAGCACCATTATGAGAATCTGTATCTTCTGGCACCGGCGCGACTTGCGCACGCACGACAATGCCGGGCTGGCGGCCGCCCTGGCCAGCGGCCTGCCGGTAGTCCCACTATTCATCTACGACAAGGACATTCTGGACCACCTGCCCGATAGGGCCGACGCCCGTCTCACTTTCATTTACGACGAGGTGGAGAAGCTGGCGCGGGAAACTGAAGCGGCGGGCGGCACTTTTTTGGCCCGCTACGGCCAGCCGCTGGAAGTGCTGGAGGCGTTGGTGAAAGAATTTGAGGTGGCCACCGTGCATGCCAACGAGGACTACGAGCCTTACGCCACCGAGCGCGATAACGCCGTGGCCAGGCTGCTGGAAAAGCACGGCGTGGACTTCTATTTATACAAGGACCAGGTCATTTTCGCCAAAGACGAAATCATGACCAAGTCGGGCACGGTGCCCAAGGTCTTTGGTGCGTACCTGAAGACGTACACAGAGAAGCTGACCGACGAAATGCTGCTGCCCTACGGCTCGGCCGGTGATTTCACAAAGGCTAACCTGCACCCGCTTTCCAACGGAAAAGCCGGCCCGCGCCCGACCCTGGAAAGCATGGGGTTTGAGCGGCTGGAGCAGTACGTGCCCGTGGCCGACCTGCCGGCCGAGGACGTGGTGCGCAACTACCACCACACCCGCAACACGCCCGCCCTGCAAAACGGCACCACCCGCATTTCGGTGCAGCTGCGCTTTGGCACGCTCAGCGTGCGGCAGGTGATGCGGCAGGCCAAAGCGCTGAATCAAAAGCTCCTGGCCGAGATTATCTGGCGCGATTTCTTCATGATGCTACTCTGGCACTACCCCAACACCGCCACCGAGAGCTACGACCCCAAAATGCGGCATATCGACTATCGCAATAACGAGGACGAGTTCCAGGCCTGGTGCGAGGGCCGCACCGGCTACCCGCTGGTGGATGCCGGCATGCGCGAGCTCAACCAAACCGGCTACCTGCCCAACCGCGTGCGCATGACCGTGGCCGGCTTCCTGGTGAAGCACCTGTTCATCGACTGGCGCTGGGGCGAGCGGTATTTCGCCGACAAGCTCCTCGACTACGAGCTGGCCAACAACGTGGGCAACTGGCAGTGGATGGCGGGCACCGGGGCCATTTCTGCCCCGTGGTTCCGGGTGTACAGCCCGGATAGCCAACTCGAAAAAGTGGACCCGGAGATGAAATACGTGAAGCGCTGGGTGCCGGAGGTTGGTACGTCGAAGTACCCCGCGCCCATCGTGGAGCACAAGTTTGCGCGGGAGCGGTCGGTGGAGGCTATTCGGGCGGCGCGCATCGCGGCAGTGTAGCGCGGGAGTCGTAGCACATGCTTTAGCTTGTGCCCGTGCGGGTTTCGTTCTCCGATGCACAAGCTGAAGCATGTGCTACAAAGTCCGCGTTGCCCCCCCCGAACCTACCGCCCTCCGCGGCGGTTACAGCAGCATGGAAAAAGACCGCATCAAACAAGCTTACCTCGCGTTCGTACTCAACGAAGGCCACCCGCCACAATCAGTATTCAAGCTCACGCAGCAGCTCGGCCTGGCCGAGCAGGAGTTCTATAAGCATTACCCCACCTTCGAGGCCATTGACCGGGAAATCTGGGCTGACTTTGGTCGGCAGGCGCACGAAACCGCCGCCGCCGAGCCCGTGTGGGAAGGCTACGGCAGCCGCGAGCGGCTATTGGCGTTCTACTACACGCTGCTCGAAATCCTCAAAAACAACCGCTCCTACGCCCTGATGAGCCTGCGGCGCTCGCTGAAACGCATGCCCGCGCTCACGCCCCGCGTGCTCGACGACTTCCGCCAGGATTTTGAGCTGTTCGTGAGCGACTTGCTGCGCGAAGGCCGCGTGAGTGGCGAAATCGCCAACCGCCCGCTGGTGCAGGAAGGCTATCCGCGCTTCTTCTGGCAGCAGGCGCTCTTCGTGCTGGGCTACTTTGCCAAAGACGACACCGTGAACTTCGAGCGTACCGATGCCGCCGTGGAAAAAGCCGTCACGCTCAGCTTCGATTTAGTAGGCCGCAACACGCTGGATTCGGCCTTTGATTTCGTGCGGTTTCTGGTACGAAAATAATTTCAGTGAACAGTTAGCAGTGAGCAATGAACAGCAACGTTCAACGGAATCCTGACCAACTGTTCATTGCTCACTGCTAACTGTTCACTGCCTTAATGGACGAACCCCTAACTTCCCTGCCCACCACCAAGGTGGCCCGCGCCGCCCGCTTCGCCAAAACCGGCTTCAACGTAGGAGCTAATTACGTGAAGCACTACGCCAAAAAGGCCGTCGGAGCCGAATCGACCACCGAGGACCTGCACGCCGCCAATGCCGCCGAGCTCTACGGCACGCTGAGCGAGATGAAAGGCTCGGTGCTGAAAGTGGCCCAGATGCTGGCCATGGAGAAAAACATGCTGCCCACGGCCTACGCCGACCAGTTTGCCAAGGCCCAGTATTCGACGCCGCCGCTCTCCGGCCCGCTGGTGATAAAGGCCTTTCGGGATGCGTTCGGGAAGTCGCCCTTTCAGCTCTTTGATGCCTTTGAGCCGGAGGCGCGGCAGGCGGCCAGCATCGGCCAAGTGCACTTTGCCCGCAAGGATGGCAAAGCGCTGGCTGTGAAGGTGCAATACCCCGGCGTGGCCGACAGCATCAAGTCGGATATTCGCCTTGTAAAGCCCATTGCCCTGCGCGTGATGGGCCTGAACGAAGCCCAGGTGCGCCCCTACCTGGAGGAAGTGGAGACCCGCCTGCTCGAAGAAACCGACTACGCCCTGGAGCTGCGTCGCGGCACGGAAATCGCAGCTAAGTGCCAGGAGCTGAAGAACCTGGAATTCCCGGCCTACTACCCCGAATTTTCCACCAACCGCATTCTGACCATGGACTGGCTCGGCGGCCAGCACCTGAAAGAGTTTCTGGCCACTACCCCTACCCAAGAGGTGCGCAACCAGCTCGGGCAGGCGCTCTGGGACTTCTACCAGTTCCAGTTCAACACCCTGCACCAGCTGCACGCCGACCCCCACCCCGGCAATTTCCTCATGCGCGCCGAAAACGGCGGCACCCTCGGCGTGCTCGATTTCGGCTGCGTGAAAGACGTGCCGGCCGACGTACACCAGCTGTTTCGCGCCCTGCTGGCCCCCGAAACCATGGCCGACGAAACCCTGCTGGCCGCGCTGCTCACCCAGGCCGGCGTGCTCCGCCCCACCGATGCCCCGGCCATGCGGGCGCTGTACCTGCGCACCATGCAGGTATCGTTGGAGCTGGTGGGCCGCCCCTTCCGCCAGGCCACCTTCGACTTTGGCGACCCCAGCTACATGGCGGCCCTCTACGCCCTGGGCGACGACCTGATGGCCGACCCCGAGCTGCGCAAACAGCGCGAGCCCCGCGGCTCCGAGCACTTCATTTATCTGAATAGAACGTACGTGGGCCTGTTCGCGCTGCTCACAGAGCTGGGCGCGGTGATTGAAACCGGCCTGGTTGCCACCACCGCCGACCAACTGCCCGGGCAGCCATCATAATCCGTCGGGGCCGCCTATCTTTCGTTTTTGAAATTTCCCGCCAGCCGCCTGGCCTCTTCAGTTAAGTAGCACCTGCGAGTTGCGGGAAGCATACCAAATTGGCATGCTTCCCGCAACTCGCTGGGCTTGCGAGTTGCGGGTATCTAGATGTTGGCAGTAATATTCAATCGTTGGTAGTAATATCATGAAGAGCCTACTAACTATAACATTTTTGACAATTACAATGAACTTTGCTTTTGGACAAGGTTCACTCAAAAACTATTTTCCAAAAAGTGTTTTCAAAGCAGATTTGAGTGCAAAAATCGACAATGAAATAAAAAGGCAATCCGAACTTTTGAAGAAAGAAAAACTTACTTCAACAGAACAGAAAGAGCTCGATATACTACTTGAAAAATATGGTGAAGTGGTAGAAAGTATGTGGGACATAGTTGACGGTGGTTGCAGTTGGTATTGTGGAGGTGGAAATTATGAAGTTAAATCTTCATCTTCGCTTAACTCTGAAAAGGGAATAAAATACCAGGCAAAAAACGCAAACGATTTAAACTATCGAACGGCTTGGGTTGAAGGGAAACCAGATGAAGGGGTTGGGGAATATTTAGAATACTATTTCAAAAACAATAGCCCGAGAATTACTGAAATAATTATTTCTAACGGTTATATGAAATCTGAAACTGCTTGGAAGAATAATAATAGAGTTAAGAAATTAAAATTAAGTGTTAACGGAAAGCCATTTGGAATTTTAAATTTAGAAGACAGCAAGTCAGACCAAAAATTTAAATTAGGAACGTTTGGACACAACAAAAACGGGACAGATTTAATATTAAGATTTGAAATAGTTGAAGTTTACAAAGGGGGCAAATTTAACGACACAGCAATTACAGAAATTTATTTCGATGGAATTGATGTTCATTAATGGAAGGAACAAATACTACTGCCAACAAGGGGCTTGCTTCTATGCCGGCTGACGAATAAATCCTCATCTTTTGGTTTGCTATCAGCATTTGTTCCGGCTGAAGAATATCTTTCAGCTTTTGTTCTTGGCGGTGGTCCAAAGTAGGGTGACAAACAATTGGTCAAACAAATTAAATTTCTTTGCAAGTTATTGACCAATAGTAATTAACAGCTAAGTATAACCTGCTTAAATTAACATTTCACCCTTCTTTGGACCACCGCCTTGTTCTTAACTTCAACATCATTTTTTCAATCGGGCTGCGGTTACGGGCTGAACGTTCAATGAATTCCGGCACAGCAGCAAGCCCTACCGTTACCAGTAATTGTAAAAAGACGACACGAACAGACATGATAGCAGATAAATCATTCATATTTTACTCACTTCCAAAAAGTAGGACAACTCAGCGACTGACTGGTGGAAATATTGAAAAAGTTTGGACTGGTCTGAACACCTTTTTGGCGAACTGCACAACTGTTTCAATTAACGAACCGACAAGTATTCAGTTGACGGCTTACTCCGCTTGGAAAGATGACGAGCATCCAGAGCTTGCTGACAAAATAATCGATGATACAAGAACAGTTTTCGGAGAACCCCAAACAGAACCGTTATCTTACCATTATCCAAGTGGTGTTCCTTCTACTCAAACAAAAAATGTGTGGGAGTTTGACAAACGTGACTTATCAAAAGTGCTTGACTATTTGATTGCAGGACAATCTTGGCCTAAATTCACTTTGGGACCAGTTGAACTGATAGTTTCATTTAACTTCAACTTTATTGACCCGGCAACAAAAATTGAATTGCCAAACCAACAAAACAAATCAAGTATTATAGTTTGGCTTTCTCGTAGTTGTTCTTGCAGTCCTGACTTGTATTTTCCGTTTGACGACGCAGACCAAAATTTCAAAGACTATTTAAATAAAATTGAAACTCATTTACCGTTCAAATTTGAAGGAAAATATTTGCGACTTGGCCGGCCAAACAAAAATAAAACTCAATATACTTTCACTAAACTTAAAACGGAATGACGATAGTGAGCGGACAAAGAACAACTACTGGTAACAGCACCTGCAAAAAATTGGCGGTTCAGTGGTTAAATGAAGCTTTGTGCTTCGTATCAAGTTCAGTGCTGGCAGACAGTTTAGTGCTTCGAAATCCGCTTCTTCGCCAAGCCGCAAAACGTCATCGTTCAGGCCGATGCCTTGAGTATAGCGGCCCGCCTAGCTTCCACCCGATAAACATTGGGTGGAGTTGCACTGACTGAACCGCTCTTCGCCGCCGGGCGGCCCGCGAATTACTAAAACTTCGCCGCATGGTGCGGGACGTTTTGCCGGGTAAGCTGTTGGCCAGGCACAATCGTTTTCAATCTTACCTTCTTCATGAAAAAGCTTCTTACCCTCGGGGCGGCTATGCTCAGCCTCACCTTCTCCGCCTCAGCCCAGAAAATGGCCAGCTGCTGCGCCCGGCCCGCCACCAACCTATCGGCTTCGGCTACGGAGGCCTTCGCCATGCTGGCTACCGACAAAGACTTCTCGGGTGGCCACGATGCGCCCCTGCCCTACGAATTTAAGGGTGAAGGCAAAATGATAACCTTCAAGACCCCGGACGGCAGCACCGGTAAGGGCTTCGAAATCAAGAGCGCCAAGCCCTCCAACAAGTACCTGTTCGTGATTCACGAGTGGTGGGGCCTGAATGACTACATCAAGAAGGAAGCGGCCACCTTCGCCGCCGAAATGCCCGGCGTGAACGTCATCGCCGTGGATTTGTACGACGGCAAAGTGGCCACCACGCCCGACGAAGCCGGCAAATACATGGGCGAGGTGAAAACCGAGCGCGCCGCGGCCATCCTCAAAGGGGCCCAGCTGTACGCTGGTCCCAAGGCGCAGCTGGCCAGCATCGGCTGGTGCTTCGGCGGCGGCTGGAGCTTGCAGGAAGCCCTGCTCGGCGGCAAGCAAACCGTGGGCTGCGTGATGTACTACGGCATGCCCGAAAAGGACGTGGCCAAACTCAAAACCCTGAACACCGACGTGCTGGGCATCTTCGCCAGCCAGGATAAGTGGATTAACCCCGAGGTGGTGGGCCAGTTTCAGAAGGACATGGCTGCGGCCGGCAAAAAAGTAACCGTAGCGAGCTACGAGGCCGACCACGCCTTCGCCAACCCTTCCAACCCCAAGTTCAACAAGGAGTACGCCGCCAAGGCCCACGGCCAGGCCCTGGCGTACCTGCGCGGTAAGTTCAAGCTAAAGGCATAAGCTTTCCGACTGCCGGAATCAGAAAAGCCTTCCCGGTTGGGAAGGCTTTTTTTGTGCTAATTTGTTGGCTGCTACGCTTCTTCCATTTCACCCAAATACCCACCGCTATGGCCAGCCTTGCCGCCCTGCTTTCCGAATACGGCGAAAGCCACCAGAACCCCACTAACAAGCTCATGCATTGGGCGTGCGGGCCGCTGATAGAGCGGTTTTCGCCCAGATGTACTTAGTTAAAAGTTAAAAGTGAAGAGTTAAAGTACAGCCTGAAAGGATTTTAACTCTTCACTTTTAACTTTTAACCCACTTTAAAAATGTACAGCAGCTTGGAAACCGCTGATAATATTTTCACTACTGGGCTTGCTGTGGCCGGTGCCAATGCCGGTGGCCATCCAAAATAATCAGCCCGTGGCTGAACTGGAGCACGTTGGTGATGGCCCTGGCCTTGGTGTACTACGTGCGCCTGAGCGGGCGGCTGGCGCTGGGCATGGTACTGGTGTGGGTGGCCATGGCGGCCATGCTGCGCGTGGTGGCGGGCGTGGCGGTGCTGCCGCTATGGGCCATCAGTCTGCTCATTTTCGCGCTGGCCTGGGTGGGCCAGTTCTGGGGCCATAAGGTGGAAGGCAAGAAACCCAGCTTCCTAAAAGACCTGCAGTTTCTGCTGATTGGGCCGCTGTGGCTGCTGCATTTCGTGTACCGCCGGCTAGGTTGGGGGTATTGATGCCGCGCGGACACCGGATAAGCAAGACGGTCTTTTAAGTGCTCGCGCAAAAGCAAACGGGTCGGCTATGCGAGAGCTGGGTCCGGGCATCAGCAGGGCCTTGTGGGTGTTGCCCATGAATTATCCGCTGCGGTCGGAGTCTGCCACCATTCCGGGCGCCCCGGCGCAGCCAGCCCCCCGCCGCCCGGCGAATACCTGCTGGCCGCCGGCGACAGCCTCCTCAACGAAACCCGCGCCACCGTCACGGTCGCCGTCGTGAACAGGAGCGGCCGGCCCGTGCAGGTCAACTCGCACTAGCCTTCTTCGAAACCAACGCCGCGCTGCACTTCGACCGCGCGGCGGCCTACGGGTTTCGCCTCAACATCACGGCCGGCACGGCCGTCCGCTTCGAGCCCGGCGACCGGGTGTGCCTCGGCGATACCGACTTGCTGATTCAGGCAGAAAAAGACGACTGTGTGTGTACGTGCGTGGGCGAATCATTTGCGGGCCGCGCGTGGGGCCACTGAGCACGGCACCGGATAAAGTACGCGGCCGGCTTCGGCAGACCGAAATTTGCGCTGACCTTTGCGGGCTATTTCCATGAGCCGCCCGGGATGAACACAACAACGCAAGAAGAAAGAGAATACCTGGAAGAAATCAAGGAACAGCTGACGCTGGCCATCCGGCGGATTGATGGCAGCGTGAAGCAGTTTTCCGACGAGCTCCGGGAGAAAAAACAGTACATCCACGAGCACCAGTCCAGCATGGACGATGCCGACATGGTGTCCGCCGGGCAGTCCATCAACCGCATGGCCTTTACCGGCGAAGCCGCCGTGGCCCGCAAGCGCAAGCTGCTGAAGCTGGGGCAGTCGCCGTACTTCGGCCGTATCGATTTCGTGCCCCGGGGCCAGCAAAAAATGCCGGTGTACATCGGCATGTATTCCTTCATCGACGAGCAGCGACGCCAGAGCCTCATCTACGATTGGCGGGCACCCATCTCGTCCATGTTCTACGACTTCGAGCTGGGCCCGGCCGCGTTCTCCACCCCGGCCGGCGTGATGGAGGGCACTATTGAGCTGAAGCGCCAATATAAAATTCGGGACGGCCGCTTGGAGTTCATGCTCGAAAACGACGTGAACATCCACGACGACGTGCTGCAGCGCGAGCTGGCCAAGTCGTCCGACGACAAGCTGAAGAACATCGTGGCCACCATTCAGCGGGACCAGAACGCGGTGATTCGCAACGAGACCGCGCCGGTGATGGTCATTCAGGGGGTGGCCGGGTCGGGCAAAACCTCCATTGCCCTGCACCGCATTGCCTTCCTGCTCTACCGCTACCGCGAGAGCATCGCGGCCAAAGACGTGCTCATTATTTCGCCCAACAAGGTATTCGCCGATTACATCTCGAACGTGCTGCCCGAGCTGGGCGAAGAGCATATCCCGGAGCTGGGCATGGAAGAGCTGGCGGCCGACCTGCTAGAGCACCGGCACCCGTTCCAGACCTTCTTCGAGCAGGTGTCGGTGCTGCTGGATAATCCCGCCCCCGCCTTCATCGAGCGCATCCGGTTCAAGTCCTCGTTTGAGTTCCTGAGCCAGCTGAATCAGTACCTGATTTACGTGGAGAACAACTACTTCACCGTGAAGGAGCTACGGGTGGGCCAAACCGTGGTGCCGCTGCCGTTTCTGCTGGCCAAGTTCCGCACCTTTCACCGGGTGCCGCTCCTGAAACGCTTTGCCCTGGTGGCCGAGGAGGTGCGTGCCTACGTGCGCGAGGCCGCCCGCCGTAAGCTCACCAATCAGGAGAAAAACGCCATTGGGGAGGCCATTCCGCGCATGTTCCGGTTCCACCAGGTGCCGGACCTGTACCGGGATTTCTACCGCTGGCTGGGCAAGCCCGAGCTCCTGAAGATTGACCAGAACCCGCGCCTGGAATACGCCGACGTATTCCCCCTGATTTACCTGCGCCTGCGCCTGGAAGGCATCAGCGCCTACGACCACGTGAAGCACTTGCTGGTGGACGAGATGCAGGACTATACCCCCGTGCAATACGCCGTGCTGTCGCGCCTGTTCGCGTGCCGCAAAACCATTCTCGGCGACGTCAGCCAGACGGTGAACCCCTACAGCTCCTCCTCGGCCGAAACCATCGAGCGCGTTTTTCCGCAGGCCGAAATCGTGAAGCTGTACCGCAGCTACCGCTCCACCGTCGAGATTACGGCCTTCGCCCAGCGCATCACGCCCAACCCCCACATCATCCCCCTCGAACGGCACGGGCCGGAGCCGGTGGTGGCACGCTTCGCCAGCCAGGACGAGGAGCTGCAGGCCATTCAACGCCTGCTCCTCACTTTCCGAAGCTCCGGCAATCATTCGCTGGGCATTATCTGCAAAACCCAGCGGCAGGCCGCGGCGGCGTATCAGGCGCTGCAAGCCCCCGGCATTCAGCTGCTCACCGAAGAGTCCACGACCTTCCAGGAAGGCGTCATCATCACCACGGCCCATTTGGCGAAGGGCCTGGAATTCGATGAGGTTATCGTGCCCTTTGCCTCGGCCCGGACCTACAAAACGGAGGTCGATAAGAGCATGCTCTACGTGGCCTGCACCCGGGCCATGCATCAGCTCACGCTGACTTACTCAAATGAAATTACCGAATTCCTGCAAGTGCGCGCGGATAATCAGTTAGTATAAAGCCAATTATACTGAGCGCAGCCCCGGCATCTCTACCGCAGCGGTAAAGGTGCCGGGGCTGCGCAAGCTCCGGATGAGCACAACGGCCTTTTACGGGACCGCCTCACTATCTGCTATTTCGGCGCTGGCTTGCCGTATTCCTGCACGGGCTCGTAGATCATGCCCAGCTTGGTATCGCCGGTGATGGTCAGGTCGAGGTTGGCTTTGGTGGCGCTGGGGTTGAGGAGCACGGCCGTGGAGCCGGCCGCAAATTTCAGCACGCCCGACTGGCCGGGGGCCAGCGTGACTTTGCCGAACGTGCCGCCGCCCTTGGGCCGCTCCCGGATTTCGACGGGCACGGTGCCCACGTTTTTGGCCGCCACCTTGAACGCGCCCAGCTGGTCGCCACCCAGGATAAACTGCTTGCCCGGCTCAATAAACAGGTTGGAATGGATGGTGCCCGCCAGCGCCAGCAGCGGCAGCAGCAGCAAAGCCAGCGCGAGTACTCGCACAGACGCTACGGAAGTGAGGAAGTTTTTCATGGGTTGGGGATTGGGGTTGGTGACGTGATGCCCCAAAATTCCTCCATTCCCATTCCGCCCGCGCTTCAACTTATGCCTTGGGCCGTCCCAGCTTATGATTTGGGCCGGCTAACCTCGCTCGGCGTGCGGCCCGTCAGCTTCTTAAACACCCGATTGAAGGTTGACTTCGAGTTGAAGCCCGACTCTAACGCAATGCCTACCAGCGAGTAATGCCCCAGGCGCGGGTCTTGTAGCTTGCGCTCGGCCTCGGCCACGCGGTAGCTATTCACAAAGTCGTTGAAGTTCTGCCCGCAACCGGTGTTGATGACGTGCGAGAGCAAGGACGTATTGGTGCGCAGGCGGTGGGCCAGCTCGGCCAGGGTCAGCTCCGGCTCCAGCCAGGGCTGCTCTTCCGTCATCATCTGCTGCAGTTTCTCCCGCCAGGGGTGCAGCTCGGGGGCCAGCCCGGCGGCAGGCAAAGCAACCGGTTCGAAAGCTACTGGGGTTTCGGCGACCAGCAATTCCTGCGGCTCCAGAATCTGGCGCGCCGCGTTTTTTTCCAGGTTTGCGGCAGGCTGTGGCGGCTCATCAGCTACCAATGCTTCCTCCGTGGCGCCATCCAGGCCTGGCATTGCCGGGGCGGGTGCGTAGGGCACATCCCCGGTTGTGCGCAGGGCTTCGGGCTCGAAGCGCAGCGGCACTACGGAGGCAAAATTGGCTTGCAGCCCCACGATGCTGAGGTAATAAATCAGCGCTCCGTTGGCGAAGTAGGCGTACCAATAGCCGCCGTAGCCCAGCGGGCCAACGGCCTCGTTCACTACCTCGAAGCCCACCCATAGCAGCAAGCCCAGCAGCGCGGCCACCAGCAGGTCGCGCAGCCCGCGAAACCGCAGCCGGGCCGTGTCCGAAAAATTGTCGTCGAGGTAGCGGCGGTAGCGCCGAAACAGACGGAGCGTGGCCAGCCCGTAGCCCAACATCAGGGCGTAGCCCAACCAGCCCGCCGGCCCGTTGATACTGTCCAGCCAATTAGCGGCCTCGCCTTTGGTGCCGAAATGATACGGCAGGCCCTGCCCGTGCAGGGCCCGGCCCCAACCCAGGTCGTAGAGGGCCGCCGCCGCGTACAGCCCCGCATACAGCAGCCCCGGCAGCAGGTGCCGCCAGTGCCGGCGCAGCTCAAACTCCTGGTTGGTGAGGCTCCGGAAGTACAGGTAGAAAGCCGGGCCCCACATCAGCCACGGCTGCCACGGCACGTAGAACATGATGGTGGAATAGCTGTCGTGGCTGTCGTACCAGCCGGCGTAGCCCAGCATCCACTGCGTCACGGGCAGCACATTCAGCAGCAGCAGCAAGCCCAGCAGCCCGTCGGGCAGGTGGCCGAAGCGGGCCGCCCGCACCAGCAAGTGCAGGACCAGCAGCAGCCCCGGCACCACAAATGGCAGCAGCAACCCGCTATAAGCACTAAATTGAAACAGCATGGCGCTAAGCTACTATAACAAGGGCAAGAGGGTAGAAGGGTATGGGGGTAGGAGTTGCCAGGGTCGTTTTAATTCCTACCCGCCTACCCCCACGCCCTCCTACCCTCCTGGCCTTCACGCCGTGGCCAGCATGCCCGCCAGCTCGGCCACGCAGTCGGTGAGCTGCTCCCAGGCGGGCAGCACGAAATACTGGCTCTGGTAGCGCGTGCCCGTCACGGGCGTGCGCAGCACCGTAGCCAGGTCGAAGGCCGGGCGTGGGGTGTGCTCGTTCACGCAATGGTGGATTTCGCCGGCCGACGACAGCAACCCCGCCCCATACAGCCGGGGCTGGCCCTCGTGCTGCACCAGCCCAAACTCGGCCGTAAAAAAGTACAGCGCCCACAGCTGCTCGCGAGCCGGCGAGCCCTCCGGCTGCGCCTGATAAGCCTGACCCAGGTTGTGGAGAAAATCGGCCAGGCCTTCATCAAGCAGCATGGGTACGTGGCCGAACAAGTCGTGAAACAGGTCGGGCTCCGGGCTGAAATCGAAGCTGTGCATAGCCCGGATGCGGGTCACGATGGGGAATTTGCGCTCGGCGAGCAGCGCGAAGAAAGCGGCCGGCTCGAACGGCCGCCCCACCGGGGCCAGCTGCCAGCCGGTGTGCGCCCGCACCGTCGCGCTCAGCTCGCCGATGTCGGGGATGGCCTCGCGGCGCAGCCCCAGCCGGGCCAGCCCCTGGCTGAAGGCCGGAGCGGCGCGCCGGTGCAACAGGGCCGTCTGCCGGTCAAAGAGGACTTTCCAGACCAACTTGTCCTGGTTGGGGGCGGTGGAGAGGTTGCGCTGGTTGAACATAGCTGATTAGACGAAAAAAAAGCCCGATATCCTGGCGGATTCGGGCTTTCGAAAGGTTTCTAAGGAAGTTCGGGTTTTATGCCTCGTTTTCCTCTAGCGCCAATCGCAGCCCGCCCTTACCCATTGTGGGGCAAGTCGCTAGCATGGTACGATTGACGAATTGGTGACGCATAAGTGAAACGAATTTAGGAACTGATTTCAGAAATACAAGTATTCTGATTAATTAATTTTTTGTTACTCCAGCTCACCGCGCAGCTGGTAAACGCGCCGCAGGTTGCGAATCAGGCGGGCCGATTCGTCGAAATCCAGGGTCTGCGCGCCGTCTGAAGCAGCCGTTTCGGGCGTTTCGTGGGTTTCGTACACGATGCCGTCGGCTCCGGCCAGCACGCCGGCCAGCGCCATGGCCGGCACGTACTCCCGAATGCCGATGCCGTGCGATGGGTCGACAATAACGGGGAGGTGACTTTTGGCTTTCAAAATAGGTACTGCATTCAAATCCAGAGTATTGCGACTAGCCGTTTCGAAAGTACGGATGCCGCGCTCACACAGAATCAGCTTCTCATTACCCCCCGAAAACACGTACTCCGCCGACGACAGCAGCTCCTCGATAGTTCCCGAAATGCCGCGCTTAATCATCACCGGCTTGTCCACGCCGCCCAGCGCATCCAGTAGGTTGAAGTTCTGGGTGTTGCGCGCCCCCACCTGGAACACGTCCACGAAATCGTGCATCTCCTCCACCTGCGACACCTGCATGACTTCGGTCACGATTTTGATGCCGCGCTCGCGGGCCATGCGGTGGAAATCGCGGAGCCCATCCATGCCCAGGCCCCGGAAGGCGTAGGGCGACGAGCGGGGCTTGAATACGCCGCCGCGCATCAGGCGTACGCCGTTCTCTACCAGGTGGTTCATCACCTTTTCCATCTGGGCTTCGCTTTCGATGCTGCACGGGCCGGCGCACAGCGCCAGCGTGCCCTCGCCTATCGTCACGCCATCGCCGAGGTCGAGCACGGTGGGTTTCACGCGCCACTTCCGGCTCACCAGCTTATAGTCGTCGCTCACGTGGTGCACGTCGCGCACGCCCGGCAGCTGGCCGATGGTGCGAATGTCCACGTCCTTTTTCCCAATGGCCACTACGTAGTGTGCGTGCTGGGTAGTTACCTCCGTGGCTTTGTAGCCCTGCTGCTTAAGGTGCTCAGTGATAGCAGCGACGGAGGCGTTTTTTTCGAGTTGAATTACCATGGATTTAAGGGAGAAAGAACGTCATGCTTCGCGGCGCTCCGCATGTCGTTCGGGAGGTTCAAAAAATGGCTACGCCTGCTTGATGCTGCGCACAAACCGGGTGGCAGCGTCGGGCACATCCTCCACATCCCGCAATGCCTGAATGAGGGCTGAGCCGATGATGGCCCCGTCGGCGTGGCCGCAGGCGCGGTCAAAACCGACTTTATCGGCGATGCCGAAACCGATGAGGCGGGGGTTTTTCAGGTTCATGGCCGCGATGCGCTCGAAGTATAGCTGCTGCGCATCGGCATCGGGCAGAGTGGTACCGCCCGTGGTGCCGGGCCCGGATACGAGGTAAAGAAAGGCTTCCGACAAGCTGTCGAGCCGGCGAATTCGCTCTTCCGAGGTTTGCGGGGTAATGAGGAACACGGCTTTTATACCGTATTTCTTGAAGGTTTCCTGGTAGAACTCCTCGTACTCGGCGAGCGGCAGGTCGGGCAGAATGAGGCCATCGACGCCCACTTCGGCGGCTTTTTGGAGGAATTCTTCCACCCCAAACTGCATCACCGGGTTGAGGTAGCCCATGAGCAGCACCGGCGTATCGGCCACGGCATTTCGCAGGCCCCGCAGCTGCTCGAACAGCACCGGCAGATTCATGCCATTGGCCAGGGCCACCGTGCTGCTGCCCTGAATGACCGGGCCATCGGCCAGCGGGTCGGAGAAGGGCATGCCGATTTCGAGGATATCGGCCCCGGCTGCTACCAGCGCCTGGGCCAGCGGAATGGTATCGTGCAGACTGGGGTAGCCGGCAGTGAAATAAGTATTGAGCAGGTTAGTTTTGCTCTCGAAGGCTTGTTGAATTCTATTCATGAGGCGTTTACCGCAGAAGACGCAGAGGTTTTTCGCAGAAAATGAAGCGGACGTTCTTCTGCGTCTTCTGCGAAAAACCTCTGCGTCTTCTGCGGTGAAAAAAATCAGATGAGCTTATCCATGTTCTTGAGGTACGTATCCAAATCTTTATCGCCGCGGCCGGAGAGGTTCACTACCACCACATCGTCTGGCCCCGCGCCCAGTTGGCCCAGTGCCGCCAGCGCGTGCGCCGTTTCCAGGGCCGGAATAATTCCCTCCATCTTACTCAGCTCGCTCACCGCCGCCAGGGCATCATCGTCGGTAATGGCGATAAACTCTGAGCGACCGACTGCCCCCAAATAGGCGTGCAGCGGCCCGATGCCGGGATAATCCAGCCCCGCGCTCAGCGAGTACGGCTCCGTAATCTGGCCGTGCTCGTCCTGCATCAGCAGCGTGCGGCTGCCGTGAATGATGCCCGGCGTGCCCAGCACCGACGTAGCCGCCGAGTGCCCGGAATAAATGCCGTGACCAGCTGCTTCCACCGCAATCAATCGCACCGAAGGCTCATTCAGAAAGTGGTAGAATGCGCCGGCCGCGTTGGAGCCGCCGCCCACGCAGGCCACCACGAACTGCGGCAGCTCGGAACCGGTTTTCACCAGCAGCTGCTTGCGCATCTCTTCGCTGATAACGGCTTGCAAACGGGCTACCAAATCCGGATACGGGTGCGGCCCCACCACCGAGCCAATGATGTAGTGCGTATCGATGGGGTTGGCAATCCAGTCGCGGATGGCCTCGTTGGTAGCATCTTTCAAGGTCTGGCTGCCACTGGTCACGCGGCGTACCTCGGCCCCGAGCAGGCGCATGCGGGCCACGTTGGGAGCCTGGCGCTCAATGTCCGTCGCGCCCATGTACACCACGCAGGGCAGGCCCATCAGTGCGCACACGGTGGCAGTGGCCACGCCGTGCTGCCCGGCCCCGGTTTCGGCGATAATGCGCGTTTTGCCCAGCCGCTGGGCCAGCAGAATCTGCCCCACCGTGTTGTTGATTTTGTGGGCACCGGTGTGGCAAAGGTCCTCCCGCTTGAGGTAGATGCGCGTGCCATATTTAGCTGATAAGCGCTTGGCCTCGAACAGCGGCGTAGGCCGGCCCACGTAGTCGCGCAGCAGCTGTTGCATCTCGATTTGGAAATTCGGGTCGGCCATGATTTCCAGGTACTGCGTGCGCAGCTCCTCCACGTTGGGGAACAACATTTCGGGCACGAAAGCACCACCGAATTCGCCGTAGTAGCCACGGACGGAGGGCTGTTGATAGGAAGTAGTCATCGTGAACAGGTTGTTGAGACGTCAGGCTGAGCCGGGCGTTTTGGGTTTAATTATTCGTTCGCAGCGCCAGCAGCATCTGGCCCAGCCGGCCGGCGTCTTTCACGCCAGGCGCGGTCTCGAAGCCGCTGTTTAAATCGACTCCTACCAGGCCGGGTAGGCGTAAAACCGCCAGTTCGGCGGCGTGTTCCAGGCCCAGGCCGCCGGCCAGAAAGTACGGCACGGGCAGGTTGTAGCCAGACAACAAATTCCAGTCGAAAATGGCCCCGTTGCCGCCGGGCGCGGCCCCCTTGGTATCAAACAAAAAAAAGTCGCAATACGGCACATAAGGCAGCAGAGCGGTAAAATCAACCTCCTGCCCTACCGAAAATGCCTTCATAACCAGCAGGCCCGCTTCGCCTAATTCTTCGCATTGGGCGGGCGTTTCCTGCCCGTGCAGCTGCACGGCGGCCAAACCGAAGCGCCGGGCAGTGGCAAGAATATTTTCCGTGGTTTCATTCACGAAAACCCCCACTTTCCAGATGCCTGATGGCAGGGCGCGCACCAGCTCGGGAGCCAGCACATCGCCCACGAAGCGGGGCGACCTGGGCGCGAAAATGAAGCCCAGAAAATCCGGTGCCAGCGCGCCCACTTCGGCCAGGGCCGCTGCGTCGCGCATGCCGCATACTTTCACCAGCAGCCGTGCCGGGGCATCGGGCGGCGGCTGGGGCAGCACCGACTCGGCGGCACCGGGCACGCCGGCAGCAAGCGCAAAAGCAGGCAGATTGGGGCGGGGCGCTTTCATAATCAGCTCATTAAACAGTGGCAGCCGACAGCTTGGGCAGCGCCGCGATTTCCTGCACCAGCGTGGCGCAGGCCCGCTCGGGCCGGGCGTGGCGCATGAAGGCCTCGCCCAGCAAAAACCCCCGGTAGCCCACTTCGCGCAGCTGGCCGATAGCCCTGGCAGTGGAAATCCCACTTTCCGACACTTTCACAAACTCACCCGGAATGGCTTCCGCCAAGGTCATGGACGTATCCAGGCTCAGGCTGAAATCGTGCAGGTTGCGGTTGTTGACCCCGATTAAATCCACGGCTTCGGCATTAGCGGAGCGGGCCAGCTCCTCGGCATCGTGCACTTCAAGCAGCACTTCCAGACCCAGCGAGCGGGCGAGGCGGCCCAGCCGGTCGATTTCGGCGGGCGAGAGCACGGCGGCAATGAGCAGCACGGCATCGGCCCCAATACTTTTGGCTTCGAGAATCTGATACTCGTCCACCACAAAATCCTTGCGGATAATAGGGCAGAAATTGAAGCGGCGGGCCGTGGTCAGGTCCTCATTTTTGCCGCCGAAAAACTCCGTATCGGTGAGGATGGACAGGGCCACCGCGCCGGCCTGCATGTAGCCCAGCGTGGTGCGCTCCACCGGCGCGTACTGATTTATCCAGCCCTTGGAGGGCGACTTGCGCTTGAACTCGGCAATGAGGCCGCTGCCGCCTTCGCGCAGCAGGTACTTCCGCAACGACAGCGGCTGCGAATTGAAATGCAAGCTGGTTTCGAGCAGCTTGACGGGCACCAGCTCGCGGCGTGCGGCAATTTCCTGGCGCTTGTGGGCAACAATGGTATCGAGAATCGTGAATTGGGACATGAGGCAGGATAATTTACTTCGATAGCGCGGGTGAAACCTCACCCCCTGACCCCCTCTCCAAAAAAGAAGGGGCACCGGTTTTGCGCACTTTTTACAACTTTGCGTTTTCGTAATTTGATTCGTCCGGTGCCCCCTCTTTTTTGGAAAGGGGCCGTGCCCGGCAGGGGTCAGGAGGTGAGATTGACGCGGAGGGCGTTATTGAGTAGCTAACATCGTTTCAAACGCGCGTTTCGCCGCCCCCGAATCCAGCGATTCGCGGCTTTGGGCCAGGGCAGTTTCCCAGCTCAGGCCGGGGCGGGCGCATTGCAGGGCCAGCGCGGCGTTGGCCGTCACCACGTTGCGCTGGGCGGGGGTGCTGGCTCCATCCAGCACTTGCTTAAACAGTTCGGCGGCGGCCGTTACGGTGCTGCCGCCGGCCAGGTCGTCGGCGGTGCAGGCGGGCAGGCCCAGCGTGTCGGCGGTCAGCAGGCGCTCGCCCTCGAAGGAAGAAACCACTTTGGCCGGGCCGGTGAGGGCCAGCTCGTCGTAGCCATCCAGGGCATGCACCACGGCGTAGCGGGTGCCGGTGGGCTGCATGAGGTAGTGGTAGAGGCGCTGCAACTCCAGGCTGAACACGCCCAGCAGCTGCGCCGCCGGCCGGGCCGGGTTCACCAGCGGGCCGAGGATGTTGAAGAAGGTGCGCAGGCCCAGCTCGCGGCGCACCGGCCCGGCGTGGCGCATGGCCGGATGGAAGGCCGGCGCGTGCAGAAAGCAGATACCCGCCCGGTCGAGCTGCCGCCGCAGCTGGTCGGAGCTGGCTTCGAAGTCATACCCATGATGGGCCAGCACATTGGACGCGCCGGATACCGACGATACCCCAAAATTGCCGTGCTTGGCTACCTGCACCCCCGCCCCGGCCACCACAAAACAGGCCAGCGTGGAGATATTGAGCGTGTTTTTGCCATCACCGCCCGTACCCACGATGTCAACAACTTCGTGCGTACCCAGCTCCGGGTCACGGCTCAAATCAAGCAATGCCTGCCGAAATCCGGCCAGCTCGGCCACGGTAATAGGCCGCATCCGGTACACGGCCAGGAAGGCGGCGGTTTCGGCCGGGTTGGCGCCGCCCTCGCCCAGCTGGCGCATGGCAGCATGCGCCTCGACGTGCGTCAGGGGCTGGTGGTCGAAAAGCTTGGTGAGAATATTTTTCAAAACAATGAATTACAAGTAGAACGTCATGCTGAGCGCAGCCGAAGCATCTCGCTCGCATCGTTGAGACAGCATTGAAAACTCCCCCGGTAGAGATGCTTCGGCAAGCGGACGCCAGATGAAGCATGACCGCCTTTTTACCTCCAGTCAGCTCAACCAATTTTCCAGCATCCTGGCTCCGTGCTCAGTCAGAATACTTTCGGGGTGAAACTGCACGCCGCGCACGTCATATTCGCGGTGCCGAAAGGCCAGGACTTCGCCGTTCGCATCGCGGGCCGTCACCTCCAGCGTAGCCGGCATCGACTCGGGCCGCACGGCCCAGGAGTGGTAGCGGCCCACCTGAAACCGGGCTGGCAGGCCGGCAAACAGCCGCTCATCGGCAACCGTCACTTCGGCTTCGTTGGCCACGCCGTGCAGCACATCGGGAATGTTATACAGCTCGGCACCAAAGCTTTCGGCCAGCCCCTGGTGGCCCAGGCACACCCCCAGAATGCGCTTGGTAGCCGCGTATTTTTGGATGATGGCGGGCATCAGTCCCGCCTCGGCCGGAATGCCGGGGCCGGGCGACAGCAGAATAGCATCGTAGGCATCCACGGCTTCGAGGGTCAGCTGGTCGTTACGAGTCACCGTGAGGTTGGGGCCGTGGCCCAGCTCGCGCAGCAAGTGTACCAGGTTATAGGTGAAGGAGTCGTAGTTATCGAGAACGAGGATTTTCATGGGAATTGACGAAAAAGGAACGTCATGCTGAGCGTAGCCGAAGCATCTCTATCGGGGAAGTAATTAAAGCTGTCTCAACGAAGCGGTAGAGATGCTTCGACAAGCGGACGTTAGATGAAGCATGACGGTCTACCGCACTTCCGCCGCGGCCCGCAACGCGGCGCGCAGGGCCCCCAGCTTGTGGTGAACTTCCTCCAGCTCCGACTGCGTATTGGACGCCGCCACCACGCCCGCGCCGGCCTGGAAATACAGCTGATTGCCAGTGCTCAGAAACGAGCGAATCATGATGGCGTGGTTGAAGCTGCCATCGAAGCCCAGGTGGCCGAGGCAGCCGCCGTAGTAGCCGCGGGCGGTGGGTTCCAACCCATCAATCAGCTGGATGGCGCGGAACTTGGGGGCCCCCGAGAGCGTGCCGGCCGGGAAGGTATCGGCCACTACCTGCAGGGTATCAGTGCCTTCCGATAGCTCCGCCGTGACTTTGCTTACCAGGTGAATGACATGCGAGTAGAACTGGATTTCGCGCAGCGTGCGCACCTGCACCTGGGTGCCGTGGCGGGCCAGGTCGTTGCGGGCCAGGTCTACCAGCATCACGTGCTCGGCGTTTTCCTTGGGGTCGGCGGCCAGGCGCTGAGCGGCGGCGGCATCGGCCGCGTCATCGCCGGTGCGGCGGTAGGTGCCCGCAATCGGAAACAGGCTGGCCTCGCGGCCCTGAACCAGTACCTGCGCCTCGGGCGAGGAGCCGAATATTTTGTAGTCGCCGTAGTCGAAATAAAACAGGTAGGGCGACGGATTGATGGAGCGCAGCGCCCGGTACACGCTAAACTCATCGCCCGAAAAGCCCTGCTGAAACCGGCGCGAAAGCACAATCTGGAACACGTCGCCGCGCAGGCAGTGGGCCTGGCCCTGCGCGAGCCGCGCCAGAAACTCCTCGTCGGTCTGGTTGCTCTCTTCCTCGCCCAGCGTGCTAAAGCTGAAATTCGGGACGCTGGGGTGCCGCACCAGGTTTTCGAGGCGGTCCAGGCCGTCGGTTTCGGTTGAGGTCTGGCCCGCCACGCTGTGCTCAAACAGGTGCAGCTCCTGCCGGAAGTGGTTGAAGGCAATAACGTAGCGATACACGCCGTAACGAATGAGGGGAATGTCGCCGGCCGGTATTTTCGCCGGGTCCAGGGTCACGTCCTCGAAGCTTTGCACGGCCTCGTAGCCCATGTAGCCGAACAGGCCGGTGCTGATGAAAGGCAGCTTTTCGGCCGTGGCATCGGGCGTGCCGGCAGCGGCAAAGTCCCGCAGCCGGGCCAGCGCCTCCCGCGGGTGGGCCAGGGTTTCGGTAGTTTCGGGAACACCGGGCAAGGCCTGGTGCAGCACCGCGCCCCGACGCAGCTCAAACGTAGCCAGGGGCTCGCACACCAGGTAGCTGAAGGCGTTTTGCTGGCCGTGGTAGTCGGCGCTTTCCAGCAGCAGGCAGTTGGCGTACTGGTCGCGCAGGCGCAGAAACAGGCCCACGGGGGTCACCGTATCGGCAAGCAGGCGGCGGGTGCGGGTAGTGAGTTGGTAAGACACGAGGTGAAAACGAAACAAATGAGGCAGCAGAACTACTGTTGGGGACGATGCGAAAACAAAAAAACCCGGCTGGGGGCCGGGCTTTTGTGATAAATGGCAAAATCAAACTCGATTTCACCAGGCACACAGGCAGGCCGGTCCGATGTTTCGGAGCTGCCACCACCAAGCCTGGGAAATACGATGTGAAGTCATGTTGAACGAGCGCCATGTCGGATAGCGCAATGCAAAGATATAGCAGCTTTTTTAGAATTCCTGCAACCACAATCAAAAAACAGTACGAGCCTGCTAACTACAGGTTTCTATTGCAGCTAATCTCGCAACTGCTATTCTCAACAAGTCAACACCCGTTTTTCACCTCGATTGAGTCGCTGACGGCTTGGTTTTCACCGCCGGACCAAACAGAAACCGATGCGCCGCCGGAAACTCCCGCCGCCAGAACCACTCCCGGTGCTCGCCATCGGCCGGGGCGCTAAAGGCCAGGTTAGCAGCCGGTACACCTTCGGCCCGCAGCTCGTCGCGCCACTGCTTCATCAGCAGCAGCATGGTTTCCGATTCCTTGGGCCCGCACACGAAATAGAACCGAGCCGTGGACGCGGCCGGGTGCTTCCGGGCATAGGCCCGCAACGAATCGTTGCACACCCAGAAAGCCGGCGAAAACACCCCTACCCGCCCAAATACGCCGGGGTATTTCAGCGCGGCATACACCGAAATCAGTCCGCCCAGGCTGGAACCGGCCACGCCGGTATGCGCCGCATCGGGCCGGGTGCGATAGTGGGCATCCACGTACGGCTTCAGGGTTTGGGCCAAAAAGTCGACGTAGGCCCCACCCTGACCGCCCTGGTGGGGCTGGCCTTTCAGAGCGGCGCTGACCCAGGGAATGTATTCGTCGGAGCGAAACTCATCACCGTTGTCAACGGCGATTACGATGGTGCCGCCCATGTCCTGACCAGCCTTGCTCAACTGGTCCAGGGCTTCATCTACGCCCCACTCCCCGCCGTAGCTGGTCGCCTCGTCAAACACATTCTGCCCGTCGTGCAGGTACAGCACCGGGTAGCGGCGCGCCGTGTTTTTCGCATACCCGGCAGGTAAATACACCCACACCCGACGGCGGCGACCCAGCTGCGGCATCAAAAAGGAGGTGGACAAAACACGCACCTGCGGCGTGGCCGTATGCTTTTTGGGCATAGCCACAATTCCGCTTTGGTCATCCCAGGCCAGCACTTGATGCGAAATTTCACGGGCCGCCGTCAAATCGGCCTTGCGATTGGCAATCTGCTGGTTTTTACCGTCGATTTCCACGGTTGGCCAACTGCCGCGGGTAAACTTGTATTCTACCGGGCCGGAGTTGAGAGGCAGGTTGATTTGGTAGCTGCCATCGGCGTTTTTGCGCAGCGCGAACCGAGGGCTACGCGGGTTCCAATTATTGAACGAGCCAGCTACGAAGAGGGTATCGGCAGCGGGGGTAGCAGCCGGAACCCGGGTAATCTTCAGAATCGTTTGGGCAAAAACCGGGCTCATTACGAGCACCAATCCACTGGTTAGCAGCGCTTTCAATTGCATGAAGGAGTGGCTCGTTAGCGAATCGTTTCGCCGCTGCCTGCCCCCCGCTCCGCCGAATCCATCTTGCGGAGCGTGTACACGGCCCGCACCGAGTCGACCCCCGGCAGGCCATTGGACTGAAAGTCGAGCAGCGACCCTTTTTTCTGCGGCGCTTTCACAAAGTGCCGATACTCTTCGGCCGATTCGCGCACTACGTACAGGAAGCTCGACGACGGCATCTTCAGCCGCGAATAGAAGCTGCGGCCGTCGCCCACGGGGCGGCGGGTATCCTCGGCAATGGCGCTGGTGCCCAGCAGGCGGTACTTGGTTACGTCGCTGCCCGGCAGGGCCAGGTTGCCCAGGCCATCCACGAACACCTCGCGCCGCGTCATGAGGTTCTCCAGGTCGAGGGTTTTGAGCAGGCCCAGGTTTTCTTCGGCCATGATGAGCTGCTGCACCGATTTGCCGGGGGCCGGCTCTTCGTAGTACACCAGCACCGGCTTCTTAATCTTCACCTTGCTCACCATCATGGGCAGGGGCTTTTCTTCGGTATCATTGTCGCTCTCCGTCCGGATTGTGGAGTACACGGGGGGCGGCTTCACGACGTTCCGACCGCTGGGCACCGGCTTAGCGCTGCTTTTGGGCACGGGCTTGCGCGAACCGGGCCGGGACTGGGCCACGGCGCTGGCCAGGGTAGCGGCCAGCAGCAACACAATAAGCAAAATGTGCTTTTTCATCTTCTAGGGAAAAGCCAAAAGTAGCGACGAGTTGGCGGCCTGGCAAGGCAACTGCTGCGCCAACCACCATAGTGAGTACCATTGAGAGGTGGATACGCCAGCCAGCCGCAAGGTACCAAATCTGCCGGTTCCAGAGCGGCCTCAGCACCCTGAGTGTCACCATTGCCTGCCATCCGGAAAATAGTGGTGGGGCCCAAAAACCGGATAAACGGCTGCTTGCTGAGTCCGAAAGTCCCGCCTTTTAAGAAATTTCACCAATCGATTGTCGTATTTTTCCAAACGATTGCGCCAAAATGGACCTCAAGCTAAAACCCTAGTTTAAAAGCAGTTGTTAATAAAATTGGGCCTATTTTTTTCCCGAATCGATTTCTGCATAGTTCGTTGTTAATCAGTATATTTATTAAAAATCGACAGGTGGGCCACTGGCCATTACTGAGCCCCCTGTACACCACTTATCACGCTGTTTTAGTGGTAACTTGCGGAGCTTTCAGCAAGCTATTTTGTTAAAAAAAACTCCCACCATTTTTTCACCAAATCCGTTTCCTATGAAACACTCCTATTTAGCGAAGCTGATGTTTCTGCTTTTGCTTGCGGGCCTGGGTTTTCCATCAAGCGCCTTTGCTCAAACCGGCTCCGTAAGCGGCCGGGTGCTTGACAACAAAAATGAAGGCATCCCGGGCGCAACGGTCCTCATTTCTGGCACTTCCCTCGGCAGCTCGTCCAACGTCGACGGTACGTACAACATTCAGAACGTGCCGGCGGGTCCACAGACCCTGGTAATATCGTTTGTGGGCTACAACTCCGTGCGCCGCCCGGTAACGGTTGTTGCGGGCCAGAACATCGAAATTTCGGCCGACCTGACCGAAAACACCACCCAACTCTCGGAAGCCATTGTAGTGGGCTACGGCACCCAGCGCCGCCAGGACGTGACGGGCTCGGTAGCCACCGTCGACGAGCGCCAGTTCGTGAAAGGCCAGGTAACCAACCCCGAGCAGCTCATCCAGGGCAAGGTGGCCGGCGTGCAAATCACGACCGGTGGCGGCGCTCCCGGCAGCGGTACGCAGGTGCGCATTCGCGGTGGGTCTTCGCTTTCGACCACCAACGAGCCCCTTTATATTATCGACGGCGTGCCGATTGATAACTCCGAATTTAAGTTCGGCGACAACAAGGGTGTTACCAATCCGCTCACCCTCATCAACCCCAACGACATCGAAACCTTCACCGTGCTGAAGGATGCTTCGGCGACGGCCATCTACGGCTCGCGGGCTTCGAACGGGGTTATCCTTATCACCACCAAGAAAGGCGCGGCCGGCGAAACCTTCCGCCTCAACTTTAACTCGCAGTTCTCGGTATCGAAGCGCACGCGCAGCACCAACGTGCTATCGGCCGACGAATTCCGGGCCTATGTGCTGGCCGACACCACCACTACTCCCCCTGTTGCGCCGGGTGGCCCGCGGGTACGCGCGCCTCGTGGTGCCGACTTGCTGGGCACCGCCAATACCAACTGGCAGGACGAGATTTTCCGCACGGCTTATACGTTCGACAACAACGTAAGCCTGAGCGGCACGGCAGCCAAAGTGCCTTACCGCGTTTCCTACGGCAATTTGCGCCAGGAGGGCATTTTGAAAACCAGCGAGCTCAAGCGTAACTCACTGTCGATAGGCCTCACCCCGCGCCTGTTTAGCGACGCCCTGCGGATTGATATCAACCTGAAAGGCTCCATCACCGATAATACCTTCGGCGACGAGGGAGCCATTGGTAATGCGATTCGGTTTAATCCCACTCAGTCCGTTCTTTCGGGCAACCCCGCCTTTGGTGGCTACTACGAAGACCTGGAAGGCACCCGTCCCAACTCGCTGGCCCCGCGTAATCCCGTGGGCCAGTTGGCGCTGCGCGAGGCTACCAGCCGCGTAAAGCGCAGCATCGGCAACATTCAGTTCGACTACAAGCTGCCTTTCGTGAGCGGCCTGCGTGCCAACTTTAACCTGGGCTACGATGTGCTGCGCAGCGACGGCAACACGTTTGTACCCAACTTTTCGGCCCTGCAAATCCGAGACGTAGCCAAGCCCGAGCTTAATGGGGAGAACAACCCGTACTCCCAAAACCGCAACAACTGGCTGAACGAGTTTTATCTGAACTACACCCGCGAGTTTGAGTCGGCAGGCCGCGTTGAGTTGTTGGCTGGTCACTCCTTCCAGGAGTTCTTCCGCCGGGCTCCCAACAACATCGCCCTCACGGCTATCAACATCCCACAGCCCGGAGCAGCGGCCCCGGCTTATGCCTTTTCGGGTGGTGAGTATGCTCTCGAGTCGTACTACACCCGCCTGAACTACAGCCTGAAGAACCGCTACCTGCTCACGGCCACCCTACGGGCCGACCGCTCCTCCCGCTTCGCTCCCGCCAACCGCACGGGCTATTTTCCGGCCGTAGCCGTGGGCTACCGCCTGAAGGAAGAAAGCTTCCTGCGCGATTCGAAACTGTTCTCGGACCTCAAGCTGCGCGCCGGCTACGGTATCACGGGCCAACAGGAAGTGGGCGACCAGTTCTACGGTTACCTGGCTACCTACCTGCTCAGCGAAGCTACCGCTTCGTATCAGTTGGGTAACAACTTCATCCGTACCTACCGTCCCCAAGGGTATTTCGACAACCTGAAGTGGGAAGAAACCAGCACCTTCAACGCCGGCCTGGACTACGGTTTGCTTGGCAACCGCCTCAGCGGTACGGTAGATGTGTACCTGCGCAAAACCGACCGCCTGCTGAATTTCACCTCACCGCCGGCTGGCTCCAACATTGCCAACGAGTTGTTCTTTAACGTGGGCAGCCTCGAGAACCGCGGCATCGAGTTCGCCCTGAATGCTGTGCCTGTACAAAGCACCAATTTCAACTGGAACGTGAACTTCAACGTGGCCTTCAATCGCACCAAGCTCACCAAACTTACCCTCAACGACGTGCCCGGCGGCGTGGGTCAGCAAACCGGTGACATATCGGGCAGCGTAGGTCAGCGCATCCAAGTACAAACGGTGGGCTTTGCGCCCCAATCCTTCTACGTGTACAAGCAGAAGTATAACGACCAAGGCCAACCTATTCAAGCCAACGGCGTGAATGGTGGCATCAATGCGTTTGAAGACCTGAACGGCGACGGCCAGATTACGCCGGCCGACAAGTACCGCTACAAGCAGGCTGCGCCGGTTACCATTCTGGGCTTCAGCTCGAATATGACCTATCGCAACCTGAGCCTGGCTTTCACCTTGCGCAGCAACTTGGGTAATTACGTTTACAACAACGTAAACTCCGACCTGGGCTACCGCGCCGGCACCTACGGCAACGGCGTGCTCTTCCTCAATAACCGGGTACAGGATGCTGTTTCTACTGGTTTTAACGCCGTGCAGCGGGAGTCGGACTACTACGTAACCGATGCCTCGTTCGTGCGCATGGACAATGCCACTTTAGGGTACAACTTTGATAAAGTAATGGGCAAAAAGGCAAACCTTGGCTTGTCGTTCGCTGTTCAGAACGCATTCGTTATCACCAAGTACAAAGGCATTGACCCCGAAATCAACAACGGCATCGACCGCACTTTTTACCCGCGGCCCCGCACCTTTACCCTCGGTCTGAACGTCGGCTTTTAATCCACCGTTACTCAACCCCTATTTGCCATGAAATATGCATTCTCGCGCGGTTTGACCACGGTGGCAATCGCCGCCAGCCTGGTAACCGTCAGCTCCTGTAACCTCGACCGCCAGCCGCTCTTCGAGCCCGGCTCGGAGGAAGTATTTCAGGATTTTGCTAATTACAAGCCTGCCCTGGCCAAAATCTACGCCGGTCTAGCCATCAGTGGGCAGCAGGGCCCTTCGGGTCGCCCTGATATCACGGGCCTCGATGAAGGCTTTACCAACTACCTGCGCGGGTACTGGAAAGCACAGGAGTTGACCACCGACGAGGCCATTATCGGCTGGGCCGACGGCAACTTGCCTGCTTACCAGAACATGAACTGGACCTCGGGCAACGAATTTATTCGGGCCATGTATGACCGCATCTTTTATCAGATTGGGTTGTGCAACGAGTTTTTGCGCCAAACCACTGATGCCAAGCTGAGCGAGCGCGGCATTTCCGATGCCGACAAGCAAACCGTGAAGGCCTACCGCGCCGAAGCCCGCTTCATGCGCGCCTTAAGCTACTGGCACGCGCTGGATATGTTCGGTAACGTGCCATTCGTGACCGAAGCTGATGCCGTAGGAGCCACGCCCCCGCCGCAGTATTCGCGTACACGCCTGTTCAACTTCGTGGAGTCGGAGCTGCTTGCCATCGACGGTGACCTGATTGCTCCCCGCCAAAACGAGTACGGCCGCGCCGACAAGGCTGCTGCCTGGACGTTGCTGGCCAAACTGTACCTGAACTCGGTGGTGTACACGGGCGTGGGCGCAACGCCCGGCACGCCCCGCTACGATAAGTGTATTACCTACTGCGACAAGGTAATTGGTGCGGGCTATGTGCTGCAGACTACAAAAACCTCAATTTTTCCGGCCTACGCCCGCAATTTTCTAGCCGATAACAACACGTCGCCCGAGTTCATTTTCACTACCAACTTTGATGGCGTGCGCACCCAGGGCTATGGCGGCACTACATTTATAATTCACGCTGCCGTAGGTGGTCGGCGCATGAAGCCCGGCGAACAGTTCGGCATCAGCAGCGGTGGTTGGGCCGGCACCCGGGCCAAGAAAAACCTGCCCCTGCTCTTCCCTGACACCACTCAGGCCTGCCCCGATAAGCGGTTCCTGTTTTACACTAATGGCCAGCGTCTCGAAATCACGGCTGTCGACAACTTCAACCATGGCTTCGCGGTAAAGAAATTCCGCAACGTGCTTTCTACGCCCACGTCTACCGGTGCTTTACAACCGGGCCAGGATGCCAGCGGCACTTTTACTGACACCGACTGGCCGGTATTCCGTTTGGCTGATGTGAACCTGATGTATGCCGAAGCTACTATTCAGGGCGGCGCGGGTGGCGACCGGGGCAAGGCTTTGCGCTTACTCAACGACATCCGCAACCGCGCCTATGGAAACACTGCGGGCGTAACCACTGGCAACATCACCGATGCGGCCATGAATATGCAGTACATCCAAGACGAACGCGCCCGCGAGTTGTATTGGGAGGGCTATCGCCGTACCGACCTCATTCGTTTTGGCAAGTTCACGAGCGGCAGCTATGTGTGGCCTTACAAAGGCAATACGCCCGCTGGCCAAGGTGTTGACGCCAAATTCAACCTGTTCCCGATTCCGATTACCGACATGTCGGCCAATCCCAATCTGGTACAAAACCAGGGCTACTAAATCCTTCTACCAAAGCGGTTTTAGAAGTGTACTGGCATAAAAAAAGCCTTCCTGTGGGAAGGCTTTTTTTATGCCAGTACACTTCCTTGTTTGATGCTTCACACTGTTTAGGGGTATCGAAATAACTCGTTCTAATACTGCTGTTACGCAGCGGGGCTGGCGCGTCTGTTACTCGCGCCAGCCCCGCTGCGTAACAGCAACTCATTTGCGAGGCGGATGATACGGCCAGGCAATTGATAAATACGACGCTCTGAAACGCAGCCTGAAATTGCGGCAAACAGGTGGCTCCGGGAGTTCACCTATTCGCAATTTGAATAAGTAAATAACAAAGAATTTACCACTTCATTCAGCGGTGGCTGAGCCTATTTTATTTGCAGAAATAAGCTCGTCAAAGCACAAATAATTACTCGGGTTATTTCCCTGATTACGGTGCAGGTTAAGCGGATGCTTTATTACTGATTTAACCCTCGGATTCGTTTCCTGACAAAGCAATTAAATTCAATGTTCAGGCACAAAAAAAGGCTCCGCTGCAATGCAGCGGAGCCTTTTTTACTTGATTAATTCAGCTTACAGCAGTACTACTTTGCGGGTAGCTACTTTGTCGCCCACCTGCACGCGCACCATGTAGGTGCCAGCGGCGATGGTCGAGCTGTTGAGGCCGATGTTCTGGAAGCCGGCGGCCTGTTTGCCATCCTGCAGGGTGCGCACGGTGCGGCCCATGAGGTCGGTCAGTACCACGTTCACATACTCGGCACCGTTCAGCACGCGGTAGGTAACGGTGGCCTGGCTGTTCGAGGGGTTCGGGAATACGCTCATGGCTACCGAAGCCTCATCGGCCTGCTTGGTGCCAAGTACTACGTTGAAAGTAGCCGCCTGGGTACCAGCCTCCTGCGTGAAGTCGGGGTCGAAAGCAAAGTTCGACGAGTTGGGCGTCGTGCCGGTCAGCACTTCCGGAATCACGTCGCTGGACCAGAAGCCGCTGGCGCTGATGTAGGCACCAAACACGCGCACGATGGACGCGCCCGAAGGCAGGCCCAGAGCAGTACGGTCCAGTTCCAGCTCCAGGGCCAAAGAACCGACGCCGCCGCCGTTGGCATTGCCGGGGTTAGTCAGCACTTTGCCATCGGGCGAGTCTTTGTAAGCCACGCGGCCACCCGCGAATTTGCTGAACGTACCAACCGTAGCAGCAGCCGGGAAGGCAACGGCCGTACCGGCGGCCGGAGCCGTTACGGTCAGGTTCACCGAAGTACCAACCGTGGCCGATGAGTAGTTGGCCAACTGGGGAATCTGCCCGGCGGCATCACCTTTCAGGTTGAAGGCAATATCAGCCTGCAAGTCGAGGCGGGCTCCGCCACGCGTGAACGTATTGTCATTGGCAGGGATAGCGGAAACAATGGGCGGCAGGGCCGTACCAACCGGAACGCCGGTAGCGTTGGGCAGGTCGATGTAGAAAGCGAAACCGTTGCCACTACGCTCCATGGTGCCAGCCAGGGCCAGGTGCAGTTTGGTGCCAGTGTTGGCACCGTACATCTGCAGGAGGCCCCAATCGCCGAAACCGGCAGGGTGAGGAGCCGTGTAGCGGCCAAGCGAAACGTATTTGCCGGCACCGATTTCGGTGGCATTGATAACACCATCAAGCACTACCTGTGCCTGGGCGTTAATTGACGCTGCAACCAAGGTTCCAGCGGCCGCGAGGGTAAAGAGTTTTTTCATTTTTGTGAAAAATTAAAAAAAGGTGGGTAAAAAACAAAATCTGATTTCCAGGGGGCATTTTTTTTGAAGTCTCAAGAATGAACTCCCTGAATCTTGGTAAAAATAGCAACCAATGCGGCAATTTAAAGCTTTTACAACGCTTTTATTTCCAGGATTGACATTTAATTTCTGTCGTTAGAAATACTTCTGGTACGGTTGCACGGCAAGTGCGTTACAATCCTTACTTTCGTTCCCCATTTACCTGTTCAATTTACGTATGATTCTGATTGCAGACGGCGGTTCAACCAAGTGCAGCTGGTGCCAGCTCGATGACGCACACAACCGGGTGTATTTTAATACCGAGGGGTACAATCCCGATTTTATGGACACGGCGGCCATCGCGGCTTCGCTCACCCAGCACCTGCCCGATACCCTCCCGCATGAGCAGGTCCACGAAATTCACTTTTATGGGGCTGGCGTATCGTCGGCCCAGAAAGCAGAGGTGATTGCGGCGGCGCTCCGGCAGCTGTTTCCCAATGCCAAAGTGAAGGTGACGGAAGACCTGCTGGCCGCGGCGCGCGCTTTGCTGGGCCGCAAGCCCGGCTTTGCGTCCATTTTGGGCACGGGCACCAATTCCTGCCTCTACGATGGGGAGAAGATTACCTACAACGTGGACTCGCTGGGCTACTTCCTGGGCGATGAAGGGTCGGGGTCGTTTTTTGGTAAGCGGCTGTTGCGCGACTACTTGCGCGGCCTGCTGCCCGATGGCCTGCAGGAAACGTTCCGCGAAACCTACAACCTGGGCTCGCGCAACGATATTCTGGACCGGCTCTATAACCAGCCGCTGCCCAACCGCTTCCTGGCCAGCTTCGCCAAATTTGCCTACGACCACAACAACGTGAGTTACTGCCGCGAAATAGTGCTCGACGGCTTCGAGACGTTTTTTCAGAATCTGGTGCTGCACTATCCGCGCTACCAGGAATATACGTTTAACTGCGTGGGCTCGGTAGGCTATAATTTCCGCGACGTGCTGACGCAGGTGGCCCGGGGCCACGGCATGGAAGTTGGTAAAATCATCCGCTCCCCTATCGACGACTTGGTGTCGTACCACGAGGAGTAAATCGCAGGGTCGATAAGTGTCTCGTCCGGCTATATGTTGACAGGAATAAGGCAAGGGCCCTGCTCGGATTTTCCGGCGGGGCTTTTTCCTTGCAAATGGACTTGATTGGGGGTTAAGTAATTCAGGGCCAGGTGGGGCCGTTCC